>JAVXWL010000198.1:0-9837 GCA_032230565.1 Pseudonocardiales bacterium | reverse complement strand
GCAAGAGCAAAGCCCACCAATACGAACACCTCGGCATCGCCGGGCGCCGCGTCCTGGTCTCCCGGAAATGGTCCAACAAGACCCTTGACGACCACCGCGCCGAACGCGGCGAATTCGTTCGGCAACTTCTGCTGGATGTCGGCATCCAACCAGCTCACGGTCCGCAAGACGGTCCCTACCAGTGGGAACGCCCCGCACCCACCGACCCCGACATACCACCCCGACCCCTCCTGCTACTCCACGCCATCGCCGAACGACAACGGTGGAAAGCCGAATACACCGCCGCTCAACTCGCTACCAGCGGATTACCACCCAACAACTGTTCGGCAACCAGCGATCAGGCCGCCTGAGGGGGAGGAACACTGTGGAGAAGTACCTGACCGTCTCCGAGACGGCTGTCTACTTGAATACCTCGGAGCGGTTCGTGCGTCGGCTCGTCGCCGAACGGCGCATCGCTTTTCATCACGTCGGCCGGCACGTTCGGTTCGCGCTGTCCGACCTCGATACCTGGCTCACTGGCAGCCGGGTGGAACCCTTGACGCCAGAGATGATCTGGCGCGACCTACACGGAGCGGCATGATGCCGCCGCGGCAGCGTGGCCGATTCGGCACCGTACGAAAGTTGGCATCTGGCCGATACCAGGTGCGGTATTTCGGTCCGGATGGGAGACGGCACTCGGCGCCACAGACATTCGAGCGCAAGTCGGATGCGACGAAGTACCTCGCGCTGGTGGAGGCCAAGATCGCGCGGGAGGAGTGGGCCAATCCCGACCGTGGCCGAGTACTTCTCGGTGATTATGCGGATAAATGGATTAGTGAGCGAGCCGGACTCCGCCCGTCGACCGTCCAGCTCTACCGCCGCCTACTCAACAAGTACCTAAGGCCCGAGCTGGGTGAGTACCCCTTGAATCGCCTGACGACAGCTGGCCTGCGGGAGTGGCGGGCTACCTTGCTACACCAGGGTGTCGCCCAGACGATCGTTGCCAAGTCATACCGGCTGCTGCGGGCTGTGCTGACGACAGCGGTCGAAGATGATCGGCTCCTGGTAAGCAATCCCTGTCGCATTCGAGGAGCAGATCGGGAAAGTCCCGACGAGCGACCGGTCCTTACCGTCGCCCAAGTTTTTGAGCTGGCCGACCGGATGCCTCGCCCACCGCTGCGGACCTTCATCCTCGTCGCCGCCATGTGCTCCCTGCGGTGGGGCGAGATCACCGGACTGCGACGGCGTGATGTCGAGAAGGACGGCAGCCGCATCTACATCACCTCCCAGTTGATCGACTTGCCAGGTCAAGGCCTGATACGAGGAGCGCCGAAGTCTCGTGCCGGTCGTCGGACAGTGACGGTTCCTCAGGCCCTGCAAGCAGACCTTGCCCGGCATCTAGCCGAGTACGTCGGCCCCAACCCGGATGACCTTGTGTTCACCATGCAACGCGGCGGTCCCATGAGACGCGGTAATTTCAACCCAGCGACTAATTGGAAGGAGAACGTCACGGCGATTGGTGTTTCCAATCTGCACTTTCACGATCTTCGGCATACCGGAAATACTCTCGCTGCGGCGACAGGAAGTAGCCTGCGAGATCTCATGACCCGGATGGGCCATGACAGCCCACGCGCCGCGATGATCTACCAACACGCCACTAATGCGGCCGACCAACTGATCGCGGATGGGCTGAGTCTCCTTATCGAGCAGCATCGCAAGGCTGGCCACTCAGGGCACGTAGAGGGCACAAACGATGAGAACATCAATGCTCCCAAGGGGGACTCATTGCCGCACACCATGGATGAACTGCGGTAATGGAATGGAGCGGGTGACGGGAATCGAACCCGCGTCTAGAGCTTGGGAAGCTCTCATTCTACCATTAAACTACACCCGCGACGCCGCTTGAGACTAGCACGGTCACGGTATGTAGCCACCGAGCTGGGTCCGGCTGACCGCCAGCTCGTCCTCGCCCTGAGGTGACCGTCTGTGACTTCCCGGAAGGATCGTCACCTCGTACTGATGTGCCAGGTGCGGCAACTTCGTCACGACGTTGCCGCACCTGGCACGTCCGCAGCAGATCTGCCCAGGACCGTCAGGGGCCAAGGTTTAAGTGATGCTTGGGGCGCAAGCGGTGTCCTAGTGATGGTGGCTGTGGCAGGCTGGGGATCCGGACCGCCGACTAGGGTGTCGGCGTGCTGCTGTCCGATCGGGATCTGCGGGCCGAAATCGATGCTGGGCGCCTGGGAATCGAGCCGTTCGATGCGAAGTTGCTCCAGCCCTCCAGCATCGACGTCCGGCTGGACCGCTTCTTCCGCGTGTTCGTCAACACCAAGTACACCCACATCGACCCGTCGTTGCAGCAGGACGAGCTGACCTCACTGGTGGAGCCCGAGGGTGACGAGCCCTTCGTGCTGCACCCCGGCGAGTTCGTGCTTGGATCGACGTTCGAGCAGATCACCTTGCCTGACGACCTGGCTGGGCGGCTTGAAGGCAAGTCGAGCCTGGGCCGTCTCGGGTTGCTGACCCACTCCACGGCAGGCTTCATCGATCCCGGTTTCAGCGGTCACATCACCCTGGAGCTGTCGAACGTGGCAAACCTGCCGATCATCCTGTGGCCTGGAATGAAGATCGGGCAACTGTGCCTGTTCCGGCTGTCCAGCCCCGCCGAGCATCCTTACGGCAGCGCCGGCGTGGGTTCCCGATACCAGGGCCAGCGCGGTCCCACGCCCTCGAAGGCGTATCTCAATTTCCAGCGCGTCGACACCCATCGCTGATCCGTCAACTAGCACTTGCCGCTCGACCCTTTCGTCCAGCAAGCCCGGTCCGTTGGGTGGGGCGTCGCTGCGCAAGCCCTGCAGCAGGCCGGCATCACTCTGGATGCTGTCCGCGCCGAGATCGAGGAGATCGTCGTAACCAGCTCCGCGACAACGTCCTCTGGTGCTGCTCGAGAAATCGCCATCCGGAACCGAATAGCGGTTTCGGACGCGAAAAACGCTATTCGGTGCCGGATGGCGGTGTCGGCCCCCGCTTGACACTGGCCAGCAGGAGTTGGGCTACATCTAGGACTTCGGTGGTGTTGGCGGCGGTGCCTTCGGACTCGCGGGTGGTGAGGCCATCGGTGAGCATCACCCGGCAGAACGGGCAACCGGTAGCGATCGCGGACGTTCCGGTAGCGATCGCCTCGTCGACCCGGTCGAGGTTGATCCGCTTGCCGATGCGCTCTTCCATCCACATCCGGGCGCCCCCGGCGCCGCAGCACATCGAACGGTCACCGTGGCGGGGCATCTCGGTCAGCTGAGCACCGGACGCGCCGACCAGCTCACGGGGCGGTGAGTAGACCGCGTTGTGCCGGCCCAGATAGCACGGATCGTGATAGGTGACCGCTGGCCCGTCGGCCGCCGGCACCGGCACCAGCCGCTTGTCCCGCACCAGCTGGTTGAGCAGCTGGGTGTGGTGCACCACTTCGTAGTGCCCATCGAGCTGCGGGTACTCCCGGCCCAAGGTGTTGAAGCAGTGTGGGCAGGTGGTCACGATCTTGCGACGGCCCGGCTCCCGCCCCTCGAAGACAGTGTTGAGCACCTCCACGTTCTGCTGCGCGAGCATCTGGAACAAGAACTCGTTGCCCGATCGGCGGGCCGGATCACCGTTGCACGTCTCACCGTCCCCAAGCACCACGTAGTTGACGCCGGCGATGTGCAACAGCTCGGCAGTGGCCCGCACCGTCCGCTTGGCGTTGTCGTCATACGCACCGGCGCAGCCGATCCAGAACAGGTACTCCACGTCGTCGGGCAGCGTCTCCTCGGTCAACTGCGGAACCTCGAAGTCCAGACTCTTCGCCCAGTCCATCCGGGCGGACTGGTTCTGCCCCCACGGGTTGCCCTTGTTCTCCAGATTGCGGAACAGCGTGCCCAGCTCGGTGGGGAACTCCGCCTCAATCATCACCTGGTAGCGGCGCATATCGACAATGTGGTCGACATGCTCGATGTCCACCGGGCACTGCTCCACGCAGGCCCCGCAGGTGGTGCACGACCACAACACGTCCGGATCGATCACCCCGCCGGTTTCGGCGGTACCCACTAGCGGGCGGGTGGCCTGCTCCGGGCCCGATCCGGGAACCCGGCCGAAGCCCGACTCGGGCACGTGGTGCCCGTTGCCCGCGGCCAGCGCCAGCACGTCGACGTCGCTGTGGTCAGGTACTGCCTGGTCACCGATCAGGTAGGGCGCCTTGGCGAACAGATGATCCCGCAGATCCATGATCACCAGCTTGGGGGACAGCGGCTTGCCAGTGTTCCACGCAGGGCACTGGCTCTGGCAGCGACCACACTCTGTGCAGGTCGCGAAGTCGAGCATGCCCTTCCAAGTGAAGTCTTCGATCTTGCCGCGACCGAAGACGTCGTCCTCGCCCGGATCCTCGAAGTCGATCTCCTTGCCACCGGATTCCATCGGCAGCAGCGGGCCCAGCGCCTTGGGCAGCCGCTTGGCTGCCACGTTGATCGGCGCGATGAAGATGTGCAGGTGCTTGGAGTACAGCACGATCATCAGGAATGCCAGCATGACCCCGATGTGCAGCAGCAGCCCGACGGTTTCTAGGACCTGGTTGGTCCCCGCGCCCAGCGGTGCGAGCAGGGCCCCGGCCGCGTCCGAGGCGAATGCACCGGAGCGGTAGGGGAAGGTGCCGTTGTTCACCTCAGTGCCCCGGAACAGGAACAACGTCCAGATCACGTTGAAGATCATGAATAGGATCAGCCACGCGCCACTGTTGTGCGAGCCGTAAAAGCGCGATGCCCGCTGCCTGCGCTCCGGTGCCTGCCGAACGCGCATGATCGCGAACGTGATGATCGACGCCAGCACGGCCAGCGCGATGAAGTCCTGCAGGAAACCCAGTACCGGCGAGTGCCCGATCAGCGGGATGGCGAAGTTCTCGTCGAACAGCACCCCGTAGGCCTCGATGTAAACGGTGATCAGGACCACGAAGCCCCAGAAGGTGAAGAAGTGCGCCAAGCCGGGGATCGTCCAGCGCAACAACCGTCGTTGCCCGAACACCTCAACCAGCTGGGTCCGTAGCCGGTCGCCCAGGTCCGCGGCGCGGCCACCCGTCGGCTGCCCGGAACGGATCAGGGTGTACAGCCACCACACCCGCCGACCAGCGAAGACAAGCGTCAGGACGGTCAGCCCCAGGCCGATCACCAGCCGCACTGCCATCACGGCGTTCACCTCCCCGCGGTGTCCCACGTTCTTCTAGTTCGCACACTACGGCCAGTTACTCGGTAGTAGCCAGATAGCTCGCGGGTGCGCTGGCATACCCTCGACAGCCTGCCCGTTCTGCCGACCTCTTTCACCTAGGAGCCGTCCGCTACGCGCTGTCGACGGTGGGCTGCGGTGATCCATCATGATGGTGTGACAGCGACGCGCGACGTGGTCCTCGTATCCGGTGCTCCTGGCGCGGGCAAGACGATGGTTGCCGTTCCGCTCGCTGCGGCCTTAGGACTGCCGCTGCTGTCCAAGGATCAGATCAAAGAGACTCTTTTCGACGCTCTGGACTTCCCCGCAGGCGACCTTGAGGCGTCACGCCGCGCCAGCGCGGCGGCCATGGAGCTGCTGTGGACACTCGCTGAGACATTCCCCTCCGTAGTGCTCGACGCGAACTTCCGGCCGCACAGTGACTACCAGCGTTCTCGGATCAACTCGCTCAACGCGCACCTGGTGGAAGTCCATTGCGCCTGCCCGCCAGCAGTGGCGGCCGAGCGGTACGCGATCCGGTCAACCTCGGTGACTCACCATAAGGCGCACGTTTTGGCACGGTTGTCTGACGACCTGCTCGCAGAGTTCGATCAGCCGATCGGAATGGGACAGCTGATCCGGGTCGACACCACCAAGCCCGTCGAGATGGAGAGCTTGGTGGCCACCATCCAGGCCATGATCAGCCGGTGAGCCAGACCGTGGTCACCCATCGATCAGATGATGCAGCGGTGCTGCAGGTAGCGGAACATCCCGATACCGGGCAGGACCGGTAGCCAGTAGGTGAGCAGCCGTGAGGTCAGGACTGCGGCCACGGCAGCTGTGGGTGACACACCCACGGCTGTGAGCCCGGCGACGAGGAGCCCTTCGACCGCGCCCAGACCGCCGGGGGTGGGTGCGAGGTGACCCAGGGTCTGGCCGACCACGAACACCACCAGCACCACTATCAGCGGGAAGTGGGGCTCGAATGCGGCGAGGCTGGCGGCCAGACCAAGCGCGGAGATCGTCAGGTAGCCGAACGCGCCGCCGAAGAGTTGTACGGCGCGCAGCGGTTGGCGCAGCGTGGACCATAGCTCGGAGACCACCTGCATCGAGGGGCGGATGATCTGGCGGCGGCCGAACGGGGAGCCGACGATGAGTCCGGCGACGACCAGCGCGCTCGCCACCCCCACCAGCAGTGGCCATCCGGTGGGGATCGACATCCCCCGCAGCGTCCCCGAGGCGCCGACACCGAGGACCCCGACCAGGCACACGACGGCGGCGACGGCGCTGGTGCCGGCCAGGCTCAACAGGGTCACCCCGACGGCGAGGGAACGGCGCATGCCCAGCCGCTCCAGGTACGCGATGTTGATCCCGAAGAAGCCGGCCCCGCCGGGTGTGGTGCGGCCGGCGAATGCCGCTGCGACCTGTACGGCGACGGTGCGCCAGAACGGCAGCGGAGCCTGGCTGGAGCCCAGCAGCGACACCGCCGACATGACGATCGCCACCAGCCCGCAGGCCACCGCCGCGGCGAGCCACCACCAGTTGGCATCGCGCAGCAAGCTCAGCACCTGAGTGAGGCTAGATAACTGGGGAAGCAGCAGGTACACCGCGCCGCCGCCGAGCAGCAGGCCCGCGACGGTCCTGGGCCGCACCGGGGAGCGGAACCTCGGGATAGGCCGGTCGATCCGGTCGGCGAGGGTCTCGCGGAGTTCGGTGAACAGGTAACGGCCCTGGTCAACCTGCTCGCGGATTCCGCGATGCAGCGCGAGTGGGTGCAGGTAGACCAGGGCCGCCGCGAGCTGGTCGACCGACAGGGATCGGCACGCGCTGCACACCGTGCGCTCGACCCCGACTAGCGATGCGAGCGAGACCAGTGCATCGGCGAGATCCTGGGCGGTGCGGGCCGGACTCGCGCCAGCTTGGCCGAAGGTGAAGTTGAGCACCCAGGGACGGCCCTGCGGGTCGAGCAGGATGTTCTCGGCCCGCAGGTCGTGGTGCGCTATCCGGGCCCGGGCCAGGGTGGCGACCTGCGCCCAGATCTCGTCCAACACCGAATCGGCGATCTCCGAGGGCGGCAGCGCCGTGAGCCGGCGGCCTTCGATCTGGCGGTGGACCAGCAACGGCGAGCCGTGCTTGGTCTCGCAGGCCAGCACTAACGGCGGGGTGCGCAAGCCGGCCCGTTCCGCGAGCAGGGTGACGAACGCCTCATGCTCCGCCTCATGATGTGCGGTCGACAGCCGCGGCGCGTCCTGTGCCTCGACCGAGGCGAGCAACCGTCTGAGCTTGTGCCACAGGCCGGCACGACGGTGCATCCGCCGCACCGCCCGCGCCCGCAATGTCTCACCGCTTGCCGTCGTGACCCGGAACGTCAGCGGGCCCAGCAGGTGCTGCCCAACTGCCACCACCTCCACCGGGGCCAATCCGGCCTGCTCCAGCGCCCGGTGCACCGCTAGCACCGAGGTTCGCCGCCCGGGAGTGCCCCAGACCAGGCGGAACACCGTGGCGACTCCCCAGCCCAGGAAGGCCCCAGCGAACACCCCGAGCGGCAGTGAGCCCTCGTAGACTTCGGCGACCCCGACAGCGACCGTGACCGCCCACCCGAGATAACCCACCCCACGGGTCAGGTACGGCGCCGCGATCGTCGCCAACGCGGCCGCGACGGCCACGTGCGTGGCCGGGAAGGCGAACCCGGCCGGGCCAGGCAGCCGCAGGGCTGAGTCGGCCGACAACACCCCCGGCACCGGCCGGTTGCGCAGGACCCAATCCATCACCCGCGCCAGGACGAAGGCCAGCGCGCCGGCTCCGGCACACTGCAGCCCGATCCGGACCCGGGTGAGATACAGCGCCACCGCTGTGGCCCCGGCGATACCGACCCAGGACCCGACCCAGAGCAACCCGGACCACACCGGGCCCGACGCCGGCGGCATCCCGCCCAGCTGCTCGAAGATCGCCACCTCGACCGGGTTGATCGCCGGGATCTGGGCGAGCAGCGAACACAGCGTCAGCACCGCACCTGCGACCACCACACACACGACGTCACGGGGCCGCCGACCGATCGACAGCCGCAGCATCGACTCCGGGCGGCTCGCATCAGCCGGCAGCCTGCGACCCGCCGGTCGATCTTTCCTAGACTCAGGCACCTCAGCTCCCCGACTGACTGCTCCACCCCGCCGAAGCACTGCCACCACCGAATGATGGTCTTCCCGCACCGGGAGCTGTCCAGACTCCCCGGCATGGTCGGACGCAGCGACCGGGAACAAGGCCGGCGACTCGCCCGTTAAAGCCATCAGTTAGGTTGAGCGAGCTCCACTCAAGTTCGCTTGAGTCAGTTCCAGTCAAGTTCGAAAGGTTGCTCACATGGCTCGTGCGGTCGGTATCGACCTAGGGACCACCAACTCCGTCGTGGCCGTCCTCGAGGGCGGCGAGCCCACCGTGGTGGCGAACTCGGAGGGCTCGCGGACGACGCCGTCGGTGGTCGCCTTTGCCAAGAACGGCGAGGTACTCGTCGGCCAGTCTGCCAAGAACCAGGCGGTCACCAACGTGGACCGCACCATCCGGTCGGTCAAGCGGCACATGGGGAACGACTGGTCGACAACGGTCGATGGGAAGAAGTACACCGCGCAGGAGATCAGTGCGCGGGTATTGATGAAGCTCAAGCGCGACGCTGAGGCCTACCTCGGTGAGGACGTGACCGATGCGGTGATCACCGTGCCGGCCTACTTCGAGGACGCGCAGCGCCAGGCCACCAAGGAAGCCGGTCAGATCGCCGGCCTCAACGTGCTGCGGATCGTGAATGAGCCCACCGCGGCTGCGCTGGCCTACGGCTTGGACAAGGGTGAGAAGGAGCAGACCATCCTGGTGTTCGACCTCGGGGGTGGCACGTTCGACGTGTCGCTGCTGGAGATCGCCGAAGGAGTGGTCGAGGTCAAGGCCACCTCCGGGGACAACCACCTCGGTGGTGACGACTGGGACCAGCGGATCATCGACTGGCTGGTCGACAAGTTCCGCGCGTCGCACGGCATCGACCTGAAGAAGGACAAGATGGCCCTGCAGCGGCTGCGTGAGGCCGCCGAGAAGGCCAAGATCGAGCTGTCCAGCCAGTCCACCGCGACGATCAACCTGCCCTACATCACCGTCGACTCCGACAAGAACCCGCTGTTCCTCGACGAGACGCTGTCGCGGGCGGAGTTCCAGCGGATCACCGCGGACCTGCTGGACCGCTGCCGCGCCCCGTTCCGCAACGTGATCAAGGACGCGGGTATCTCGGTCGGGCAGATGGACCACGTGGTGCTGGTCGGCGGTTCCACCCGGATGCCGGCGGTGCACGACCTGGTCAAGGAACTCACCGGCGGCAAGGAGCCGAACAAGGGCGTCAACCCCGATGAGGTCGTTGCGGTCGGTGCCGCACTGCAGGCCGGCGTGCTCAAGGGCGAGGTCAAGGACGTCCTGCTGCTCGATGTCACCCCGCTGTCGCTGGGCATCGAGACCAAGGGTGGCGTGATGACCAAGCTCATCGAGCGCAACACCACCATCCCCACCAAGCGCTCGGAGACCTTCACCACCGCTGACGACAACCAGCCGTCGGTGCAGATTCAGGTGTTCCAGGGCGAGCGCGAGATCGCGGCCTACAACAAGAAG
>JAVXWL010000184.1:0-22554 GCA_032230565.1 Pseudonocardiales bacterium | reverse complement strand
CGTCGACCTCACCGGTGTCCACGTGGAAGATGAGCACGGCGTTGCAGCGCTCCGTGTCGGCGCCGGCGTCAAACGTGACTGTGCACGGGCAGGGCATATCGCAGGAACAGTTTTCGAAGTAGCGACCACGGATGGACCAGGCCATGGGGCAACCCTCTCTCAACCGGGAGAAACGAGAGTCTCGTCCTGCAAATGAAGCACGGTCAAGCCGCCGGTCGGCCCAACTGCTCGGCCGGCCGAGGAACCAAGCCGAACGCTTCCCTCTTCGAGCACGGCGTGATCGCAGCTGTGCCCGTCGATCACTCGCTCGCGTTCGCTGCGGACGATGGCCTTGAGCAAAGACTGGGCACGCCGATGGGTATGCCGCACCTCCGACCCCGCCCGATCGTATGGCCGAAGGCGCTGGAGTACGTCTGGCGATCAATTTACTCGTCACCTCGTACCAGGTGCCGGGCACAGCGCGAGCCCTGCGCTCTCTGACCTACCGATCCGCAAGATCGCTCTGTGCACATGTGACTGTGTGACCGCTGGTGAAGGACTATGGCAGCCTGCGGAGGTGCCGCCCACGGCAACTTTCACCGGAAATTGCCACTTCTGGCACATGCCCAACAGATCCTGTGGACCTCCTTGAGGGGCTGCTGGAAGCAGTGTGATCACTGAGCGTGTCCGCAGCAGCAAGAGCGAACGGCCGATCACACCGAGCTGGTGACGGTGATCGAGCTTGCAGTTACCCGGACATCGCTGCACGGATTTGCGCCGCCGTGGGAAGGGCCCGAGGCAGCTGTTGACCGGTCGCCCGTGGCAGTCCGCACAGCGAAAACGAGCCCGCAAACTTAACTGCGGCTGGTGATCCAGACCGCGATCTGGCTCCGGTTCGGCAGGTCGAGCTTGGTGAGGATGTGCTGCACGTGATTTTGCGCGGTGCGCTCGGAGAGGTACAGCTGAGCGGCGATCTCCCGGTTAGTCCGCCCCTGCGCCACCAGCTCGGCAACTTGCCGTTCCCGCGGCGTCAACAGCTCGGCCGGCGCCTGGCAGAGCCGGTCGGCCAGCCGCTGGGCGCGCGCCGCGAACGGCGGCATGCCGAGAATCATGGCTCGACTGGCGCAGGCGGCGGCCAATGAACGAGCCCGTGCCGCATCACCGTGCCCGGCGCGGTGGGCCAGCGCCACGGCCAGCTCGAACTGCGCCTCTACGTGGTAACCGGCCGCCCCGTTCGTTGCGCATGCCTGCTGTGCCTGGTCGAGGTCGGCGACGGCGTCGTCGAGCAGTTCCAGGTGCCGGGCCGCGATGCCCAGGTAGAGCTCAACCGGCCCGAGGTAGATCGCGGGGCCTGCCCCGCCCGCGACATGGTGGCCGCGGTAACGGGCCAGCAGCCCGCGTAGCGCCGCGACATCCTCGGTAGCGTCCATCGCCGCGGCGACCACGATGCCGAGCGCGTAGCTGATGGTCGCCCCGTGCGTGGTCGGCTGCCACTGGGTGACCGGTCCCAGCGCTCGGTAGAGCTCGGCAGCCTCGGCGCGCCGCCCGGCTGAGATCAGCACATAAGCCGGCGAGAGCCAGTAAATGGCGCCGAAAGCTGGGCAAAAGTCTCGGGCGCCGACAGGTCCATCAAGGCCGTAGGCTCTCGCCGCGCCGCTCGCCTCAGGACCGATGTGGTGACCCGTCATCGCCAACACCGCGTCCCGGACCCACCCGGAGAGCGGGATCAGCTCGGTGAAGCCCTCGTTGGCCAGTCGGATGGCGTCGGCGAAGCGTGCCTGCGCCTGGGCGTGCGCTGCCCGGCAGCGGAGCAGTTGCCACCGCGCGACCGGGCCGCCCATCTCGTTGACGCACGAGGCCAGCGGATCGAGCTCCCGGCCGACGCCGGCGAGGTCGCCGCGCTGGAACATCACGTCGATCCGCCAGAGGTGGGCCCACATCTGGGTCTCGGGGTCTGCGGCTGCCCCGCCGATCTCCAGCAGCTGCCCGGCCAGGACGAACCGTTCGTCGGTCCCGTCCGGACCGCAGCGCACGAGCTGTCGGGCTCGTAACGTCGCCACGACTGCGGCCCGATCGTCGCTCTGGTTCGCCAAGGCCAGTGCCTGCTCGCTGGCCCGCGCGGCGGCATCGACGTCATCGAGGTAGATGCATGCGCGGGCCAGACCGGCCGCCACCCTGGCACGCAACGAGCAGGACTGCGGATCTAGCCACCGCAGGACCTCCTCGCACAGCCGCCTGACCAGCCGATCGGCCTCGGCGCCGTCGCCACCGTCCAACGTCAGGGCTGCCTCGGCGATGAGATCGGGTCGTCCCATCGAACGCGAGATCGGCCGCACTCCGGCAGGTCTGCAACCGGCCCGGGTGATCCCCAGACAGGCTCTGCGCGGCGCCGAGCACGAGGAGCAGCTGGCAACGGTCGAGATCGTCGCGCTCGCCGCCGCCGACGTCTAGCGCGAGCCGGTATAGCCGGACTCCCTCCTCGTAGGAGAGCCGGCTCACCGCCTCACTCGCGGCCCGCCGGATCCAACCGGTAGCGCGGCCCCGCTCGCCGAGCACGACCGCAGCCGCCCAGTGCCGGGCGAGATCCGACAGGTGCGGCTCGAGACGGCCGGCGCACAGCTCCTCCACGGCCTCGGCCGCCGACCGGTGCAGCTGTACCCGCTCGGCTGCGCCCAAGCCAGCCTCGATCGCGTCCCGAATCAGGACGTGCACGAATCGGTACTCGCCGGACGTCGTGGTGGGCTCGACCAGGCGGGCGGCCGCTGCCTCGTCGAGCTGACCCAGGCAGCCAAGCACGGGCTCGCCCACCATTCGGGCGAGCACCTCAACGGAGAACTCCCGGCCGACGATCGACGCTGCGCGGAGCAGCCACACGGACTTCGGTGGGAGCCGTTCCAGCCGTTCGGTGATCGTCTGCAGTACGCTCGGCGGGACCGGGACGGGCGACGCGGCTGGGCCCGCGTCGGCCAGCGCCCAGCCCATCTCACCGACGAAGAATGGGTTGCCACCGGTGACCGCGTGCACCCGCTGGACCTGCGCCGGTGCGACGGCGCGCCCGACCAGTGCGGCAAGCTGCTTACCGACGGCCGGAGCGGCCAAGCCGCGGAGGTCGATCCGCCGGGTGACCGGCTCCCGAGCGAGGCCCGTGACGAGGACGTCGTGCACGGGTTCGGTGTCCCGGTGGTTCACCATCACCAGTAGCCGCTCGCCAGTCAGCGTGCGCACCACGTGGTGCAATAGCAGCAATGACCCGAAATCCGCGCGGTGCGCGTCGTCGAACACGATGACCCACGATGCGCTCGCGGTGATATCGCTCAGCAGCCGGGCCACCGCGTCGAACAGCCGAAAGCGGTCCTCGCTCGAGCCCCTGCCACCCCGATCACCGCTTGAAGCACCGAACACTTCAGGTGCGAACCGCACCAGGTCCGGCAGCACCGCGAGCTCATCGGCAATCTTGATGATGTCGACACTGGCGGACACCACGCGTAGCACCTGCCGCCACGGCCAGTACGGGGGTGCGCCGCTCGACTCCGCCGCCGGCCCCCACGCCACCGGAACGCCCCGGGACGCCGCCAGCCCGGTCAGCTCCTCCGCCATCCGGGTCTTTCCGATCCCCGGCTCGCCCCGGCACAGCACGACGCGCGGATGTGCGGCCAGAGCTGACTCGAAGTGCTCCACGAGCGCGGCCAGCTCCCGTTCGCGACCAAGCAACTCCGTGCGCATCGGCGGCCACTCCTCCTCGGCAACGTAGCGGGAGTGAAGCCGTCTGAGCAGGAAGAGACTCGTCCCTAATTGTAATGCCCGGCACGAATAGCGAACAGGGCAGCGCGAAGTCCTGCCCGTGGTCCTTCGGATCAGCCAGGTTCACGACGCGACCCGGAACTCCCTCCGACTGCGCCGCGTCGAGTACGCAGAGCGCATTCACCGTTAGCACGGCGTCGTCCCGCGCAGTCCTGACCGAAACACGGAAAGGTCTTCTTCACGCACGGCGAACGGCGAAGCCCGTCCTCGCCGACGTGCGGGCAGGTCTCGGCCCGGGCGCCGGTCAGCGAGTCGGTGGTGGACGGGACGGTCTCCTCGTTCCCCGTCCATTCGAACGTGACCGCTCAGCTCCGTTCCAGCACCCCGGCCTAACCGGCGTCATGAACGGCGGTACCTTCCCAGGTCCGCACGACCAGCTCGCCCTTGGTGATCTCCACGTAGGTGGCGGCGCCCGAGAGCCAGTTCCCCGAGTTCACGTAGACACCCTCGGGCAGCGTGACCATCTCAGCTGAATGCGTGTGACCGAAGACGACCGCGTCGAAACCCCGGCGAAGGATCATGCTCGCCGCCTCGTGGTACGGCGACCCGAGAAATGAGATGTGCCGACGGCCGTCGTCATCGGCCGGGCCGGCCCGACCCACCCGCCGGCGGCGGGCGTCCTGCAGCCGCCGCTGCGCGTTGGCCCACAGCTTGTAGGTGTCGGGCACGGCGAAGAGGGCGTAGCGGGCCAGGCGGGTGGCAATCCCGTAGAGCTTCGGGCTCTGGGCGAAGAACGGGTCGTAGAGGTGGCCGTGCTCGATGCGGATGCGCCGGTCCCCGGAGCGGAGGTTGAGGAACGGCGAGAGGCGGCAGAGCGACCACTCCTCCAGGAAGTGCTCGAGGACGATGTCGTGGTTGCCGACGATGTAATAGATGTTGCGCCCGTCGGCCTGCAGGGCTTTGAGGCGGTTGAGGACCGGGATGGCATCGGCGGCCAGCCGGCTGAAGCTCGTCTGGAGCATGTCGAAGCCGTCACCGTTGATGCAGACGCTGGCGCCGGTGTCTCGGATGTGGTCGAGAAACGCCACGAGCCGGGTCCGGGCGCTGGAAGCGGGGTTGCCAAGGTGGAGGTCGGACACGACGACGAGCCGTTCCTCGGCCGCTTCGATGTTCACACCACAGGCTCCTGCTCGTCGGGTTCGAGGGCGAGGAGCCTGGCCTGGGCGGCCCGCAGGCGGGAGCTCAGGTGGTTGAGCATCTCGAGGGCGAACGTCGGGTCCCGCCGGAGACGGAAGAGGAGCCCGCCCCGGCTCAGGACGAGCAGCCGAGTCTCACCCACGGCCCGGGCGGTGGCCTCCCGGGGGAGGGATTCGAGGAGCGACATCTCGCCGAAGAAGTCTCCCCTGTCGAGGGTGGCGAGGACGACCTCCCCGTGGGTCTTTCGTTTGCTGATCCGAACCTGCCCCGACTGGACGATGAACATGTCGTGGCCGACGTCGCCTTCCCGCACGATGCCGTCGCCGTCCGCGACGACGATTTCCGCTTCACCGGTGGCGCGGCGGCCAGCCTGCTTGGCGCGCCCGCCGGGCGGTGTGATCCGCTGCGCGTCCATCAGCTCCGACCGTACGGGCGGGGAGCGAGCCGGTGCAAGGACACCGCATCGTCTCGCTGGGGCCGCTGCCCCAAAGGCAGCTTGTACTCGCCGCGCCCCGCTGTTCGCCGCCTTCACCGCGCTGGTCGAGCGCATCCGGACTATGTCGGCTCGGCTGGATCGTCACCGGCGCCCGCTGCGGCAGCCGTATTCCCGCGCCCGCCATCGCGCACATCTGTCAGGAGCTCGGCGGCATTCCACTTGCTATCGAGTTGGCCGCCGCGCGGGTGCGGGCGCTGGCGTCCCAACAGATCGCCCACCGGCTGGGCGACTGCTTCCACCTGCTCACCGGCGGCAGCCGCACGGCGATGCCGCGCCACCAGACCCTGCAGGCGTCCATCGACTGGAGCTACGAGCTGCTCAGCAAGGGTGAGCGCGCGCGGACGACATACCGGGAGCCGATCGCGAGATCGAGGTACAGGAGGCGCTGGCTTGGCGAGCCGGGCACCCTCGCTTCATCGCCCACTCGCTCATGTTCCGCGCGACGCAGGCGATGTTGCGCGGTGAGTTCACCGACGCTGAGGCCTTCGCCCTGCGATCGCTGGCGGCCGGCGAGCAGGTGGGGGACGTCAACGTGCGGATCTCACACCATGTCCAGATGGCGCTGCTGCGGACCTTACAGGGGCGTCCCCAAGAGTGCGCCACCTACTTTGAGCCCGCGGGACGCGAACATCCACCCGAACTCGCGAGGCTCGTGAACCTAGCCTTCGTCTGTCTTGCCGGGGACCGGACTGCCGTCAAGGAAGCCTTCCCCCTGATCTGGCGGGCCCGAGACCAGATCCCGCCCCCATACTGGCTGTCCATGACGGGCATGTGAATTACGTCCCTGGCTGCCCACGCCGGAGCCACCCACGAGGGGCAGGCCGTCTACGACCTCGTTCGCCCGTACGAACACCGCTGGGCCCTGGCCGGGCGAGACGCGGTCGCCGCGGGCGGACCCATCGCCTACCTCGGGATACTCGCCGCGGCCCTGTCCCGCTTCGATGCAGCCGCCCACCACTTCGAGGTGGCCATCGAGACCAGCGAGCGAATCGGCGCTCGGCCATACCTGGCTTTGGCACAGGGCGCCTACGGCACCATGCTCGCCCGCCGGGGCGCCACCTTGGACCGTCAGCGAGCCAGACAGCTGCTCGCGGACGCCCTGCAGTCGGCCAGGAGCTGGGAATGAACCAGCTCTACGACGAGGTGATCGCAATCCAGGCCGGCCTACCCCGGGACCCGATATGGCCGCAATCGCAGCTCGACCCGTCTACCGGCGACCCGTCCGCCGCCGTCTTCCGGCGCGAGGGGAATACTGGACTATCGGGTTCCAGCGGGTCGTCATTCGCCTCAGGGACACGAAGGGCCTGCGATATCTGCAGTCGTTACTGGCCGCTCCCGGCCAACAGTTTCACGTTCTCGATCTCGCGGCAGAAACCAACTGGCCGGCAGAGCGAGCGCGCGCGAATGTCAGCAAGTCGCTACGTTCTTGCCTGCGGCGGATCGAGCAGTCTCATCCAGCGCTGGCGGCACATCTGGTGATGTCGGTGGGAACCGGTTATTTCTGCTCGTACCAGCCCGATCCGCGCGTCCCGGTGGAGTGGCGGACCTAACGTGACGTGACCGCCTCGCTGAGATCAGCTGGCCGGCAGCTCGCCGCGAGTGTGGGCGAACGTCTTGTTCACCATCTGCCAAGAGCCGTCGATCCTGGCTAGCGTGACAAACTCAACGCAAGACAAGCCTCCCCAAATTCCATCCTACTCAACGATCGCGACTGCCGCGTCACCGACCTGCTGGACCGAGGTAATCCGGGCGGTGTAGCTGACCGCGCTGTCGAACGGCTGACTGGTGGCCATTTCAATCAAATGACTGATCGGGATGTCATAGCGCTGACCGCCGACGGAGCCGACCATCCAGGCTTCACTGTGGAATCCCGTCTTGAGCTTATCGGCGTCACCCTTTGACACGCCGTCGATATAGGGTCGAACTGCATCCTCGATCGCGCCACGCTCACGCTCACTCCTTTTGGTCACTGCTCTCCCAGGCGTCGCCGCGATCACGCTGTGATGCCAGGGCATACCTGAATCGTCTAGATCAGGATTATGTGGTCCGCCACGGAATCCGGCTGTCAGGTACCCGACATGGGCGTTGTCAGCTTGCCGACACGTTGATGCGTTACTGAGGGCTGTTCAACGGTCCTATCCCCGAGCTGCGAGCCCGGCAAGGGCCAGCGCGATGGCCGCCTCGCGCGATAGCGTCCGGCCCCGGGCCTCGTGCAGTGCGAAGCGCTCGGCACCCAGGGCGTCGGCGAGCCGGTCACTAGCGTGCCGCACTTCGTCGGTGATGACCCGCACTTCGATGGCCTCCCGCAGCCGGTCGGCTGCCCCGAGAATCGCCGACGCCCGTTCAGCGTCATCGTCGATTTCCAGGATGAGAGCGGCAATCTCCAGCGCGTCGGCCACCCACCGCCGGGTTCCTTGGTCGGCCAGCAGTCCCAGCAGCTCCACCAGAATGCCCGCGGCGCGGCGCGGATGGCCGGCCAGGACGGCCGTCTCGGCGGCGCGGGTCAGCGCCATGGCGAGGACCGGTCGGGCTGTCAGGCGCCGAGCGGCTCCGACTGCCTCCTCCGCCAGGCGAAGTGCCCGCTCGCCGTCACCGGACAGGGCTACGAGTGGGCCGAGAGCCGCCAGCGCGTGCGGCTCGACCCATTCGCCGAGGGGATCGCTCCGGGCGACTTCCACGGCGCGCTCGAAATGGTCTCGAGCCCGGTCGTACTCACCGTCAATGATCGCGGCCCAGCCTAGGTGGTCGTGGCACCAGCCGACTCCGTCCGCCAGGCCGAGACGCTCGTAGCCGGCGAGCCCGGCCTCGAGGAGCGGGCGCGCCTCGGCAGACTTTCCCTCAAGCAGCTTGTACTCGCCGCATCCCCAATCCATGTAGGCCACGCGGCGCTCGTCGCCGAGCCGCCGGGCCAGCGCTGCGGCTTCTTGGAAAAATGCGTCGCGGCGCTCGTAGTCCTCCTCCGAGAGCAGCACGCCGCGGATGCTCAGGGCATCGACCTGCCCTGGGTGGTCGGCGAGCTCGGGTGCGGAGAACTCAGGCTCGGAGAAGATGCGCTCGATCCAGATCTGGCCGTCAGGGTTGCCGAACCACAGCCATGGCACCCACAGCGCCCCGATGAGATGGAGCACCGCGTCGGCATCGCGCTGCGCCCATGACCACTCAAGAGCGGCGCGGAAGTTCTCCGCATCAGCGAACGCCCCCCGGAGGAAATCCGTCCCCAGCGGCGTGCCTCTCCACGCTTTGACGCAAGCGATGAAGGCGTCGCGGTGCCGCCGCCCAGTGGTGGCCTCCTCGCCGGCCTCGGCCAGCTTCTCAGCCCCGTACTGCCGGATGGTCTCGAGTAGTCGGTAACGGGGTGCCGTGCCCTCGCTATGCACGACGACGAGCGACTTGTCGACGAGCCGGCAGAGGACGTCGAGGGAATCCTCGTAGGCCACTCCGGCGCTCCCGTCTGACATCACTGCCTCGGCGGCCGGCAGATCGAATGTGTCGGGAAAGATCGCCAACCGGGCCAGCGCTCGCTGCTCCGCCGGCGAGAGAAGTCCGTAGCTCCAGTCGACGGTCGCTCGCAGGGTCTGTTGATGGGGCACGACGATGCGTTCCCGGCCGGTCAGCAGCCGGAAGCGGTCGTCCAGGCGGTCGGCGACCTGTGCCGGACTGAGCACCTGGAGTCGGGCGGCGGCCAGCTCCAACGCGAGGGGAATGCCGTCAAGACGACGGCAGATCCGGACGACGGCGGCGGCGTTAGTGGTGTCGAGCTCGAAGGTGGATCGGGCGGCGCGGGCCCGCTCGCAGAAAAAGGCGACCGCGTCACTGCGAGTGAGCTCGTCAATTGCGGCACCGGGAGGCGCCATTGACATCGGCGGCACCTCCACACCACCTCGCCGGGGACGCCGAGCCGCTCGCGGCTCGTGGCGAGGACGGTCACGCCGGGGCATCGGGTCAAAAAGGCATGGACGAGATGGGCGACTGCCTCAATGACATGCTCGCAGTTGTCGAGCAGGACAAGCGTCTGCCGCGTCGCCAGATGGCGGATGAGACGGTCTTCCACGGCCTCGGCGCTGTCGAAGGCGCTGGTCTCGAAGGTGAGCGCCGCGGCCACTGCCGAGGCCACCTGTGCCCCGTCGCGAAGCGGAGCGAGCTCGGCTATCCAGACGCCGTCGGGGTAAGCCGGCAGCGCAGCCGCCGCGCCTTGGACGGCGAGCCGGGTCTTCCCCGCCCCTCCGACCCCAGTCAGGGTGAGCAGCCGAGATCCGGTGAGCAGCGTCCTCAGCTCGTCGAGCTCCCGGGCCCTCCCGATGAAAGGAGTGAGGGCCACGGGCAGGTTGTGGCGATGCGCGGCGAGGCTGCGCAGCGGCGGGAACTGCGACCACAGTTCGGGGTGGGCCACCTGGAACACCCGCTCGACGCGGGCCAGGTCGGCGAGCCGGTGCTCCCCCAAGTCGAGGAGAGCCACATCAGCCGGAAGATCAGCACCGATGAGCTCGGCGGCCGCATGGGAACAGAGCACCTGGCCCCCGGAGGCAGTACCCAGGAGGCGGGCGACCCGGTTCAGCGCAGGCCCGAAGTAGTTCCCTTCGCGGCGCTGCGCCACCCCCACGTGGATCGCCATCCGGACCCGCAGCGGCCCGGGGGCGGTCCAGGCGGCGGATGCCAGCGCCCGTTGGGCTGCCACAGCGGCGGCGACGGCGTCGGGGGCTCCCCTGAATGCCGCGGCCATCCCATCTCCGGTGTGGCTGAAGACCTCCCCGCCTGCGGCTTCAATGGAGGCGCGGAGCAACTCGTCGTGCCGCGCCAGGTCAACCGTCATCGCTTCCGGATCGCCTTCCCACCGCCGGGTACTCGCCTCGATGTCGCTGAAGAGGAACGTCGTCGGCCCCACCGACATTCGCGACGGCGTGGGGGCGCAGCGCGCCACCAGCCCAGGTGCTTGCAGCTCGGGCGCCTGGCGCAGGATGGCGTTCTCCAGGCGGGCGACTTCGAGGCTGGGCTCCAGGCCCAGCTCCTCGGCCAAGAGTCGGCGAAGCTCCTGATACACGCGCAACGCGTCGGCCTGGCGCCCCGAGCGGTACAGGGCCACCATGCGCTGCCCCCACAGCCGCTCCCGTAGCGGATGAGCCTTGGTGAGATGGTCGAGTTCGGGCACCGCCTCGGCATGGCGGCCGCAGCCGAGGTCAGCCTCCACCCGCTCCTCGAGGGCGGCCAACCGCGCTTCTTCCAGTCGGGCCGCCTCGACCCGAGCCACCGGAATGTCGGCCATGTCGGCCAGGGCAGGGCCTCGCCAGAGCGCCAGCGCCTGGCGCAGCCGTGCCGCGGCCCCTTCGTGGTCGCGTCGGGCGGCGTATTCGCGTCCCCCGGCCAGGAGGTCCTCGAATCGGGCAGCGTCGAGAGCAGCACGCTCAATAGGCAGGAGGTAGCCGGGCGCCTTGGTGACCACGACGGCGCCGCCGCCGCCTTCTCGGAGCGCCTTGCGCAACCGGGAGACGAAGACGCGGAGCGCGCCGGTGGCCCCTTTCTGGGCTTTTTCGCCCCAGAGGTCCTCCACCAGGCGCTCAACTGGAACGACCCGGTTGGCGGACAGCAGGAGCAGGACAAGGACGGCCCGCTCGCGGCTCCCGGGAAGGGCCACCGGCCGCCCCTGCGCGGCGACCTCAAGAGGACCAAGGATGCGGAATTCCACCGGGCTGCGCCCCTCCCCCTTCGCTGCGGGGTCGACACCTCAGCCTATGTCCATCCGAGGCGGTAACCCAGTGGTAACGCCTCGTGCAACCTCCCGGGCGCACGCTCGTTCACGGCCACAATTCAGCTGCAACGGCTTTGCGCACGAGGAGGAAGCGATGCCCGAACATCCTTACGTCGAGATGGTGCGGCAAGGCTACAACGCCGTCAACAACGGCGACACCGATGCCCTGGCCCAACTCATCGCGGAGAACATTGTTTGGCACGTTTCCGGACGCAGCTCAATCGCCGGCGACTACCAGGGCCGGGAGATGACCTGCGCCTACTTTGATCGCCTCCATGAGCTCACCAACGGCACCTACCAGACCGAGCTGCACGTGGCTGTCGGCGACGACGAGCACGTGATCAGCGTCGACCACAGCTCCGCCAGACGCGACGGCAGCACCTACGACGAGAACGGACTCGTCGTTTTCCGCTTCCGCGACGGCAGGATCGTGGAAGCATGGCAGATCTCCATGAGCCCCTACGCCCACGATGCATTCTTCGCCTAGCGATGGGCTGTTGTCCGAGCTAGGAAGCGGTAAAGCCGGCACGGCGGCGCAAGGCGTTGACATCTTCCACCATCAGCCGCTGTCCTTCGAGGCGTAGATAACCTCTGCGCTCGAATTGGTGCAGAATTTGGTTCACGCTTTGGCGCGATCCCCCTACCATGGCAGCGAGGTCCGACTGGGTCATCTTGAGGTCGAGCGACAAACCATCACCCCGGTGGTCAGTTGAGTCCTCAATCAGGCGCACCAACAGCTTGGCGACCCTGCCGTGCAGGTCCATGAACACCAGGTCGCCGGCCTGCGCGATCATCCGACGCACCAGCCTGCCGAGGGAGCGCAGGATGACATCGGTCACCCCGGGCTGTCTGGACATCAGGTCCAACAGCGTCGCTCGGGTGAGCGTCAGCACCGTCGTGGGTTCGAGGGTCTGGATGGACGCCGAACGGGGCCCACCGTCGATGAGAGCCAGTTCCCCGAAGACGTCGGGTGGTTGCAGCGTGGCGAGAATCATTTCGTCCCCGTCCTCCGAAGCGAAGATGACCTTGACTCTGCCCTCCGTCAGCATGAACACGGCACTTCCGGTGTCGCCCTGATGGAATATGTACTCGCCCTTGCGGTAGCTGCGCCGATGCGCGCAAGCGCCGAGTCCGACAAGCTCGGATTTATCGAGACCGGCGAACAGCGGCGTCTTCGCGAGTAGGGATGCCGCTTGCTCGGCTTTCATCGACAACAACCCCAGGTTCCGCAGCCACCGTGCGCCAAAGCCTAGCCCCGCCATCTGTGAGGGCCAGAGGCCACCGTCCGATCTCGACCACGCAGGCGTCGGGCTCTTCAGCCTCCCCCAGCCTCGCACTGTCCGGAAGCTGACACCGCCCGTGTCAAGTAGCTGACAGCGGCCGACGCGGCGTGCGCAGACGATACCAGCGCCACAAAGCCATGCGCGCTCGAACGCTGCCGATCGATAGGAGGCGCTGGTGGTACGAATGAGAAAGAAGCACCTCGAGCGATTGCACTTTTGATCGGCTGCATAGGCTTGGCCGCCTCCGTGCTGGCCTGCTCCAAGCCGGCTGACAACTCCCCGGCGGACACTGAGGCCACCATCCAGCGACAAGAAGCGGCCTGGCTCAAGGCCATCGGAACGCGGCAGCTCGATGCCACCGTCTCCTACTACGGCGACGGAGCAGTCTTGTTGGCACCCAACGTTCCGATCGCCGGACCAAAGAGGAGATTCGTCGGACCTGGATGCAGATATTCGCGTCCATTCCAGCCGGGGCAACCTTCTCCGCCGAGACCACCAAGGTGGAAGTGGCCCAGGCCGGCGACTTGGCCTACTCCACAGGCACCTACGCAATCGCTAACCCCGCGATCGACAAGGGCAAGTTCGTCGACGTCTGGAAGAAGCAATCCGATGGGTCCTGGAAGGCAGTGGTCGACATCATCAACTCCGATCTACCAGGCCCTCCGCCGACGACGTAACCACGCACCGGGCGATGATGATCAGGACTGGCAGGTGTCGGCAAGCTGACACCGCCAATGTCACGCACCTGACAGTGCGCCAGCGTGACGATCAGAGAGAATTGCGTTCCTCGCACAATAAAAAGGAGCCAGAAATGGGACAGGCAGCGGATGTGGCACACAAGAAGATGGCAGCGTTCAACGCTCAGGACGCCGAGCGGCTCATGGCGTTGTTAGGTTCTGACGTTGAGTGGACGGTGCCCGGCGGCCTGCTTCGCGGAGGCGATCAGGTGATCGCGTACTGTTCTGTTTTATGGGAAGCGTTCCCCGACATCGAGTTGACCATTACCCGCGTTGTTGAGGAAGGCTCAGCCGTTGCTATCCAGGGCAGAGCTGAAGGCACACATAAGGGAATATTCCACACCCCTGGCGGAGACATTCCTCCAACGGATCGACCCGTGAGCTTAACGTTCTCGCAGGATTTCGAGGTCCAGGGCGGCGTGATCGTCGCAGTGCGACATCACTTCGATCGCCTGGAGCTCCTCGAACAGCTAGGTGCTATGCCTGCCCCAGCGCCGGCGTAGTGAGGCACTCACAGTTTGGAATAACCGGCGCGCCGTACCGAAAACCGGGCTGTGACATGCGAATCTGCGGCCAGTGAACACACGTCGTGCTCGCGGTCAAGGCGATGGCGGCGAGACCGGACCAGGTGAGGCGATGCTGCAGCTTGTGCGCAAGGGCCACGGATCGCGCATCGCGGCACTGCGGCTCATTTCGTTTGCGTCGATCTGCGTCCTCGTGCTCCTCACCGGCCCGGCCTCGGCTTGCGCCATCGGCAAGTACGGCTCCGCGGCTCCTGAAAGCGGTAGGGCACCATCGGCTCTGCGCGGCATACCCGTCACCACCTCACAGGTGGTACTTGTCACTGCGCCCAGTGCGAGCAGCACGACGGCGGTGATCGAGACCTGGCAGCGGGACGGACACGGCTGGCGACCCATCCTCGGGCCAGTGCCGGCGCACATCGGCGCGGGCGGAATCGGTCGGGCCAGCGAATCGAGCACGCGGACCCCGGCCGGCCTTTTCAGCCTCACCCAGACCTTCGGCCGAGCTGCCAACCCGGGCACGCGGCAACCGTGGTTCCACGCCACCACCAACGACTGGTGGGTATCCGACGTCCGGTCGCCCGCCTACAACACCCACCAGACGTGCGCCCCGGGTAAGTGCCCGTTCAACGAAGCGGCGGGGGAAGATCTCGGCCAGGCCGGTGCCGTCTACGACTACGCGGTGGTCATCGACTACAACCGCTGGCCAGTCCATCCGGGCGCCGGCTCAGCATTCTTCCTCCACGTCACCAGCGGCCGCCCTACTGCGGGATGTGTCGCGACTGACCGGGCGGCAGTGATCTCAATCCTGCGATGGCTCGACCCGGGCAAACATCCGCTGGTTTCCCTCGGAGTGCGCTGACGCTTCCGGTAGGGGCTACCTCACCGCTGGTGTTGCCGAGTTCGACATCAGCGCTGTCCGCCGCTGTGAAAGCAGCTCTCCTGTCGAACTCGGCGCACACAGGGCTGTCCCGCGGCGCTTGTCGATTCAGCCGGGCACACGCAGCACGTAGTCACCGGCGTCGTCGTCCCACTCCATGGCGATCAAGTTCCGCGCGCGGGCCGCCTTGGCGAAGGACAGGAAGCTGTTGAAGCCGTAGCGCTTCTCGCTGAAGTCGGGCAGACGCTTGCGCAGTTGGTTTTTCAGCCCGCTGAGCTGCGGTGGCGCGTCGGACACCGACAGTTCCCGAACGACGTCTACTAGCAGCTGAAATGCGTTGTCCTCAGCCGAGTCGTCCTCGGGAAACGTCACCTCGGGGTCGCCCTGCGCCGATCCCCGGCGCAGCTCCACGACCCGCTGGCTCTCAAGGTGGCGCAGCAGCTCAGCGAACCCGCGGAATCCCTGCTCGGCTTCGTCGAAAGTGGGATCTTTGCGCAGGATCGCCCGCTTGAGCGTCGAGGCAAGCACAGGGCCGCTGGCATGGCGCTGCAGACCAGACAGCGTGCGCGCGACAAGCAGGCCGACGTCGCGCTCCCCGGCCGCCGTCACCGCCTCGTCAACCGGGACGTCAGCGACTACCTGGCTTGCCCCACCGGCGTCCACACTCGCAGCGGCACTCGAGGGCGTCGGAATCGGCGGCCGCAACACTGCTGGTGGTACTGCCCCTGGCTGGCGGCCGCGTCCTCGTCCCCGCCGCGGCTCCAGCGACGGCTCGACACCGGGCAGGCGGTCATAGAACAAGAACTCGTCACAGGCGGGCGGCAGCAGCGCCGACGTCGAGGACTGCACGCCGATGCCGATGACCCGCTTGTCGAGCTCGCGCAGCTTGTGCACGAGCGGCGTGAAATCGGAGTCACCGGTGCCGATGGCGAACGTCGTGATGAAGCCGCGCTCGTAGGCCAGCTCGATGGCATCGACGGCCATTTTGATGTCCGCTGCATTCTTCCGGGAGCCCCCAATGCGCTGGGGGATCTCGATGAGCTCGACCTGCGCTTGGGCGAGCAGCCGGCGGTCGGCGTCGAAGTACGACCAGTCGGCGTAGGCCCGACGCACGACCACGCGCCCCCGCTCAGCGAGCGCGTCGGCCACTGGACCGAAGTCAAACGGCGACACGCCCAGCCCGTCGCGCGCCCCGATCGCGAGGTTCTCGTAGTCGAGGAACAAGGCGATGCGTTCATCGTCGTTTGCCACTGCACGTGCTCCCAGCGCTAGTCCGGCCCAGCAGCGTACGGCCCGAAGTGCCCGCAACCGTGCCCAGGGCGAACAGACGGCCCCGCCGGCTATGTACAGGCGGGGCCGTCTGTCAGCGTCGCTACTAGAGAAGTCGGCCGCCGTGCGGACTGAGGAAGCAATCCGGCGTAAGATCAATATTACCGGGTTGGCAGGATGGTTGGTCTGGGCCGGTACCGCCGGTGTGGTCTCGGCCGGTACCGCCGGTTGGACGTCCCGTGTCGGCAACGGCCACGCCGGCCCCCGCGAGAATCACTCCACCGATCACAGCCGTGGTCGCCAGACAGCGAATTATGACTCCCCGCATAATGTCCCCCCAAGTTGAGTTGTCGGGCAACCGTGGTCGCCAGCAGCAAACGGCCCCATCCATGTATCGGATGTGACCGTTTGCTGTTACCCGGCTGGAATCAGCAGCTCTTGGTGGTCACCGGGTTGACCTCCTTGAGCGCTCGGCCGGTGCTGCGCGGGCCGAGCAGCCGACGGCGAGCGCATACGTCCAGCTCCCCACGGTCGAACGCACGTGAGCGGGACCGACGATCAGTACCGCGGCGGGTAGTCGTCCGTGACCACGGGTGTCGACTCAATGGCTACCGGACGGCGCCGCCGGTAGAAAACCAGGCTCAGCAACAATCCCACCACACCCACCAGGGCGAGAATCCAGCCCACCATCTGCAGGTCGATGCCGGACACGCTGACATTGACGGCCAGCGCTAGGACGAGCCCTACGGCAATTAGAAAGATGCTTCCGCCGAAGCTCATGACTTCCTCCCCCGGGTGCCTGCCAGCAGCGCTGGCGCTCGTGACCGCGGTACATCGTCACTGCATACATCGGGTTGCGGTTCCAGCTCGTTAGCCCCCGGGAAGCGTCCTGCTGATACGGCTCTGGGTTTTTCGCCGCGACCGTGATCGCCGCGCGTCGCGGCACGAGGTGTAGTCCCACGTCTACCGCACCACCGCCGGGCCGAATGCACTCCAGTCAGCGACGGCATCGTCCCATGCCACGACCTCGGCGTCCGACCCTCCGCAGATAGTGCAGCCAGTAGCAGCGCTCGTCCTCATTGGATCCTGCCGCCGGCTCAGCCGCCGCACTGCGGATTGGCTTGTCGGCTTGCGGTCAGGGTATTCGCCTCACGCCATTATCGCTGGTGAGGCGACTTTCATAGAGCTCCCAGGCGCGCCGGTGCGCCTCGTTGACGCGGCGCTGCGCGTCTTCATTCACCAGCTGCTCCTGCTCCGGCGTGGCGTGACCGGCCGCGACCGCCAACTCGGCGGCCAGCAACCGATCATCCTCATCGTCGTGGTCGTGATCGTTCCTAGAAGCCGCATTCTCGCGATGCCGACGCTGGTAGTAGGGATTATCCGCCGACAAGCCACCGCTGAACCGACCGTAGGCGCCAAGGAACAACAGAAGCATCCCGGTGATGATGCTGAACACCACGTTCGACAGCCGGAACGCCAGCAGGTTGAACTTGGTATCCAGCACGAAGAGGTTCAGGACGCCGGAGAGCAGGAACAGCAATCCCACAACCACCGTGATCGTCGACGAGACTCGACCACCGCGCAACGCGGCCCCGATGAGAACCGCGCCAACGACGACCGAGATCGTCGCCAGCAAGCCGTTCTCGGCCAGCCCGAGCACGACTTTGCCCTGTAGAGCGAGGAACTTCAGCCGGTCGACGAAACCCAGGATGCCGAATAGGCACAACCCGGCACCCAGCACCGCCGCTCCGATACGGTGCACGAGGTCCAGCCGGCTCCCAGTCGGGAAGTGTAACATTCATCACATTGTACTCTGATCATTTGCTTTTGATAGTGCGATATGGCAGAGCGAATCGGGCAAACGGTGGATGCTTCAGGCCACTAGTGCGCGACGATTAGTGCCACAGCAGACGACTCGCTTTACAACGGTCAGGGGTCCCGGGGAGGAGCGCCGCGCTCGACGTCGAGCAGCCCGTCGGTCTGTCCGGTTCGACGGCCGTTGTCTGCGGCGTTGGCCGTGTGAGATGGGGCCCGGATACGTCCGTCCGCAACCGCGCCGTTCGCCACTGCACCGTTCCCGACCGCGCTGTTTGCCACTGCGCCGTTCGACACTGGAGCGCCGTTGGTGGGTGCCGTCGGTGTGGCCGCCTGGTGGCCGGGGATGACGCTGGCTGTGGTCGCGGGAGCGGGCCCGGATCGCAGCAACAACGCTCCCAGCGCGCCCAGGGCGCTGAGCCCGGCGGCGATCAGGAAAAGGTCATCCAGCCCTGCGACGAACACCTGCAGCTGGGTTTGCTGGTACAGGGCGTACGCACCGACCCAATCAGGGACCGCCGGGCCGCCCAGATGCGGGGTGACCGTGTCGGCGGGCAACAGGGCCGCCCGCCCGGCCAGTTGCTGAGCCTGTTGGGTGGTCAAGATGGCGGTGAGCACCGCGATACCCAGCGCGCCTGCGGTTCGTTGTGCGACGTTGTTGAACGCGCTCGCGGCGCTGACTTGGGCAGCGGGGATGACCGCGATGCCCCCAGCCATGATCGGCATCATGGCCAGACCCAATCCGACGGCCCGCAGCATCATCCACAACACGAGCTGCTCACGTGAGGTGTCGACAGTCAAGTTGTGCATCAGGTAGGTAGCGCCGGCCACGATCGTCAGACCGATGACCGCCGGCCAGCGGGGGCCGATACGGTCATAAACCCGCCCGGTGATCGGCATCAGCACCCCCATCACCACCGCTTGGGGCAGCAGCGTGAGTCCAGCGTCGAATGCCCCCAGGCCCTGCACCTGTTGCAGGAACAACGGGATGTAGAACAGGATCCCGAACAGTCCAATCATCAACACCGCGATCAACAGCAGCGAGTTGGTGTACGGCCAGTAACGGAACACCCGGATATCCAGCAGTGGTTCGGCGACCTCCAGCTCGATCACCACGAACAACGCCAGACTCAGCACACTGACGGTGAGCAAAATCAAAACCCGATACGAATACCACCCCCAGGACGCACCTTCCGACAGCGCCAGCAGCAATGAAAACAAGCCGCTTGCGATGGTGAGGAAGCCCAGCACGTCGAATCGGCGCCCGGCGACCCGGGAGAATCGTGGCAACACCAACACCGCGGCGACTGCGCCCAGGATCCCGATCGGCACGTTGATGTAGAAGATCAGCCGCCAATTGATGTACTCGACCAGGTAACCCCCGATAGTCGGACCGATCGCCGGAGCGACCACGACTCCCAGGCCGTACAGACCCATCGCGGCACCGATCTTCTCCCGCGGCACGATTCGGTACAAGATCGACAGTGCCATTACTGGCAGGATTCCGCCCGGGATCGCCTGCACGATCCGGAAGACCACCAGGCTGTTGAGGTCCCAGGCCAGCCCGCACAGCGCCGACCCAGCGGCGAACCCCAGCATCGCCACGGTGTAGATCCGGCTCAACCCGAAGCGATCTCCCAACCAGGCACTGGCCGGTACCACCACGCCCAGCGCCAACGTGTAGCCCGTGACCACCCACTGCACGTCGTCGGTGGTCGCGCCGAACTCGTTCTGAATGGTGAGGATGGCCACGTTGACGATGCTGGTGTCCAGAATCGACATGAACGACCCGACAATCAGCACCAGCAGTGGCAATCCCCAGCCCGCCCCGGCACTCCGCGAGGCAGCCACCCCACCCGCCGGCCGGGCCGCCGGAAGAGTGCCTACGTCGCGCTCCGCGTCGATCGTCATCAGCACGCCAGCTTGGTTGCGTAGTAGCGCCCCGCCCACGGCGGGAACGTGGTTGGTTGCTTCACACAACTAACATAAGCTGGACGCTGGCGGCCCTGCAACCCGGATTGGTGATGACCCAGGAGACCTGCGATGGCTGCTCCGCTTGCCGTGCGCGGTACCGCGATCCGGCACCGTTTACGGGACACCGTCCCGTTTACGGGACACCGTCGAGGTGGAGGCACTGCCTCCGCCCGGCTACCCGCTGATCTTATTAGTTGCGCTATACAAATTACTTGCTATCTTGGTTGAGACGCCACTCGACGCTCCAGCCCCCCGTCCCCCGAGAGGAGCGCAACCGATGCCGACGATCGAGACGAGCACAGCCGGATCTGAGGCCACCGGCCTGCGCCGCAGATGGGCCAGCCCGGACTCGCCGCGCTACAAGTGGATCGCGCTGTCGAACACCACCCTCGGCGTTCTGATGGCGACGATGAACTCCTCGATCGTACTCATCTCCTTGCCGGCGATCTTCCGCGGGATTCATATCGACCCGCTGCAGCCGGGCAACATCAGCTATCTGCTGTGGATGATCATGGGTTACATGCTGGTCACAGCGGTGCTGGTAGTCACCCTCGGCCGGCTCGGTGACATGTATGGCCGAGCGAAGATCTACAATGCCGGGTTCGCGGCATTCACCGTGGCCTCGATCCTGCTGGCGGTGGAACCGCTCGACGGCGGCAGTGGCGCCATGTGGCTGATCATCGTCCGGGTGCTGCAGGGCATCGGTGGCGCGATGCTGATGGCCAACGCCACGGCGATCGTCACCGACGCGTTCTCCGCCGATCGACGGGGCCTGGCGGTAGGCATCAATGCCGTGGCCGCGATCGGCGGTTCGTTCATCGGCCTGCTCGTCGGCGGCGTGCTGTCCGAGATGGACTGGCGGCTGGTGTTCTGGGTCAGCGTGCCGTTCGGCGTCATCGGCACGATCTGGGCATACCTGAGCCTGCACGACACGAACATCCGCCGGGCACACAAGATCGACTGGCCGGGCAACATCACCTTCGCGATCGGGCTTATCCTGCTCCTAGTCGGGATCGTCTATGTCATCCAGCCCTACGGCGGGCACGCCGAGGGATGGACGAACCCGTTCGTGCTTGGTTGCCTCGTTCTCGGCGCGCTGACCCTCGGCGCGTTCTGCATCATCGAGACCCGGGTTGGCCAGCCGATGTTCAATCTTCGGCTGTTCCGGATTCCGGCGTTCGCGTTTGGCAATGTGGCGACCCTGATGAGCTCGCTGAGCCGGGGCGGCCTGCAGTTCATGCTCATCATCTGGTTGCAGGGGATCTGGTTACCACTGCACGGCTATGACTACTCAGAGACGCCGCTGTGGTCGGCGATCTACATGGTCCCGCTGACCGTCGGATTCCTCGGCGCTGCGCCGGTTGCGGGCGCTCTGTCCGACCGGTTCGGGGCGCGCATATTCGCGACCGGAGGCCTGCTGGTCGTCGCCATTACCTTCGGTGCGCTGCTGGCATTGCCGACCGACTTCACCTACTGGCAATTCGCCGTCATCCTGTTCGTCAGCGGCATCGGCGCCGGGTTGTTCGCGTCGCCGAACATGACCGGGGTGATGAACAGCCTGCCCCCGGACCAACGCGGGGCGGGCAGCGGCATGCTGAGCACGCTGCAGAACTCCGGCATGGCGCTGTCGATCGGTATCTTCTTCTCCACGCTCATCGCCGGCCTCGCCGCCACCATGCCCACAGCCCTGTTCTCCGGCCTGACCCAGCAGAGCATCCCGGCCAACGTGGCTACCAACGTGGCGAACCTGCCACCGGTCGGCACCCTGTTCGCCGCCTTCCTCGGCTACAACCCGATGCAGAAGATTTTGGGCCCGCAGGTGCTAACCCAACTCCCCCCGACCAACGCCGCGACGGTGGTCGGCAAGCAGTTCTTCCCGCAGCTGGTCGCCGATTCGTTCCACCACGGCCTGGTAATCGTGTTCTGCACAGCGATCGCCATCTCCCTCATCGGCGCCATCGCGTCCCTCTTCCGCGGCCCCCGCTACGTCCACAACGAAGCGCCTCCCGTCGGGCACGGTCGTGAACTCGACAGCAGCGACGTTTTCAGCAACGGACATGTCGGTACTGTCGAGGTCACGACGCCGGACCGACGATTTCTCGCGCGAGTTCCAGAGCGGCGTGGCGGCGTTGCTCGTCAGTAGCGTCGATGTCACGGCCGGCGAAGGCACCTACATGTAGCGCCATCAGGGCGACTCTGGCACGAAGCTGGGTGGGCAGCGGCTGGCCGGGGGTGGCGAGAATGCCGACCAGCCGGTCGATCCGCTTGCGCATCTCCGTTCCCGCGGCCAGATCGCGGATGGCTGCCTGGCCTTCCTGCATGAAGCGGGCGAGCTGCGTCGTCCGCCCGCCCAGCAGGTCGCTGTAGCGGCGCAGCACCTCATGGCGGGTCGGCGCGGTGGCAGGTTGGGATTGCGCCCAGTCGACCACGTCATCGACCTGCGCGAGAAAGTCCTCGATCAGGCTGAGCAGGATCTCCTCTTTGGTCTTGAAGTGGTAGTAGACCGCAGCCTTGGTCACCCCCAGCCGCTCGGAGATCTCTCGCAGCGAGGCCTTGTCGTAACCCCGCTCGGCGAACAACTCCAGAGCCACCGACCGGATCGCCTCCCGAGTATCGGTACGCCGTTCGTCCATCGTGCCCAGCCTCCCCGAATCTACCAGTCGAACTTACTTGACGACCGGCTAGTAAGTGATAGCGTACTCCTGCAGCCGCTAGCCGGCCGTCAAGTAAGCGTATCGAGTGACGGAGGACCAGATGACCACGACCACTGCGCGGCCAGCTCGTGCCGTGGATCTGCCCCGGTCCAAGCGGGAGATCTACACGGTGATGAGCGGTCTGATGATCGCCATGCTGCTGGCGATGCTGGACAACCTGGTCGTGGGCACCGCGATGCCGACCATCGTGGGCGAGCTGGGCGGC
>JAVXWL010000110.1:0-13384 GCA_032230565.1 Pseudonocardiales bacterium | reverse complement strand
TGAACGTAATGGGCCAACGGCTTCAGCTGCACCCGACCAGCGTGACCAACATCGTGGACCGGTTGCAGGCAGACCACCTCGTGGAGCGCAACAGCCACCCCTCCGATCGGCGCACCACCCTGGTCACGATCACCGAAGCGGGCCGACAGCGTCAGAAGATGGCCACCGTAGCGCTCACCGACATCGATTTCGGCCTCATCGGGTTGGACGACACCCAGACCGCACAGCTGACCGCGCTGCTCACCCGGGTACGGCGAGCCGCCGGGGACTTCACCGACCCGTGACCGATAACACTGTGGCCACTCACAAGCCACCGAAGGCGGCAATCAGCTCGCCAGCCGCGCGATACACGTCCAACTCGCCCACGACAACCCGCTTGGCCAGCCCGGGCAGGGCACTGCCCCGCATGACGTCGCCGAGCCTGCCGCGCAGCTGTGCCAGTGCGATGGCTTCAATCTCGGCCTCCGCGCGGCGTTGCCGGCGGGCGTCGAGTTCACCGTGGCTCAGCATCCAAGCCCGGTGCTGCTCCATCGCGGCTAGCAAGTCCTCGATGCCCTCGGCCCTGGTGGCTACGGTGCGGACGATCGTCGGCCGCCAGCTCGGACCCGCCGTCCCCTGCCGTCCGAGCGAGATCATGTGCTTGAGGTCGCGGATGGTCTGGTCGGCACCCTCCCGGTCGGCCTTGTTCACCACAAAGATGTCGGCTACCTCGAGGATGCCCGCCTTGGCCGCCTGAATCCCGTCGCCCATCCCGGGGGCCAGCAGCACCACGGTGGTGTCCGCCAGTGCGACTACCTCCACCTCGGACTGACCGACGCCCACGGTCTCCACCAGCACTACATCACAGCCCGCGGCGTCGAGCACCCGCATCGCCTGGGGGGTCGCCCAGGCGATGCCCCCGAGATGCCCCCGGGTGGCCATCGAGCGGATGAAGACACCGTCGTCAAGCGCGTGGTCCTGCATCCGGACCCGGTCGCCCAGCAGCGCCCCGCCCGAGAATGGCGAGGACGGGTCGACAGCGAGCACTCCCACCTTCTCGCCAGCCGCCCGCAGCGCGGTGATCAGCACGCTGACGGATGTCGACTTGCCCACCCCGGGCGGTCCTGTGATCCCGACGACCCGGGCGCGCCCGGTGTCGCGGGCCAGCGCAGCGGCAACCTCGCGTAGCTCCGGTGCACCGTCCTCGACCAGAGAGATCAGCCGGGCAACTGCCCGGGCCTGGCCCTGCCGGGCGTGCTCGACCAGGACACCGACATCGTGCCGACGAGAACTCACGCTAGGAGTTCGTTGGCACCCGCAGGATCAGCGCATCACCCTGGCCACCGCCACCGCACAGCGACGCCGCGCCAACGCCGCCACCGCGCCGCTTGAGCTCCATCGCCAGATGTAGCGCCAGCCGGGCACCGGACGCGCCGATCGGGTGCCCGAGAGCGATCGCCCCGCCATTCGGGTTCACCTTCGCCGGGTCGACACCGAGCTTGCGGGTGGACACCACCCCCACCGCGGCGAACGCCTCGTTGATCTCGACGACGTCCAGATCGGTCACCTCGATGCCCTCTTTGGCGCACGCCGCCAGCACCGCATTGGCGGGCTGCTCGTGCAAGCTGGAGTCGTCGGGTCCGGCCACCATGCCGTGCGCCCCGATCTCGGCCAGCCAGTTCAGGCCCAGTTCCTGCGCCTTGGCCTTGCTCATCACCACCACTGCGGCGGCGCCGTCCGTGATCGGCGAGGAGGATCCGGCGGTGATGGTGCCGTCGGCGGCGAACGCCGGGCGCAGCTTGCCCAGGCTCGCGGCGGTGGTGTCGGGCCGGATGCCCTCATCGGCCGCCACCACGATCGGGTCACCCTTGCGCTGCGGCACGCTCACCGGGATGATCTCGTCGGCGAACAAACCGTTGGCCACCGCGCGACCGGCTCGCTGGTGCGATTGCGCGGCGAACTCGTCCTGCTCCTCCCTGGTCAGCTGGTAGCGAGCGCTGTGCTTCTCGGTAGAGGCGCCCATCGAGACCTGGTCGAAGGAGTCGTACAGGCCGTCGCAAGCCATATGGTCGAGCATCGTGACGTCGCCGTACTTGAACCCGGCGCGCGACTTGGTCAGCAGGTGCGGCGCCTGGGTCATCGACTCCTGGCCGCCGGCCACGATGATGTCGAACTCGCCGGCCCGGATTAGCTGATCGGCCAGCGCGATCGCGTTGAGCCCGGACAGGCATACCTTGTTGATCGTCAGGGCTGGCACGTCCATGCCAATGCCGGCGTTGACCGCCGCCTGCCGGGCCGGGATCTGGCCGGCGCCGGCCGTCAACACCTGCCCCATGATCACGTATTGCACCTGCTCGGGCGCCACGCCGGCGCGTTCGAGCGCGGCCTTGATGGCGAAACCACCCAGTTGGGCAGCCGAAAAGTCTTTGAGCTGGCCAAGCAACCGACCCATCGGGGTGCGGGCTCCGGCCACGATCACAGAACCGGTCATGCTGATACTCCTCCGGAGCGTCTGATCAGGGCGTTCCTTCGACCCTACCGCGCGGACCAGCGTCGCACCCGATGACGACGAGACTGTGACGGGTCCGGTGGTGGAAGTAACGCTGAGCAGGATCGAAATGCCAGATATGGCGCCGTACGCTGCCAACCATGCAGCAACTCCAACCGTTCATCACGGCGATCGATCACGTCGGAATCGCCGTGCCCGACTTCGACGCCGCGGTGGCGTTCCACCGCGCTACGTTCGGGTTGGAGCTGGTTCATGAGGAGCTCAACGAGGAGCAAGGCGTACGCGAAGGCATGCTGCGTGCGCCCGGCGATCCCGGCACCGGCGCCGCGGTGCAACTACTCGCCGCGCTGGGCCCGAACTCCACCATCGCCAAGTTCCTGGACCGCAGCGGTCCCGGGCTGCAGCAGCTGGCCTACCGGGTCACCGACATCGAGTCGGCCATGACGGCGCTGCGGGCGGCGGGCGTGCGGCTGCTCTACGAGACGCCCCGCCGCGGCACTGCCGGTTCCCGGATCAACTTCATCCACCCCAAGGACGCCGGCGGCGTGCTGGTCGAGCTGGTCGAACCGCCGTCGCCCACGCATTAGGACGGGCGCAGGCACTCTCCTTCTGCCCTAGATCGAAAGAATGCTTCGCACTTCGAGACGGCAATCGCGCTCACCCGGTCGGACCTGTAGCGATTGATATAGTTATCGCCTAACCTCAGCGTAGCCGGCTCCACCCGGACGGGAAGCGGGCAAAGCGAAGGGACGACAGTGGAACAGATCCTCGATGCCATTCTCAGCGACGACGTCGACGCCATCGGCTCACTGCCAGTACCGGAGAGTTACCGGGGAATCACGGTCCATGCCGATGAGGCCGACATGTTCGCCGATGTGCCCAGCCGGGACAAGGACCCGCGGCTGTCGTTGCACCTCGACGAGGTCCCGGTCCCAGAACTGGGGCCGGGCGAGGCGCTGGTCGCCGTGATGGCCAGCGCTATCAACTACAACACCGTCTGGACGTCGATCTTCGAACCGCTGCCCACCTTCGGATTCCTCAAGCGTTACGGCCGTACCTCCCCTTTGGCCTCCCGGCACGACCTGCCCTACCACGTGGTGGGCTCGGATCTCGCCGGCGTGGTGCTGCGCACCGGCGCCGGAGTTAACGCCTGGCGGGCGGGTGATGAGGTGGTGGCACACTGCCTGTCCGTCGAGCTGGAGCATCCTGACGGGCACAACGACACGATGCTCGACCCCGAGCAACGGATCTGGGGTTTCGAGACGAACTTCGGCGGCCTTGCCGAGCTCGCCCTGGTCAAGTCCAACCAGCTGATGCCCAAGCCGGCTCATCTCACCTGGGAGGAGGCGGCCAGCCCGGGGCTGGTCAACTCCACCGCGTACCGGCAGTTGGTCTCGCGCAACGGTGCCGACCTCAAACAGGGTGACACGGTGCTCATTTGGGGTGCCTCGGGCGGTTTGGGCTCTTACGCCACCCAGATGGCCCTGGGCGGCGGAGCCGTCCCGGTCTGCGTGGTCTCCAGTCCCGAGAAAGCCGAGATCTGCCACCGGATGGGCGCCGAGCTGGTCATCGACCGCAACGCCGAGGGCTACAAGTTCTGGAAAGACGCGCACACCCAGGATCCGAAGGAGTGGAAGCGGTTCGGCTCCAAGATCCGCGAGCTGACCGGCGGGGACGATCCCGACATCGTGTTCGAACACCCGGGGCGGGAAACCTTCGGCGCCAGCGTTTACGTCGCCAAAAGGGGCGGCACAATCGTGACCTGCGCCTCCACCTCGGGTTTCTTACACGTGTTCGACAACCGCTACCTCTGGATGAACCTCAAGCGGATTGTGGGCTCGCATTTCGCTAATTACCGTGAGGCGTGGGAGGCCAACCGGCTGATCGCCAGGGGCAAGGTCCACCCGACGCTGTCCCGGGTCTACCCGCTGAAGGAGACCGGCCAGGCGGCGCACGACATGCACTGCAACATTCACCAGGGCAAGGTCGGTGTGCTGTGTCTGGCTCCTGAAGAGGGGCTGGGCATACGGAACCCGGAGCTCCGCGAAATCCACCTAGCAGATATCAACCGCTTCCGGGGGGTATGACCGCCGGAACGGCTTACCGCTGCTCACCAGCACCCGAGTAACCTGGCACCATGGGCTCAGTGGACGATCGTGATCTGCTTCCGATGAGATCCACGTTCGACATCGTCCGCCGTGGATACGATTGCGTGCAGGTTGATTACCAGCTTGAGCAGCTGCGGGCTGATCTGCAGATCGCGGTAACCGATCGCGACGCCGGCGCCGCGCAGGCTGCGGAACTGGCCCGCACCCTCGAGGCGGCTCGCTGGGAAATCGATGGTCTGTGCGCCCAGATCAAGCGGCTCGCCGCGCCGCCCACCACCGTCGAGGGTATGAGCGAGCGCGTAGTGCGGATGCTGCGGACGGCCCAGAGCGAGGCCGAGGAGATAAAGGCTAAGGCCGAGAGCGCCGCTGCCGCGACCAGAGCCGAGGCCGAGCAGCAAGCCGACGAGCTGCGCACCCGCTACGAGCAGATGATCGCGGAAGCGCAGCGACGGCGGACCGTGATGGAGGCCGAACACCAACGGACCATCGCCGACGCCCATCGTCGGGCTGATGAGATGCTGGCGCTGGCGAAGCGGCGAGCCGAGCAGCTCGACGCCGAGTCCGCAGCCCGTCGGCGACAGGTCGAAGAGGACTTCGACATCACCATGTCGACCCGGCGTCGGGACGCCAACCGCGAGCTGGCGCAGGAAGAGGCGAACAGCAAGGCCGAGGCGAAGCGGCGCGTCGACGAGGCCACCGATGTGGCCCGGCGGCTGGTGACCGAGGCCGACCAGACGGCGGTCGCCAGGGTGCAGGAGGCCACTCGGCGGGTGACGGCGCTGCGCGCCCTACGCCGGCAGCTAGCTAGCCAGCTACAGTCTGTGAGCTCGAAGCTGGACGAGGCGACGCAGCGCCTGGAGCCCGATCCGATCGAAGATGAAGTGCTTGCCGATGATCAGGCTGCGCGGGGCTGACCTCACCAGCGTTTGCGAGTGGGTCCCCGGCGGGTCCGAGCAGTCCAGCAACCGGTGTGCCAATGCCGTCGATCGGCCGAAGAGCCATGCTCGTGCGCCGGCCAGGCGACCACGTGCACAGTGCCGGCCCGGATCTCCTGGTCACAACCGGGGCAGCGGTAGTTCTTGACCGCCTGCTCACCTGGGACTGACCGGACCACCCACTCCCCGTCCTGGCCGCTTGCCCGGTGCGCCCAACCGGTCCCGCCCACCGCCGGAGGTGCGGCGGCGCCGCGGGCGCGGCGTGGGAGGTTACGGCGAGGCATAACAACCCACGGTAGTACCGGTACGGTAGGACTCATGCCGCGTTACGAGTTCCGGTGCCGAGAGTGCTCGACGACCTTCGAGCTCAGCCGGCCGATGACCGCTTCGCGAGACCCCGCCCGGTGTCCCGATGGGCACGATGACACCGTCCGGCTGCTGTCCACCGTCGCATTGTCAAGCGCCGCGCCCTCCCCCACCAGCCAACCCCGACGCGCTGCGCCCCCATCGAGCGGCTGCTGCGGCGGCGGTTGTTGCGGCTGAGCCCTCAAGCTGCCGCCGCCAATCGGCTCGCCAACCGCGGCCTTACGAGTAGTCGCGGAAGCCTTTGCGGGTTTTCCGGCCTAGTAGGCCGGCTGTGACTAGGTGTTCCAGCAAGGGGGCTGGGGCGAAACCGGGCTCCCGGAACTCCTGGTAAAGGCTGCGCTGGATGGCCAGTGAGACGTCGAGGCCGACGACATCGAGCAGCTGGAAGGGCCCCATCGGCAGCGCCGCGCCCACCTTCATCGCGGTGTCGATGTCGTCGGCTGACGCGTAGTGCGCCTCCAACATCCGCACCGCGTCGTTGAGGTAGGGGAACAGCAACGCGTTGACGATGAACCCGGCACGGTCACCGCAGGACACCGGCACTTTGCCCAAGGAACGGGCCAAATCACCGGCGGTCGCGGCGACATCAGTGGTGGTGGCGATGGTCGATACGACCTCAACGAGCTTCATCACCGGCGCTGGGTTGAAAAAGTGCATCCCCACCACGTCGCCCCGCCGGGAGGTCGCGGCGGCGCACTCGACCACCGGCAGCGACGAGGTGGTGGTCGCCAGGATCGCGCCCGGCTTGCACACGTCGCTCAGGGTGGCGAAAATCCCACGCTTGACGTCCAGCTCCTCGGCTACCGCCTCCACCACCAGGTCGACGCTGGCGAAGTCATCCAACGAAGTGGTGGTGGTGATCCGGCCCAGAGCGGCGTCGCGATCAGCCTCGGAGAGCTTCCCGCGGTTGACGGCCTTGTCCAGCGAGCGGGTGACCGCCGCGACCGCGTCTTTGGTGCGGCCGTCGCTACGGCCGCGGACGATCACGTCGTGGCCGCCTTTGGCCAGCACCTCGACGATGCCGGTGGCCATGGTCCCGGTCCCCACCACGCCGACCGTGCCGATCGGGCGAGTCTGGACACCGGATTCTTCGCCCGAGGGCGTGGCGGCGTCGGGTACCACCGTGGAGGAGTCCTGCCCGGCGTAGGTGTAGAAGCCGCGACCCGACTTGCGACCGAGCAATCCGGCGGTGATCATCTGCTTGAGCAGCGGTACCGGGGCGTGCAACCGATCCCGGGACTGCCGGTACAGCGCGTCGAGGATCTCGTAGGCCGTGTCCAGTCCGATCAGGTCCAACAGCGCCAGCGGACCCATCGGGTACCCGCAGCCGTAGCGCATCGCGGCGTCGAGATCTTCCCGCGTCGCATAGCGCTGCTCGAACATGCGTGCCGCGTGGTTGAGATAGCCGAACAGCAACCCGTTGGCGATGAACCCGGCCCGATCGCCGACCACCACCGGGGTCTTGCCCAGCGTCTCCGCGAGCGCCGTGATGTCCCTGATCACCTCCGGATCGGTGACCACCGTGCGCACCACCTCGACCAGCTTCAATACCGGTGCCGGGTTGAAGAAGTGCAACCCGATCACCCTGTCCGGCCGCTTGGTCTGCACGGCAAGCTGGGTGATCGACAGGCTGGACGTGTTCGAGGCCAGCACGACATCGCTGCGCACGATCCCGTCCAACTCGGCGAAGATCTGGCTCTTGAGGTCCAGGCGCTCGGGCACGGCCTCCACGACGAGGTCGACCTCGGCCAGATCCGCCAACTTCGTGGTGAAGCGGATCCGGTCGAGCAGCTCGCGGCGGCTCGTCTCGTCGAGCTTGCCGCGCTCCAGGGCTCGTCCAGTGGAGTGTTCGAGATGGCCACGACCCCGAGCCACGCCGTCTGCGTCGACTTCGACCGCCACCACCTCAAGCCCGGTGCGGGAAAAGACCTCGGCAATTCCAGCACCCATCGTGCCCACGCCCACGACGCCGACCGTCTTGACCTGTCCTGCCATCTTGTGCCTCCCACGACGTTGCCCAGGGCGCCGTACTCAACGACCGTAGAGCACCCGGACGATCCGCAGTAAGAACCGAATCGTCCAGGCTGGCCGCGTGAAGGTGAGCACCTCCACGGGGGGCCGGAACCGGCGCCGGGTGACCGCCTTGACCCGGGCGAACTCGCGCAGACCGTCGGCCCCGTGGACGCGTCCGAATCCCGAATCGCCGACTCCACCGAAGGGCAACGCCGGTACTCCGGCATAGGAGACGACGCTGTTGACCGCAACCATCCCGCACCGCAACCGGCCGGCGATCTCCGTACCGCGGCGCCCGGAGAAGACCGCGGCGCCCAGCCCGTAGCGCCCGGCGTTGACCCGGGCGACCGCGTCGTCGAGATTCGCGACCCGATGCAGGGTGACAGTCGGGCCGAAGGTCTCGTCGGTCACGGCGGTGGAGGTATCCGGTACGTCAGCCAGCACAACTGGCTCCACATAGGGCGCGCGCACCGATTCGGCACCGCCGACCAGCGCCGTGCCACCACGAGCCAGCGCGTCGGCGAGGTGATCACGAATCACTTCGACCTGGTCCGGTTTGGTGATCGGACCGAGATCAGCGCTCGGCTCACCGCCAATCCGCAGCCGCCGCGTCTGGGCAACCACCCGATCAGTGAACTCCTGGGCGACCTCGTCGACGACGTACACCCGCTCCACCCCGACGCAGGTCTGCCCCGCATTGGCCATCGCACCCCAGACCGCGGCGTCGGCGGCCGCGGCGAGGTCGGCGTCGGAGTCGACCAGCAGCGCGTCCTTGCCGCCGCATTCCAGAACGACCGGCGTGAGCGTTTCGGCGCAGGTCGCCATCACCGTCTTCGCGGTGGCCACAGATCCGGTGAACGCCAGCTTGTCCACACCGGAGCGGCACAGCGCCGCACCTGTCTCGCCGAAACCCGTGACTACCTGCAGCACCGGGTACTCGGGCACCACCCGAGCAAGGCTGTCCGCCAGTGCGCAGCCCACTCCGGGGGTCAGCTCGCTGGGCTTGAACACCACGGCGTTGCCGGCGGCCAGCGCGTAGCTGATCGACCCCATCGGGGTGTGGGCGGGATAATTCCACGGTCCGATCACGCCGATCACGCCATAGGGTTGGTACTCCACCGTCGACGCTTCGTGAAGCATTAACAGGCCCGACGCCACTCTCGTGCGGCGCAGCACCTTCTCGGCGTGGCGCGCGGCCCAATTCAGGTGGGCGACCACGAGCACGCATTCCAGCCGTGCATCGTCGCGCGGCTTGCCCGTCTCTGCAGTGATCAGCGCAGCCAACTCGTCGATCCGCCGGGTCAGTGCCGAGCGCCAGGTCAGCAGCCGGCGACGCCGCTGCGCGAACCCGAGCCCACCCCACCACGCAGCTGCCTCGCGGGCGCGGACGACGGCCTCCCGCACCGCCGCCTCGTCATCCACCTGGTGATAGCCAACGACCTCGCCGGTTCGCGGGTCCTTCGACGCGAAGCGGTTCTGCAGCTGGCCGCTGTCCACGGTCTGAGCCATCCCCGTCCTCTCACGCCTCGGCCTATGCCGAAGCGTACGGCCGTTAGCGCCGAACGTGCAGGTACATCGACGGTTCGCCGAGGGCACGATTGCGCCCGCTTACCGCGCCGGCCGCCCGCGCGACAACCCGCACTGAACACAGGCGTGGCTGTTTCTCCATCCCTCCACAACAGCGAATGCGCGAGAGTTGATTACGCGCGCTACCAGTGGCATCCCCGTTGCGAGCCGAGGTTGTCAGGGGTGCGTGCGACATCCACCACGGCCACGTCGGGTTCATCCGACCGTTAGCGCGTCAGAACAAGCGCAGTTCAAGACTTTCGGCACCGCGCAACTCGTCATAGTCGAGGGTGACGCAGCGAATTCCACGGTCGGTGGCGAGCGTGTGCGCCTGCGGCTTGATCTGCTGGGCGGCGAACACACCGCGGACCGGGGCGAGCTGCGGGTCGCGGTTGAGCAAGCTCAGGTACCGAGTGAGCTGCTCCACGCCGTCGATCTCGCCCCTACGCTTGATCTCCACTGCCACAGTGACGCCATCGGCGTCCCGGCACAGCAGGTCGACCGGCCCGATCGCGGTGGGGTACTCACGGCGGATCAGAGTGAATCCGGGACCCAGGGTCGCGGTGTGCTCGGCCAGCAGAACCTGCAGGTGAGCTTCGACGCCGTCCTTGGTCAGCCCTGGATCGATGCCGAGCTCGTGACGTGAGTCATGCACCACCGTGTCGATCTCGATGATCAGCTGTTCACCGGCCCGGTTGGTGACCGTCCAGCGACCCGGTTGTTCGACCACTGTGCAGGGCGGACTCATCCAGTTCAACGGCTTGTAGGCGCCGCCGTCGGCGTGCACGCTCACCGATCCGTCCGCTTTGACCAGCAGCAGCCGCAGCGCCATCGGCAGGTGCGCGGTCAGCCGGCCCACGTAGTCCACCTGGCAACGAGCGATCACAAGACGCATGGTGGACCAGCGTAGGACACCATCCTCAGTCGCATGAGCTCGACGTGAAAGCCGTAGTCGGTGCACCAACCGCGGTGCGGTCAACGCCCGCTACGACTGCGCACCTTACCCACCGCTTAGGCCGGCCAGGCTGGTCGGCGCTTTGCCAGGAAGGCGACCATGCCCTCCTTGGCGCTCTCGGTCTGGGAGGCGGCGGCCATCACCTCCAATGCGATGGCGTAGGCGTCCGCCTCCGGACGGTCGAGTTGGGAGTAAAGGATCTTTTTGCCCAGCGCCTTGCTCGTGCGGCTACCGCGGGTGGCGCGGGCGAGTAGATCGTCCACCGCAACGTCGAGCTCCGCGTCGGGGACTGCCCGGTTGATCAGCCCCCATTGCTCGGCAGTGCGGGCGTCCACCACGTCGCCAGTCAGCGCCATCTCCATCAATCGCTTGCGCCCGATCGACCGGGCGACCGGCACCGCTGGCGTGTGGCAGAACCAGCCGCCCTTTCCACCGGGCAACGCGAACCCCGCCGACTCGGCCGCCACCGCAAGATCGCAGGAGGCCACCAGTTGACATCCCGCAGCCGTGGCCAGCGCATGCACTCGGGCGACGACAACCTGCGGAACCGACTGGATGGTGCGCATCACGTCGGTGCAGAGTTCCAGCAACTCCCGGACTCCGGTGAGGTCGCGCGAGGCCACGTCGGCGAGGTCGTGACCGGCCGAGAACACTGTGCCCTGGGCACCGAGCACGATGCCGGTGGCGTCCGACCGGCCCGCCTCGGTGAACGCGTCGCGCAGCTCGACAAGATGATCAGCCGAGAGCGAATTGCGCCGCTGCGGACGGTTCATCGTGATCCGGACAGTGTGATCGTCCCGCTCAATCCCCAGTCCACCGAATCCCATACCCGCACGCTAATGCGTGCGGTCTCGGGGCGGCAAATGGCTCCATTTAGCGGTTCCGGGGTCTTAGGAGCTGCAAAAGGCTCCATTTGGCAGTTCGCCGCCCGAGGTGTTCGGACTAGCGGGGGCGGATGAGGGCCACGATCTCGTCCATGATGTCGGTGAGCTCGAAGTCCTTGGGCGTGAAGACCCGGGCGACCCCCTGGGCGCGCAGCAACTCGGCGTCGCGCGGCGGGATGATACCGCCGACCACCACAGGCACATCCCCGGCGCCTGCCGCCCGCAGTCCCTCGACCACCGCGGGCACCACTTCCAGGTGCGAACCGGACAGCACCGACAGGCCGACCACGTGCACGTCCTCGGCCACTGCGGCCGCTACGATCTCCGCCGGAGTGAGCCGGATGCCCTGGTAGATCACCTCGAAGCCGACGTCTCGGGCCCGCACCGCCACCTGCTCGGCGCCGTTGGAGTGGCCATCGAGACCGGGCTTGCCGACCAAGATTCGCAGCCGCTGGCCCAACTCGTCACTGACCGCGCGTACCCGGTCCCGAACGCGCCTGATCGCGTCACCGGCCGAGCCGGCCGAACCTGGCGCCGACGCGCCGGCGAGCCCGGTTGGCGCGCGGTACTCGCCGAACACCGCGCGCAGCGTTGCAGCCCACTCCCCAGTCGTCACACCGGCACGAGCACACGCGATCGAGGCCTCGACCAGGGCGGCGTCGGTCTTCGCGGCCTGCGCCAGGAGCTGCAGCGACGCCTCGACGGCAGTGGAGTCCCGGCTGCCCCGCCAGGCCCGGATTGCCTCGATCACCTGGGCCTCGGTTTCCGGATCGACAGTCTCAATAGCCCCGGCGCCGTCGGCCTGCAGCGGACTGGGATCGGTCTCGGTGAACCGGTTCACCCCGACGACCACATCCTCGCCGTCCTCGATCCGCCGGCGCCGGACGGCAAGCGACGACACCAGCTGCGACTTCATGTATCCCGATTCGACGGCGGCGATCGCCCCGCCCATGCCCTGCACGCGATCGATCTCCGCGCGGGCACCAGCGGCGATCTCGGCGACCCGAGCCTCGACAACCCGAGAGCCATCGAAGAGATCCTCGTAGTCCAGCAGGTCGGTCTCATAGGCCAGCACCTGCTGCATCCGCAGCGCCCATTGCTGATCCCAGGACCGAGGTAGGCCCAGCGCCTCGTTCCACGCCGGCAGTTGCACCGCGCGAGCCCGAGCGTCGCGGGACAGCGTTACCGCGAGCATCTCCAGCACGATGCGCTGGACGTTGTTCTCCGGTTGCGGCTCGGTCAGGCCCAGTGAGTTGACCTGAACGCCGTACCGGAACCGGCGCAGCTTGGGATCCGTCACGCCGTAACGGTCCCGGCAGATCTCATCCCACAGCCGCCCGAACGCGCGCAACTTGCACATCTCCTCGACGAAGCGCACTCCAGCATTGACGAAGAACGACATCCGCCCGACGACCGCGGCGAAATCGGCCGGTGCAACCTGCCCGCAATCGCGCACCGAATCCAGCACGGCGATCGCCGTGCACATGGCATAGGCGAGTTCCTGCACCGGCGTCGCGCCCGCCTCCTGCAGGTGATAGCTGCAGATATTGATCGGGTTCCATTTCGGCATGTGCTTAACCGTGTAGACGACCACGTCGGTGATCAACCGCAGGCTTGGCCCTGGCGGGAAAGCGTAGGTCCCGCGGGACAGGTACTCCTTGATAATGTCGTTCTGTGTGGTGCCTGACAGTTGCGCCAAGTCCGCCCCGTGCTCGGCGGCCACCGAAGCGTAGAGCGCTAGCAGCCACATAGCGGTGGCGTTGATGGTCATCGAGGTGTTGGCCTGCGCCATCGGGATACCGTCAAAAAGGGCGCGCATGTCGCCAATGTGACTGATCGGCACGCCGACCTTGCCTACCTCGCCGCGGGCCAGCTCGTGGTCGGGATCGTAACCGGTCTGGGTGGGCAGGTCGAAGGCCACCGAAAGGCCGGTCTGGCCCTTTGCGAGGTTGCGCCGGTAAAGCGCATTGGACGTGGTCGCCGACGAGTGCCCGGCGTATGTTCGCATCACCCACGGCCGATCGCGCTCACGATCACTGGGGTAGGGCATTCGAGGCACCTCCGGCAGC
>JAVXWL010000049.1:0-33156 GCA_032230565.1 Pseudonocardiales bacterium | reverse complement strand
CTGTACCTGTCCCCGCTTCACCCACGAAGCGAGCGTGTTCTTCAGAATACGTCGTTTGACGTGCGGCTTCTGCTGGGCCGAGTTTGTCGTGAAATTCTAACGCGTTCGCTTCTAGCTGCGGGTTACTTCAATGCAGGAATTGTGCAAACAGTATGCCCGTTTCATTTATTTGAGAGCGGCCCGCTTTCGGTTCCATGCAAATGTCGTTTTACCTTTGGCACTCTCTTCGATTCCCCCAACGGACGGTATACGCGCACGCAGGCCTTCCGAGCTTGGAGGTCTCGGCTAGCTCTCAGACGTGACCTTACGCCCGAACCCCCCATCTGGAAGAGTCGTCAACCGTTCATCGACGCGTGCCTGTCGAGCTCGGCAGGGCGACCCCTACACTCAAGTGGTGGGCCAGCGCATCGAAGTGGAGTTAGACGAAGGCACCCTCACCTACCTGCGACAACTCTCCGTCCCGCGTGGTGATCTCGCTGCCGTCGCAGCTGCTGTGCTGCGTGAACTGGCCCTACAACACGCCGTGACATCTCTTGAGATTTGGCACCACAAGAACCACAAGTTCGCTGCCATCGCAGACGAAGAGCGCGAACGAGCCCTCACTGAGGCCGGTCTAGACGTCTGACACACTGCCGCCGTGCAGCGTGGCGACGTAGTTGAATACATACCTGTTCTCCATCGCCCTAGGATAAGCACTGCTCGCTTGATCGTCTCGTCTTCCGCGATCAACGACTCCGAGCTTCCGTGGGTCATCGGCGTCCAGGTCGTCGAAGACGACCCAGACAGTCTTCTGGCTCCCAGCATTGGTGAACACGGCTGGGCACTGGTCACAACAGTCGAACGAGTCATGCGCGGCCGAATCGGCGAGCAGCTCGGAGTGGCCACACCTGAAGAGATGCACCAGCTCGATGTGGGCCTACGTGCCGCTTTGGATCTCTGAGACCACGTGCTCGGTGTTCCGCTGATCGGTACCGCCGCCGCGATCGACTCGTGCTGTTCTTCACCTGCGGCATCTACACCCACCTGCTGGCCCGCGACGGTCCTCGGTGGTCCCGCGCACTTGACAGCCAGGGTGACACGGTAGAAGTTCAGCCAGCTCTCCAGCATCGTGCGCTCGTCGGCGTTCAGCGGCGGCATTGGTCGATCATTCGTCGTCACAATCAGCATGATGCCAACGGGGCCAGACAACCTGCGGCTGGCGCACGACATCGCCGACGATGGATACGTACGTGCGCTCATAGCCGCTGACCGCGCGGACGCTGGCCTAACCATGCTCTGCGATCCCGCGGTGCTGTTCGGCTCTCACATGCCCGATCGCTTCGGCCATCTCGGCACGTCACTATTCACGCTGTTCCAGGTGATGACCACTGACGACTGGGCAGCGGTCGCAGGGCAGGCGATGGAGACGCACCCGCTGGCGTGGATATTCTTTGTGGTCTACATCTTGGTATCGACGTTCGCGGTGCTGAACCTGTTCATCGCGGTGGTGGTTCGGGCAATGGAGCAGCAGGTGGCGGCCGATATGGAGGCAAACGTCGCCGAGCGCCAGCGGGAGGACGCGGTCACCACGGCGGCCATTCTCGACGAGGTGCACGCACTGCGACTCGAGCTCGCCGAGCTACGCCGCAACGCAAACCCCTAGCCTGGCCGCCCGTCCGCCAGCCACGGTTCACGGGCCGCCGCGCTAAGGACCCGCAATCCAGACGTCAAGGTGCCCGCTCAGCGATGGTGCGCAAAGCTGCTGTCATGGATTGTGTCGTTTGCCGCATCGTTGCCGGCGCTGCCGACGCCAGCGTGGTTTACGACGATGATCGACTGCTTGCCTTCTGCGACTTGAACCCGGTGAACCCGGGTCATCTGTTAGTCGTTCCAAAGGTCCACAGTGTGGGGCTAGCTGGCCTCGACGAGGCCGACGGTAGTCGGATGTTCAAGGTTGCTCAAAGCTTGGCCGCAGCTGTTCGGAGCAGCGGTCTGCGGTGTCAGGGAGTGAACTTATTTCTCGCTGATGGCAAGGCTGCGGGTCAGGAGGTTTTACACGTCCATCTGCACGTGTTCCCCCGCTATGTGGGGACTCTTCCCGCCTCGATTCCGGTCAGCGGCGAGCGTCCCGCAGAAATCTCGATGAGATCGCCGCTCGGGTTCGCGCTGTGCTGTGACGACGAAGTGGTCAGCGGTTCGTGTGCCTGATCGCCGGGCGCAACGGTTCTAACTGGGTCCATTACGCAGTCGTTTGCTCCCCAGGAAGCGCTGCGCGCTCGGCCGGACCGGGTATGTCTTGAGAACCTGACCCGGAGAGGACAACGCATGCCACTCCTATTCTTCGCGCTGCTGGCCGTCACTCTCAGCGCGACCCTTTCCGGGCCGCCAGCGGCCCACGCCGGTCCGGCTCCTGGAGCGCCAGGTTCCGAAGCGGTGTTCACCCCGGCCGACAAACAGGGTTTTGGCACCGCGCGGTCTGATCGCAGCCCGGTGTGGTTCACGCTCGGCCGCACCGGCATGACCGAGGTCTTTTACCCAGACCTCAGCACACCCGCAGTCCGCGAACTGCAATTGATCGTCAGCGATGGAACCGGTACGCCACAACGCATGCAGGACGTTGAGGTCCGCACCGAGCAGTACGACGAGCGCAGTCTCACGCTGCGCCAGACCGCCACAGGAAGAGCCTGGAGCGCCTCGCTCACCTACGTCACCGACCCCCAGCGCGCCACGGTCGTCGCCGAGGTGGAACTCCGCTCGCTGAGCGGCCGACCGCTGCAGGTCTTCACCTACTACGACCCGTCGCTGACCAGGGAAGGCAACGACGACACCGCTGCGGCAGTCGGCGACGCCCTGGTCGCCTCCGATGGATCTGCCGCCAGTGCGCTCGTCGCCGATCCCGGGTTCACGGCGACTTCTAACGGCTACCTCGGCACCAGCGACGGCTGGACCGATCTTGCCGCGGGCGGCACGCTCGACTGGCGCTACTCGCAAGCCGGACCCGGCAACGTCGTGCAGACCGGCCAGCTCGACATCGACGGGCTGGGTCGGCGCCGCGCCACCCTCGCGCTCGGCTTCGGTGCCGATCGCGACGAGGCACTGGCGACCGCGCGATCCACGCTGCGCCAAGGGTTCTCCGCCACGGCGAAGTCCTATGCGGACGGATGGCGGGACTACCTCCACGGGCTCCGGTCCCCCGCCGCCGTCGGTGGCGACCAGCGCCTCTACACCACCTCGCTGATGGTGTTGGCCGCGACCGAGGACAAGCGCCACCCCGGCGCCTTCATCGCCTCCCCCTCCATGCCGTGGGCCTTCGGCTTCAATCGCAAGGTCGCCAAGGAGTTCGGCTCGTACGCCCTGGTATGGCCCCGGGATCTGTACCAGGTCGCCAGCGCGATGCTCGCCGCGGGAGACCGCGCGGCGGCCGATCGCGCGCTCGACTACATGCTGCGGGTCCAGCAACGCCCCGATGGGCACCTGCCGCAGAACACCCGCGTGGACGGCACCCCGTTCTGGACCAACGTGCAGCTCGACGAGACCGCCGCTCCGATGCTGCTCGCCTGGCTGCTCAGCCGCACCGACAAGTCCACCCTGGACTCTTTGCGGCGGGCGGCGGAGTTCCTGGTGAACTTCCGCAAAGATGGCAACACCGCGCCGTGGAGCGAACAGGAACGCTGGGAGAACCACAGCGGCTACTCGCCCGCCACCATCGCCTCCGCGGTCGCCGGCCTCGTCTGCCTCGCCGACCTCCTCAAGCGCACGGGGGACACCGCGGGCGCCGAGCGCTACCTCTCGATCGCCGATCGCTGGCAGTCGAAAGTGGACGAGTGGACGGCCACTTGCACCGGCCCGCTCTCCGACCGGCCCTACTACCTGCGGCTGACCAAGGACGGCCAGCCCGACCGGGGCACCACCTACCAGCTCGGCGACAACAACCCCGGCCAGATCGACCAGCGCGCTGTCGTCGACCCCAGCTTCTTGGAGCTGGTGCGCCTCGGCGTCAAGCCCGCGAGTGACCCGGTCATCCGCAACACCCTCGCGGTGATCGACGAGCATCTGGCCACCACCACCCCGGCCGGGCAGTTCTGGCATCGGTTCACCAGCGACGGCTACGGCGAACGCGCTGACGGCGGGCCGTGGAACATTGACCAACCCACCCCGCACCGCACCTATGGCCGCCTGTGGCCGATCTTTGCCGGCGAACGGGGCGAGTACGACCTGCTGGCTGGCGACCGGCACTCGGCCACCAGGTCGTTGCAGGCCATCGCCGCGACGGCGGGCAGCGCGCGTCTGCTACCCGAGCAGGTGTGGGACGACCGCCCCCCCGCCCCGGATCGCGCGCGTCCCGGCACGGGCACCACCTCAGCGACGCCGCTAGCGTGGACGCACGCCCAGTACATCCGCCTGGCATGGTCGATCGACGCCGGCCACCCGGTCGAACAACCCACGGTGGTCGCCTGCCGCTACACGAATAAGCAACAGCCGCCATGTTCGTGAGTTCCTCTTATTTAGGGGAGGGCGACGAGGCATCAAACCAGCCCTGCGCCCGCGATGATCGCCGATGCAACAGGTCCCTTCACCAACTCTTCTACAGCACTTGCGGCGGCGCGCTCGTTTCGGACACCAGCGGACGGCCATCAGCCACCCAGGATTCCATTCCACCCTCGACGTTCACCGCGTCCAGCCCTATCTCCAGCAAGTAGGCGGTGATCTGAGCAGACCGCATCCCGGAACGGCACACCACGTACACCGGGGGCTCGGGAAATGAGGCGGCGATCTCCTTGACCCTGAGCGACACTTGTCCCATTGGGACGTGTACCGCCTGCGGTGCGTGTCCCGCGGTCCACTCGTCGTCTTCGCGGACGTCGAGTAGAGCGACGTCTTCGGGCAGCGTGAACACTGGCGAGCCAGGGATCATGTACTGATCGTGCCACGTCTGCTCTTGGACACACATAGTGGCGGTCCGGAAACGCGCCCAACAGGATCCGATCAAATGCTGTCGCGAAGGCGGAGGCGTCTGGTTAGTATGCAACTCCCCCTCGGACACGTTCATTACCCTACGGGCCGATTGGATAATCACGTTGACAGCGGCTCTGTCCTGGGCGTCATAGGTCGAGCTCGACCCGTACCCCTCTCCGTCAACGCAACGATGCCCTCACAGGGGCACCGATGTACGGTTCGGATGTGGTGACTCTCAGCCTCCACGTTGTCGATAAGCAGCACGCGAGGCTGCTCCAGCACATCGCCGACGCCTGGGACCTACGGCAGACGATCCAGATTCCTCACGCGGTCTGGCCGGATGCCATCGTGCGAGGTGGGCAGGATGTGATCGATGACTCCGAAACGGCCGTCCATCGCGTCCTAGACGAGGCGCTGCGGGACCGGCTCGTCGTCAGACGCCGCACCACGTGGTGGCAGTTCCCGGAGCGCCACCTCGGCGAGGCCGAGGTGGCCGAGGTTGACTGGAGCCGGATGCATCTGCTCGAGCGGACCACTCTCCGCAGCCAGGCCGAGCAGGTCATGGCGCCAGGTCCTCCCCCGGTTATCCAGTTCGTGGTGCGCGCTGAGGCGCTTGTGCTGCCACCTTTCCTAGATGAGCCGTAGGCTGACTCAGCTGGCGACGTCGTCGAACTCGCCATCCTTAGCGCCGGCCAAGAAGGCAGCCATCTCGTCGCGGGTGAAGATCAACGCCGGACCGCCAGGGTAACGAGAATTACGCATGGCAACGTCACCACCATCGAGCACTGTGGCCTCCACGCAGTTGCCGAGCTGACCGCTGTGCCTGCTCTTACGCCACATCACGCCAGTAAGCTCCGTGGCCGACATACCGTTGTGAACTGACTCGGACATAGGACCACTCCCCTCGATTCGCGCAGGTGCACATGCATCTGCGCGTGCACGCTCAAACTAGCGGGGTTTCTGGTCCCGTGTCAATGCACGTGCATCCGGCCTCGAATGACGTCGACTAGCCATCGGGATCACTGCTTGTAGGGCTGAACGGGCGGCATATCACTTGCACTCGCTCGCGCCACCCTCCGTACCGCCCCGACGGGCGCCGGAGATGACCACACCCGGCCACCTCAAGACAGTCACTTGCACCCAGGACGTTGCTTCTTCGCGTCGAGATTGCGACGATGTGTCGTGACTCATGCCTCTCCGACCGATCCGAGGCTTGAAGCTGGGGTGTCCGAGGAAGCACCGGCCGACACGAGCCGATTCCTTGATTACGTCAGATCGTTTGAAGATGGAGCTAACGATCCGGTAATGGGGGGATGTTACCCCCGGCTTCCTTCAATAACCTGGCATGACCCGACTCAATTCCCGATCGCCGCCGCACTCGAAAACCGTTACGACGAGATCCGCGAAGAAGTCTTGAGGCTCTCTCCGACCAGCTTCTACCGCGAGAACGAATGCATCGACCGCACCGGCGAGTGGGAAGTTTTGTGGCTCTTCGAGTTGGGAGAGAAAAATGAGCTGAATTGTAGTAAATTGCCAGTAACGACCGCGGTCATCGAGAGTCACGGTGCGATTCAGACAATCGCAGGACTAACATACATCTCCAAAATGCGGCCCGGCACACACATATCGCCACATCGTGGGCCGACAAACATTCGAGTTCGTTGCCATCTGGGAATCCAGGTACCAGAGGGCGACTGCGCGATCAGTATTGGGGGCGAGAAAAGACATTGGGAGGAGGGGCGCTGTCTTCTGCTAGACGATCACCAAGAACACGAGGCATGGAACCATACGCAGTTCGATAGAATCGTACTTATCGTTGACGTCTGGCATCCCGGCCTCAGTAGCGAAGAGATATCACTACTCAAAGGGTTACATAAGTACGTCTACGTTCAGTCCGGCGCTCTAGCCGCACGGAGACAAAGAAATGCCTCATCCAGAGCTGATCCCCCCGATGTCAGACCGGGCGCTGCCAAGTAGTTTGAGTGTCGAGCGCGACGGAGAGTCGCGGTGCACCGGGGTGTGCCTGGCTCGGCCCGGCTGAGCTGTGTGTCGTTGTGTCGGTTGAACGGCCTGGCGCTCGTATCTCCTCGGATGCGTTACCGTCGATCAGGCCGCGCCGGTTCGAGCGAAACCTGGACGGTTGGTCCGCATTCAAGGCGTCCGCGATCCTTGCCAGGATCGGCTGTCGACACCCGGCTGGCCTTTCAGCCGGGTGTCGACAGATGGTCGAAGCGCCACGATCAGTTATGTTTCTGGTATGACGGTGCACGGGCTGCAGGACTCCCATCACCCGACCGGCCTGACCGAGGCCGTGATTCGCGTTGAGCAGCCTGGCTTCGGCGCGGCAATGTGCTCGTATCACTTCTCGCGATGGAGTGAGCGGCACTTCGACGAGGCCTTCAAGCACGCTCCGTCCGAGAAGGTGGCGGTGGTCCACGTATCGCCCGATCTCGGCAGGCATGCCGCATGGCTGAAGGCGTACACAGATCTCGGCTTCGACGAGATCTACCTGCACCACGTTGTCAAGAAGCACGAGTTCATCGCCGCATGCGGTGCATGTGTACTACCGGAGCTGTCATGAGGCTGACCAGCACGTCCGACCTGTGGTGGAAAAACGCGGTCATCTACTGCCTGGACGTCGAGACCTACCAGGACGGCAACGGCGATGGACACGGCGACTTCCGGGGACTGATTCAACGCATTGACCACCTGCAGCGGCTTGGCGTGACCTGTGTGTGGCTGATGCCGTATTACCCGTCGCCGGACCGCGACGATGGCTACGACATCACCAATTTCTACGGCGTCGACGACCGGCTGGGCAGCCACGGTGAGTTCGTCGAGTTCGTGCGCACTGCGCGCGACCGCGGCATGCGGGTGATCGCCGACCTGGTGGTGAACCACACGTCCGACCAGCACCCGTGGTTCCAGAGCGCCCGCACCAGCCCCGACTCGCCGTATCGAGACTGGTACGTCTGGGCGGATGAGCCGCCTGCGGACGGCCCGCAGGGCATCGTGTTCCCGGACCAGGAGACCAGCCTCTGGACCTACGACGAGATCGCCGGCCAGTACTACCTGCATCGGTTCTATAAGTACCAACCCGACCTCAATGTGGCCAACCCACAGGTGCGTGATGAGATCGCGCGCACGATCGGCTTCTGGCTGCAGCTGGGGTTGTCCGGGTTCCGGGTCGACGCTGTCCCGTTCCTGCTGGAGACCACCGGGCAAGACGACGCCGGGAAGCTCCCGAACCCGCACGACTACCTCGCTGACCTGCGGGCGTTTCTTGGCCGGCGTTGCGGTGAGGGGACGCTGCTCGGCGAGGTCAACCTGCCCTACCCGGAGACGATGACTTTTTTCGGGAGCAACCGCGACGAGCTGACGATGTGTTTCGACTTCATCGGGATGCAGCGGATGTATCTGTCGCTGGCTCGGGGCAATGCCGAACCGCTAGCCGAGGTGCTGCGCGAGCGGCCGGAGCCGCCGAAGGACGCGCACTGGGCGACGTTCGTCCGTAACCACGATGAGCTGACGCTGGACAAGCTCACCGGCACGCAGCGCCGGGAGGTGTTCGAGGCGTTCGGGCCGGATCCGGAGATGCAGCTCTACGGCCGCGGCCTGCGCCGGCGGCTGCCGACGATGCTCGGCGGCGACCGAGACCGCATTCGGATGGTCTACAGCCTGCTGTTCTCGCTGCCTGGCACACCCGTGCTGTTTTACGGTGAGGAGATCGGCATGGGTGAAGACCTCCGGGCGGAAGGCCGGCTAGCGGTGCGCACGCCGATGCAATGGTCACCGGAGCCGCGCGGCGGATTTTCCACCGCCGAAGAATCTGAGCTGCCCGGTCCGATCCCGGAGGGCGAGTACGGGCCTGAGCACGTCAACGTCGCTTCCCAGGAACGCGACCCGGAGTCGCTGCTGTCCTGGATGCGGTCGCTGATCGAGTCGTACCGGGCCTGCCCCGAGCTGGCCTGGGGGCGTTACGAGGTGCTCGACGCCGGCGACACCGCCGTGCTCGCGCACCGCTGCGACACCGAGGGTGGCACCGTCGTTGCGGTGCACAACTTCGGTGCGAACCCAACGAACGCGGCGCTGAAGCTGACCGGGCTAGATGACTCCTGCCTGCTGAAGGACGTGCTGACCAACGGATCGCAACGCGTAGCCAAGGACGGTTCGGTGACCCTGAAGCTCAAGCGGTACGGCTGCCGCTGGCTACGTGTCGAGCACGATCACCGGTGAACGGCGATCGTATGGTGTTTTGGTCGCCAGTTTGCCGCTCATCGATGAAATAGCACCGCTCAGCGACGTTGACCCGGGTCGCGTCGTGCCTCTTTGTGACTTGCCGCTATATCGTGCGCAGATGAACAGCGCCTTCCCCGCGGATATCGTGGATCTACGGGTGACCGAGCATGGTTCCGATGTCCGCGTCGTCACGGTGACCGGTGAGGTAGACATGTTCACCGCGCCGGAACTGGCCGCTTGTCTGATCGCGCAACTCTCCGCTGTCCAGGTCGTGGTGGTCAACCTCGATGGCGTGCGATTCCTGGCATCGGCTGGACTGACCGTACTGTTCGAGGCGAACGAACTTGCCAAGCAGAAGGGTCGCGACCTGCGGTTGGTGTGCAACTCCTGCACCGCCAATCGGGCGCTGGAGGCCACCGGACTGCGGATGCACCTGCCCTTCGCCGACAACATGCCTGACGCCCTGATCAACTAAGTCACACAGGCGCGGTTCTTGTCAGCGCCCGCCAGGAACTCCTCCGCTGCCCCGTACAGAGCAGCCCCGGTGAGTCAACAACATGTCACCTCGGCAAAGATGGCGCGGTCACCGCCTCACAGCGTACGAGCCAGTCGATCGGTCAGCAGGCGTATGAAACGTGCCGGATCGCTGAGTTCACCACCCTCTGCGAGCAGCGCCATCCCGTACAGAAGCTCGGCTGTTTCTGCCAGCCCGGCGTCGTCCTTGCGCTCACCGTGAGCTTTCTGCAGTCCGCTTACCAGTGGGTGCGTGGGATTGAGCTCAAGGATCCGCTTGATGCGCGGCACGTCCTGTCCCATGGCGCGATACATCTTTTCCAGGGTCGGCGTGACGTCGTAGGTATCTCCGACGATACAGGCCGGCGAAGTGGTCAGGCGCGACGACAGCCGTACTTCTTTGACGTCCTCTTGCAACGTAGTCGTCATCCAGGCCAGCAGGTCGGCGAAGTCCTTCTTCTGCTGGTCGCGTTCGACTTCGGCCGTTTGTTTTTCTTCTTCGGTGTCGAGATCGACCTGTCCCTTGGCGATCGACTGGAACCGCTTGCCGTCGAACTCGCGGACCGACTCGACCCACATTTCGTCGACCGGATCGGTCAGAAGCAGCACCTCATAGCCTTTGGCTCGAAGGGCTTCCATATGTGGGGAGTTTTCGATCGTCGAGCGCGACTCCCCCGTCATGTAGTAGATCTCCTGTTGTCCGTCTTTCATGCGGTCGCAGTATTGACGCAAGGTGGTCAACTGTTCTGCCTGGTACGTCGATGCGAATGATGCGATGTCGAGGAGCGTATCGCGATTTTCGGAGTCGTTGATAAGCCCTTCCTTGACGACACGGCCGAACTCTGTCCAGAACGTCCTGTAACGGTCGACGTTGTCGGTCATCATGTCCTTCACCGTGGACAGCACCTTCTTTACCAGGCGTCGGCGCATCAGCTGGATCTGACGATCCTGCTGGAGTGTCTCTCGCGATACACTCAGCGACAGGTCCTGCGCGTCCACCACACCTTTGATGAAGCGTAGGTACTCTGGCATGAGCGCATCACAATCGTCCATAATGAAGACGCGTTTGACGTACAATTGGACGCCGCGCTTGCGATCCCGCATGAACAGGTCCAGCGGCGCGTGGGATGGGATGAACAGCAACGCCTGGTATTCGAACGTCCCTTCCCCTTTCATGCGGATGACCTCTAGCGGATCGTTCCAGTCATGGCTTACGTGTTTGTAAAATTCCTTGTATTCATGTTCTTCAACTTCATTCTTGGATCGCGCCCACAGCGCCTTCATCGAGTTGATGATCTCGATTTCTCGAGTGCTCTGGCCGTCCTTGTCCGTGCGCTCGACTGCCATCTTGATCGGCCATGCGATGAAGTCGGAGTAGCGCTTGACGATCTCCTTGATCTTCCAGGCGTCCGTGTAGTCGAAGAGTTGGTCGTCCTTGTCCTCCGGTTTGAGGTACAAGGTCACCGCAGTTCCTTGCGGCGCGTCATCGACTGACGCGATAGTGTAAGTTCCGGCACCGCTGGATTCCCACTTGGTGGCGTGGTCTTCTCCGGCGCGCCGCGTCAGCAGCGTGACCTTGTCGGCCACCATGAAGCTTGAATAGAAGCCAATACCAAACTGCCCGATGAGGTCTTGCGCGGTTGCTGGATCGTTCGACTCCTTCATTTTCCGCGCAAAGTCGACCGTACCGGATCTAGCGATGGTGCCGATAAGTTCCACCACATCATCGCGGGACATACCGATTCCGTTGTCGCGCACAGTGATGGTGCGCTGCTCTTTGTCGACCTCGATATCGATGTGCAGATCGGAAGTGTCAACCTGCAGGTCCTTGTCGCGGAACGCTTCCAAACGCAACTTGTCTAACGCATCGGAGGCGTTGGAAATGAGCTCGCGCAGGAAGGTGTCCTTATTCGAGTAGATCGAATGAACCATCAATTGCAAGAGCTGGCGCGCTTCGGCCTCGAACTCGAGCGTTTCGACCTGCGTGTCCACCGGATTCCTTTCTGGATGAGTGTTTCCAGCGAATAGTACGTGCCGTGCCGTCGAGGCTCAACGCGGCGTGTCGGGTCAGCCGAACACGCGCCGTATCCGGGCTAGCACGACAGAACGTCGGGTATCGGTGGGCGGCAGGAGTGTCGCGAGGGTCTCCAGCACGTCGAGGTCGTCAGCTCCGGTCTCGGTTTGCGCGAAACTCCACTGTGCACCGACGTCTCGGCGGTGCACCACGGGCACTCGTGTCACGGGCGTGTGGTCCGCACGCCCGTGCTGCGCATCGTCAGCGCAACAAGGGCCCCTACGACGAAGCCGAACACGTGGGCAACGTAGGCGACTGATCCCGCTGAGGAGACGGCATACCCGGCGGTGTAGATCCACTGCAACAGGAACCACAGGCCTAGCACAAACCAGGCGGGCAGCCGTAGCGGGATGAAGAACAGCACCGGCACCAGGCTCCACACTCGGGCCCGCGGGTAAAGCACGATATACGCGCCCAGCACGCCGGCGATCGCCCCGGAGGCCCCGATCAGCACCTCCGTTGAGTCGGCGTGGGTAAGCGCGAAGCCGTAGGTGGCCACCATGCCGCAGGCGAGGTAAAACAGCAGATATCGGACCCGACCGAAGCGATCCTCGACGTTGTTGCCGAAGATCCACAAGAACAGCATGTTGCCGAGCAGGTGTAGCCAGCTGCCGTGTAGGAACAGCGACGTCAATGCCGACAGTACTGGATCCTTGGAGTAGTCGGGCGGGGCAACAACGCAGCCTGGACCCCGATCGCCGATTGCGACCTGACCATCCGGAACCAGCGCCAGCGGCTGGTTGTGCACGAGCTCGGTGGGGATCGCCGCGTACCGGTCGTAGAACGCCTCCTGCTGGCAGGTCTGCGCAAGGCTGGCCGCACCCGTCACCGTGGTCGCAGAGGCGGGTGTGAGCAGGAACATAACAATGTTCGCCGCGATCAGCAGGTAGGTAACCCACGGCGTGCGACGAACCGGGTTGACATCATGGACCGGGATCACCATCTCGCCAGCTTGCCCGGTCAACGCTGGAGGTCGCGAGTTGGCGACGCCGTTTGACTACGGGTTGCCAGACTTGTCGGGTCCACCGCCTCTGCCGAAGCCAGTGTCCAACCACCAAGTGTTGTGGCATAGCGGGCACTGGACGTATACCAGGTTGGCGTTGGATTTGAGCAGGTAAAGGCCGTCTGCATTCGGGCAGTGAGTGCAGCTGCGCCACACCTTCCGGCCGATGTCAACTGATGGGTCGAGGGCCATCGGAACCACTCTTTTCTGCTCAGCAATCAGCGTCGTCTCATCCAACATACCTGCGAGCCGGGGAGTGCTGTTGCGGCAGCTCCAGTAACCGCAACCCGTGCTCGACATCGGGCGGGATTACCCGGCGTTCCCGGAGCACCCAGGCGAGTCCAGCGAGCGCCTCGCCGACCGCCACCACGCTGGCCCGGTCCCGGGGTATCGAGCGCAGCAGCATGCCGGTGCGCCGCAGCGCGCTGGGCAACGGTCGGCGCAGCCACGCCGTCCACAACGTGTTGCGGATCCCCAACTGCCGCCGGCGTCGGGGATCGCGGGATGTTGATGGCGCGTGTTCGACCACCACGTCAGGTGCCCAGCACATCCACCACCCGCGCGCAGCCAGATCGAGCGCGAGGAGCTCTTCCTCTCCGCCCAGCCACAGCCGCGGTGAGAACCCACCGACCTCCCGGAATGCGGCAACGCGAAACATGCTCGCTCCGGCGAGGACACCGAGCAGGGCCGGTCCGGGCAACCACGCTGGACCGGGTACCGGCGAGTCCCGCAGCTCAGGGGTGATGGGATCCTCGACCATCGTCGGGGCCACCAGGATCCGTCCGGTCACCGACGCCAGTCCCGGATGCGCGTCGAGGAGGTCGGCAGCGCGAGTCAGCGCTCCCGGCCGCCACCGGGTGTCGTCGTCACAGAACGCCACATACGGCGTGTCGATGTCCCGCACCGCCAGGTTGCGGCCCAGCGCGCCGAGGTTCTGGTCACTGCACAGCAGGGTCACCTGGCCGAACCGCTCAATGACAGCGTGCGCCGTGTGGTCGGTGGAGCCGTTGTCGACGACCACAACGGGAGCGCGGTCGGGAAGCGTCGTCATGTGCGCCAGGGTGCCCAGCAGCTCCGCCTTGCGGTCCCGGGTGATGATCACGACGGTGACTCGGCCAGGCGTCATCGGGCACCCGCTTCCAGCATGCGAACCTGCTGCTCGACGGCGGCGGGCAGTACAGCGCGCCGCCGAAGCGCCGCCGGTAGCCGAACCGCAGCCTCGCGTAACGCGCTGCGGGCTGTCGCGTCACGCACCGAGTCCCTCGCGAGCGCGACAGCGGCGGCGACTGCTACCCGCGGCGGCCGGCGCAGCACCGCGGTGAGCACGGCGTTGCGCAGCTCCGCCACCCGGCGACGTTGCGAATCTGGCCGGTGCGCAGACGGATGATGGTGTGCGACGACGTCGTCGAGATAGGCGCGTTCCCACCCCGCTGCGGCCAGGTCGTAGCACAGCAACCGCTCCTCCCCCACGAAGAACAACACCCTGCTGAAGCCACCGACCTCGCAGAACGCCCGCCTACGCAGCACCGCCGAGCAGGCCAGGAAGCCGAGGACCGACGGGCCGGGGGCGTCCGGGCGACGGGGTAGCGGGCTGGTGGCCATCAGCGGGTTGACCGGGTCGGGACGCTCCGCTGGACCGACGAGGGTACGGGCGGCCACCAAGCCCAGCCGCGGATGGCTGTCCAGGACCGTCGTGGCCCGTTGCAGTGCTCCGGGAGCCCACCAGGAGTCGTCATCGCTGAAGGCGACGTAGGGAGTGCGGGCCGCCAGCACGCCGACATTGCGAGCGGTGGCCCCGTGGTTGCGCGGTAGCGCCAGTAGCACGACCCCGGTGAACTGTTCGAGTACCGCCGCGACGGTGCCGTCGGTTGAGCCGTTGTCCACCACGACCACCGGCGGCGCCGGGGTGAGCTCGTGTAAATGTCGCAGGGTACGGATCAGCTCCGGGCACCTGTTTCGGGTGGCGATCACCACGGTCACCGCGCCGCTCATTGCACGACCATGGCCGTCAGTACCCGCAGTCCACACGGTGAAAACCCGCGGGCTGAGTTTGGGAGCGATGCGCTGGGGTAGCCAGAGCCGTGAACACGAGGTTCAGCAGGGCTGTGGTTACTGGCGGGGCTGGATTTCTCGGATCGCATCTGTGCGAAGAGCTGCTGCGCCGCGGCACCGGCGTGATCTGTTTGGACAATTTCCTCACCGGCAGCCCAGCCAATATCGCTCACCTGATCGGTGAGCCACGGTTTCGGCTGATCAAGTGTGATGTGACGGACTTCGTACACGTGCCCGGCCCGGTGGACCTGGTACTGCACCTCGCCTCGGCGGCCTCTCCCGCCGACTACCTGCGGCTGCCCATCGAGACGCTCAAGGTGGGCAGCCTTGGGACCCTGCACGCACTGGGTCTGGCCGGCGAGAAAGGTGCCCGGGTCGTGCTGGCCTCGACCAGCGAGGTCTACGGGGACCCGCTGCAGCACCCGCAGTCCGAGGCTTACTGGGGCAACGTCAATCCGGTCGGCCCCCGCAGCGTGTACGACGAGGCCAAGCGCTACGCCGAAGCGCTGACCACTGCCTACCGGATGTCTCGTGGCACCGACACCGCAATTGTGCGGATCTTCAATACCTACGGTCCTCGGATGCGCCCCGACGATGGGCGGGCCATCCCGACCTTCATCCGCCAGGCGCTGGCCGGCGAGCCGCTGTCGATCACTGGCGACGGCAGCCAGACCCGATCGGTGTGCTACGTCGACGACACCATCGGGGGCATCCTCGCGCTGGCCGAGTCACGCGCACCGGGCCCAGTGAACATCGGTGGTCCGCTGGAGTTGCCGGTAGTCGAGCTGGCCAAGACGATAATCGAACTCAGCGGGTTGCCCGGATCCATCCGGCACATCGAGCGCCCAGTCGACGATCCGCGGATGCGTCGTCCTGACACCACGTTGGCCCACGAACTCCTCGGCTGGACGCCGAAGGTCGATCTCCGCGACGGCATGGCCCGCACCATCGCCAGCTTCCGCTCCCACCTAGCTGCAGAGCGTTCTGCACCCCGTTATGGGGACATATCGGGGTAAAACCTCCCCCCAAAGGCGCGTTATGCCTCCATAGCGGGCCTTTGGGGGGACGTTTCGGGAGTCGCTTGGCTGGGTACCGTGTGGAGGACGGGGTTCTGCCGTGCGTCGCCGGAATATTGGGGGTGTTGACGTGCGCATCCTCGGCATCAACGCAATATTTCACGATCCCGCCGCGGCGCTCATCATCGACGGACAGGTCGTAGCCGCCGTTGAGGAGGAACGGTTCAGCCGCCGGAAACACGGCAAACGCCCGGTGCCGTTCTCCGCCTGGGAGTTGCCGGAACTGTCGGCGCGTTGGTGCTTGGAAACCGCGGGCATCAATCCCGAAGACCTCGATGCTGTCGCCTACTCCTATGACCCGGCGTTGGTACAGCCGGAGCTCGACGGGTTGGACGAGCGGTGGGAGGACCTCCGTACCACTTACGCCCGCCGGGCACCCCACTTCCTGGCCACCGCGCTGCCCGGGTTGGATCCGGCAGCGGTGCAGTTCGTCCAGCACCACGTCGCGCACGCCGCGTCCGCGGGCCTCGCCGCACCGTTTCGCGACTCCGCGGTGCTCGTCGCCGACGGCCGCGGCGAGGCCATCTCCTATCTAGCAGGCCGCTATCGCGACGGCGAGCTCGAGGTATTGGCCACCCAGAAGCTGCCGCATTCGCTGGGTCTGATGTACGAGGAAGTCACCGAACACCTGGGTTTCCTGCGCTCGTCGGACGAGTACAAAGTGATGGCACTGGCTTCCTACGGCCGGCTGTCGGCTACCGAGCCACGGCTGCTGCCGGCGTTGCGGAAACTCGTCGGAGTCACCGGTGACGGCGGTTTCACCGTCGCGCCCATCAACTGGTCCGAGCTAGCAAAGAGACGGGCGTCGGATGAGGAGATGCAGCCCGAGCACGTGGATCTGGCCGCCGCCGTGCAAGCCCGGCTGGAGGAGGTGCTGCTGGAGCTGGCCTGGTGGCTGCACCGGCGCACTGGCGCACGCCGGCTCACGATGGCCGGTGGGGTGGCGCTGAATTGTGTAGCCAACACCCGGCTGGCGGCCGAGGGGCCGTTCGAGGAGCTGTGGGTGCAGCCCGCGTCCGGCGACGCGGGAACCGCGCTGGGCGGGGCGTTGCATCTCGCGCAGGTCTTCGGTGAACCGGCAGCCCCGATGCCGGGTGCTGACCTGGGCCGCGGCTTCACCGACATGGAGCTAGCCGGGTGGCTGGACTCCGCGCAGATCCGCTACGAGCGACCGCCAGACGTGGCCGTCGCGGCTGCCGACGCGCTGGCCGCTGACGCGATTGTGGCCTGGTTTCAGGGCCGCAGCGAGTTCGGTCCACGCGCGCTGGGCCACCGCTCGTTGCTCGCCCACCCGGGGCATGCACGAAATCTCGAGCGGCTCAACGCGGTCAAAGGTCGCGAGCAGTTCCGTCCGATCGCACCGATGGTGCTCATCGACCGCGCTGGTGAGCTGTTCAGCCGGGGCCCGATACCCAGCCCGTACATGCTTTTCGTCCACGACGTCGCACCGCGGTGGGGCGAGCGGATCCCGGCTGTGGTGCATGTCGACGGCACCGCGCGGGTCCAGACCGTCGACCGCGCTTCAGAGCCTCTGCTGGCTCGGCTGCTGGACCGCTTCGCGGAGCTGACCGGACTGCCCACCGTGGTGAACACCAGCCTCAACACGGCCGGTCGACCCATGGTGGACGACCCGCGCGACGCGCTCGAATGCTTCGGGTCGGCCCCGATCGACGTGCTGGTGCTGGGGCCCTTCCTGCTGCGCCGTTCCGAGCAGACCCGATGAATGTCACCGTGGTGATCCCGACGATCGGGCGGCCCAGCCTGGGCGTGCTGCTGGCGCAGCTTGTGAGTGGCGATGCGAGTGATCATTCGCATCGCCACTCACAAGCGATCGTCGTCGTCGACGATCGCCCAGCGCCTAGCGAGCCGCTGCGCGTGTCCGCGGGTGTGCGGGTGCTGCGCTCGGGGGGCCATGGCCCGGCCGCTGCCCGCAACGTCGGTTGGCGCGCAGTGGATACCGAGTGGGTCGCGTTCCTCGATGACGACGTTGTGCCCGGGCCGCAGTGGGCCGAGCAGTTGACGCGGGACCTACAGGAGGTCGAGCCGGACGTCGGCGCCAGCCAAGGACGTATCGAGGTGCCACTACCCAACGACCGGCGGCCTACCGACTTCGAACGCGGCACCGCGGGTCTGGCCAGCGCGCGATGGATCACGGCGGATATGGCCTACCGCCGGGCGGCGCTGCAGCGCGTCGGCGGCTTCGACGAACGCTTCCCGCGGGCTTACCGTGAAGACGCTGATCTGGCGCTGCGGGTGATCGCCACCGGCTACCGCATCGTCGAGGGGCGGCGGCGCACCGTGCACCCGGTACGGCCGTCGGGACCGCTGGCCAGCGTGCGGGCTCAACGCGGCAACACCGACGACGCCCTGATGCGGCGCCGGCACGGGCCTGGTTGGCGCCAGCGCGTTGGGGACGGCCCAGGCCGGCTGCGACGCCACGGGTTGACCACCGCGGCCGCCGCCGTCGCGTTCGGCGCCGCAGCCCTGCATCATCGAAGGGTCGCTCGTGCGGCGGGTCTCGTCTGGGCAGCGCTGACCGGGGCGTTCGCGCTGCATCGGATCCTGCCGGGGCCGCGCACCGCGCCGGAGGTTGGCGCGATGCTGGCCACCAGCATCGCGATCCCACCGGTGGCTTGCTGGCATCGGATGGTCGGGGAGCTGCGGTGGCGGCGGGTGTCGCCGTCCGCGGCCGTGCCCGCAGCGGTGCTGTTCGACCGCGACGACACGCTTGTTCACGACGTGCCCTACAACACCGATCCCGCCGCGGTAGTGCCCATGCCCGGTGCGCGCGAAGCACTGATTCGGCTCCGCAACGCCGGCATCCCGGTCGGCGTGGTGACCAACCAGTCCGGCGTGGCCCGTGGGTTGATCACCGCTGAGCAGCTTGAACTCGTCAACGCCCGGGTATCGGAATTGCTGGGTCCGTTTGACGCCTGGAGCATGTGCTTGCACGGTGAGGACGACGGCTGCGGCTGCCGCAAGCCGGCGCCCGGCCTGGTCAAAAACGCCGCCGCGCAGCTCGGCGTGCCGGTGGACCGCTGCGTGCTTATCGGGGACATCGGAGCCGATGTCACCGCCGCCGCCGCGGCCGGTGCCCGCGGCATTCTGGTACCCACTGCCCGCACCTTGCGGCAGGAGATCCGGTCGGCTGCTGAGGTGGCAGCGGACATCGCCGAGGCGGTTGAGTTGGCCCTATCGGGGCGGGCCCGATGAGCACCGTGCTGGTTGCCCGCTTGGACAACGCCGGTGACGTGTTGCTGGCCGGGCCCGCTGTCCGAGCGGTCGCCGCACACGTCGACAAGGTGGTGATGCTTACCGGCCCGCAGGGGACCGCCGCCGCCGAGCTGCTCCCCGGGGTCGACGAGATCATCGAGTGGTGCGCGCCATGGATCGATCCCGATCCCGCGCCGGTCACCGCGGCACATGTCGCTGCGCTACACGACGCGGTACGCGCGCAGGCGCCTGCCGCTGCTGTGCTGCTCACCTCGTTTCACCAGTCACCGCTTCCCCTAGCGCTGCTGCTGCGGTTGGCCGGAGTCGGCTGGATCGGCGCGATCAGCGAGGACTATCCCGGCTCGCTGCTGGACCTGCGCCACCACGTCAACGGTGACCACCCGGAGGCGCAGCGGGCGCTGGGGCTCGCCCACGCCGCCGGCTACCCGTTGCCGCCCGGGGACGACGGGCGCCTCGCGGTGCGCCGGCCACTGCCCGACGTCGAGCCGCTCACCGGCCGCCCCGGCTACGTCGTGGTACACCCGGGCGCCTCCGTCCCGGCGCGGGAGTGGCCCGCGCGGCACTGCACCCGAGCCGTCCGCGCGCTGGCCACCGCCGGGCACCGGGTCGTCGTCACCGGCTCGGTCCGCGAGCAGCACCTCACAGCGTTCGTCGCTGGCGACGTCGGCATCGACCTCGGTGGTCGCACCAACCTGCGCACGTTGGCTGCCGTGCTCGACGGCGCATGCGCGGTCGTCGCTGGCAACACCGGACCGGCTCACCTGGCTGCCGCGGTGGGCACGCCGGTGGTGTCGCTGTTCGCACCGGTGGTGCCGGCCGCGCGGTGGGCACCATATGGGGTACCGACCGTACTGCTCGGCGACCAACACGCACCCTGCCGCGACACCCGGGCCCGGCACTGCCCCGTACCAGGCCACCCCTGCCTGTCGGGAGTTGATCCAGCCGACGTCGTCGCGGCGGTCAGCTCCCTGGTGGCGGTGGTCGCATGAGAGTGCTGCACTGGCATGTCCACGGGTCCTGGAGCACCGCGTTCGTGCACGGCCCGCACACCTACCTGGTGCCTGTGACGCCTGCCCGCGACGCCGACGGCCGCGGCCGGGCCCAGACTTTCGACTGGCCGCCGAATGCCGTCGAGATTCCCTTGGCGGCGTTGGCGCAGGAGCACGTTGACGTCGTCGTGCTGCAGCGACCGCAGGAACTGGAGCTCGCGCAGCGATGGCTGGGCCGCAGGCCTGGACGGGATGTGCCGGCCGTCTACGTCGAGCACAACGCCCCGCGTGGTGACGTCCCCAACTCACGGCACCCGCTGGCCGACCAGTCCGACATCCCCGTCGTGCACGTCACGCCGTTCAACGAACTGTTCTGGGACTGCGGCCGGGCGCCGACCCTGGTGATCGAGCACGGCATCCCTGACCCGGGCCACCGCTACACCGGCGAGCTGCGTCGTGCTGCCGTCGTGATCAACGAACCGGTCCGCCGGGGTCGCGTCACCGGCACTGACCTGCTACCCCGTTTCGCCGCTCACGCACCCCTGGACCTTTTCGGTATGGCGGTGTCCACGCTGCCCGGGCATGGGCGAATCGCGACCTATGAGGATCTGCCGCAGGGGCGGATGCATACCGAGATCGCTCGGCGGCGGGTGTATCTGCATCCTATTCGTTGGACCTCGTTGGGACTGTCCCTGCTCGAGGCCATGTATCTCGGGATGCCAGTGGTCGCACTGGCCACCACCGAGGTGGTGGAGGCGGTACCCGCAGACGCTGGGGTGCTCTCCACCCGGGTTGACGTACTCGCCGAGGCGCTGCGCACCTTCCTCGCTGATGGCGACCTCGCTCGGCACACCGGTCTGGCGGGCAGAGCCGCCGCCGGGCGCAGGTACTCGCACGACCGGTTCATTACCGACTGGGACCAGCTGCTCACGGAGAGGCGCCGATGAGGATCGACATGATCTCCGAGCACGCCAGCCCGCTTACGGCGATCGGTGGAGCTGACTCCGGAGGGCAGAATGTCCACGTCGCGGAGCTCGCGCGAGCGCTGGGCGCGCGTGGGCACCACGTGACCGTGTACACCCGCCGCGATGATTCTGAGCTGCCCGAGCGGGTCCGCGCGGGCCCGGGGGTGACCGTGGAGCACGTACCCGCCGGACCCGCCGCCAACCTGCCCAAAGACGCCTTGCTGCCCTACATGGACCAGTTCGGCGATCACCTCGCGCGCCGATGGTTGACCGAGCCTCCGGACGTCGCGCACGCGCACTTCTGGATGAGTGGCCTCGCGGCGCACCGCGGCGCCCGCGGCACCGGCGTTCCGGTGCTGCAGACGTTCCACGCGCTCGGCACCGTCAAGCGGCGACACCAGGGCACCGCAGATCCCAGCCCGCCGTCTCGACTCCGGCTGGAAGCCAAGTTGGCGTGCGACGCGGCGCTGGTCGTGGCCACCTGCTCGGACGAGGTCACTGAGCTCGGCGCGCTGGGTGTACCGGCGCAGCGAGTCGCCGTCGTGCCATGCGGGGTCGACCTCGACCGGTTCACTCCGACCGGGCCGCGCGCGGCGCGCAACGGGCGCCACCGCATCCTGTCCCTTGGGCGACTTGTCGAACGCAAAGGCGTCGAAACCACTATCCGCGCGCTGGCCGAGGTGCCCAGCGCGGAGCTGGTTATCGCCGGTGGCGGAGACGCGATCGCGGACGCGGAACTAGCGAGATTGACCGTGGTCGCGCGCACCTGTGGGGTGGCCGACCGGGTGTATCTCATCGGTCAGATCGCCCGGTGTGACGTTCCCGCGGTGCTGCGCTCAGCGGACGTCGTGGTCAGCGTGCCCTGGTACGAACCGTTCGGGATGGTGCCACTGGAGGCGATGGCCTGCGGCGTGCCAGTGATCGCCTCTGCGGTGGGCGGGCACCTCGACACCGTGCTGGACGGCCGCACCGGCGCACTGGTGCCACCCCGCGACCCCGCTGCGCTCGCTCAGCGGCTGCGCGAGTTGCTCGCCGATCCAGCCAGGCTGGCCGCAATAGGCTCGGCGGCGGCCACTCACGCACACTCCCGCTACGGGTGGGGCCGCATAGCGGGTGAGACGGAACTGCTCTACCGCCAGGTGCTCGCCGGTGCCGATTCCTCGGCACCCACCGACCGACTGGAAACCACCGACCGACCGACACCGACCGCGCCGGGAGGTCGACCATGAGTCGCGAGCACTTCGCGCTGCTGCGGATCGCTCTGGCCCGGATGGAGCAGGTCGCCGGCGCACAGACCGAGTTGTGGGGACGCCACCTCGCCGAGGTGTTTGACCGCGGCGGACGGCTGCTCTCCTGCGGCAATGGTGGCAGCGCCGCCGAGGCCCAACATCTCACTGGCGAGCTTGTCGGCCGGTTCCTCCATGAGCGGCGCCCGTTGTCTGCGATCGCCCTGCACGCGGACACCTCGGCGCTCACCGCGATCACCAACGACTACGGCGGGCACGAGTCGTTCGCCCGGCAGGTCTTCGCCCACGGGCGCCCTGGTGACGTGCTCATTGCCCTGTCCACCAGCGGCGCCAGCCGCAATGTTGTCTCCGCGGCGAAGGCGGCGCACGAGGTCGGCATGACCGCGTGGGCGCTGACCGGTCCGGCGCCCAACACCCTGGCCGCGGTCTGCGACGACGCGATCGCAGTCGAAGCTGCCTGTGTCTCGACCGTGCAGGAGATTCACCTGGCCATCGTTCACGCGCTGTGTATGGCGATCGACGAGGCGCTCGGTGTGGTCGCGCCGAAACCCCTGCTATGAGCCGGTTAGTGATTCTCGGTGACACGCTGCTCGACAGCGACGTCGAGGGCACGGTGGACCGGTTGTGCCCGGATGCACCGGTTCCCGTCGTGGATGTCCAAGCGCGGTGTTGGCGTCCTGGCGGGGCCGGGTTGGCAGCGGTGCTTGCCGCCCGCGCCGGCCACGACGTGGTGCTGGTGACCGCGCTGGGCACCGACCCGGCGGCACGGCGGCTTGTTGACCTGCTCGGAGCCCACGTCCAGGTGGTGCGGATGCCGTTGCGCGGTACGACGGTGTGCAAGACCAGGGTCCGCGCGGGAGGTCGTTCACTGCTACGGGTCGACGCTGGTGACGGCCGGGCCGCGGGCGCACCGACCGGGGCCCGTTTCCCGACCGTGCTGCGCGCCGCCGACGCGGTGCTGGTCTCCGACTACGGGGGCGGCGTCACCGGCGAACCCACCGTCCGCGACGCGCTCATCGGGCTGGCCCGCCGAGTACCCGTGGTGTGGGATCCCCACCCGAGGGGAGCCCCTCCAGTACCCGGCTGCCGGTTGGTGACGCCCAATGAGGCGGAAGCCGCCAGCACCGTCGCTGCCGAATCTGGCGCGCTGGCGTCCGCCGCGGCGTTACGCGAACGCTGGTGCTGTGACGCGGTGGCGATCACGCTCGGCCACCGCGGTGCCGCACTGGCCACCGCGCAGGGGTGCATCGCCCTGCCGGTGCCCGACATCGAGGTTGCGCCGGATCGCGACCCCTGCGGGGCGGGCGATGCCTTCGCTGCCGCCGTCACCGGCGCACTGCTCGTCGACAGCTCGATGCAGACGGCGGTGGCGGCAGCGATCCGTGCCGCATCGCAATTCGTCGCCGACGGCGGCGCAGCATCGATGCGTTCGCTGTCCCCCGGGCAGCCCTCACCGGGTCGGCTGTCCGCAGCGGATGTGGTGGCCCGGCTCCGTCGCCGCGGCGGCCGGCTGGTGGCCACCGGCGGCTGCTTCGACCTGCTACATCCTGGACACCTGAGCCTGCTGAGGCAGGCCCGGGCGTTGGGTGACGCTCTGGTGGTGTGCGTCAACTCCGACGAGTCCGTACGCCGTCGCAAGGGTGCCTGCCGGCCGATCACCCCCGCAGCCGACCGGATCGCGCTGCTCGAGGCGCTGGAGTCGGTCGACGCGGTGATCATGTTCGCCGAGGACACCCCTGCGGCGTTGCTCGAGAGCCTGCGGCCGGACGTGTGGGTCAAGGGTGGCGACTACATCGTCAGCGACCTGCCCGAGGCGCCGGTACTGCGCCGGCACGGCGCCCAGATAGTGATCATTCCGCTGGTCAGCGGGTATTCGACGAGCCGAATCGTCGCTGCCATGCCGACCGCACGACGCCCAGGCAACCAGCGCCGGAGAAAGGAGAAGGTATGAGGCCGCTAGGCAATGTGCTGATCACCGGGGGTGCCTCGGGGCTCGGTGCCGCCACCGTCGAAGCGGTGCGCGCCGCTGGCGGCCGGCCGCTGGTTCTCGACCGCAACGCTCCGTCGCTCGATGTGGATCACGTGCAGGCCGACCTCGCCGATCGGGTCGCCACCGAGAATGCCGTCGCGGCGCTGGTGGCAGCCGCCGGCAACCAGCTTCAGGCGGTGTTCACCGCCGCCGGGATCGACTCCTGCGGTCCGTTCGGTGAGGTACCCGCCGACGAATGGGAGCGGGTGGTCGCGGTCAACCTGCTGGGTACCGCCAGGGTGGTGCGGGCCGCGTTGCCGCACCTCGAGCGCTCCCGGGGGACGGTGGTGACCTGCTCCTCCACGCTGGGCTTGCGGGTCTTCCCCGACGCGACGGCGTACTGCGCCGCCAAGTTCGGCGTGATCGGCTTCACCCGAGCGCTGGCCGCTGAGACCGCCGGGCGCATCGGAGTGACCCTGCTGATCCCCGGTGGCATGCACACCCCGTTCTTCGACGGCCGCGATGAGCAGTACAAACCGCCGCCAGACGCCAAACTCAACCGCCCCCAAGACGTGGCAGCGGCGGTGATCCACGCGCTGCGCCAACCACCCGGATGCGAGGTAAGGGAGATGGTGGTCTGCTCCTCGCACGAGTCCTCCTGGCCGTGACCCGCCGCACGGTCCTGGTGCTGCGCGCGCTAGGCCTTGGTGACCTGCTGACCGCGGTTCCGGCACTTCGTGCTCTCCGATCCGCCTACCCCGATCACCGGTTGGTGCTTGCCGCCCCGGCACCGCTGCGCGAACTGGCCATGCTCACCGCAGCCGTGGACGACCTGCTTCCTACCGCGCAGCTGGGTGCGCTGCCCTGGCGCGGGCCGCCCCCGGCCGTCGCGGTGAACCTGCATGGACGGGGACCGCAAAGCACCGCCGCCCTGCGCGCGCTGCGACCCGCCGTCCTGATCAGTCACGAACACCAGGGCCCGGATTGGGACGACGACCTGCATGAGGTGCACCGCTGGTGCCGGCTGCTGGAGTACTTCGAAATCCCCACCGACCCGGCCGACCTCGCGCTGAACCACCCCCAAGTACCGAGCCCGGCACCAGGAGCGGTCATCGTGCATCCCGGTTGTGCGTTCGCCGCCCGGCGCTGGCCGGCCGAGCGGTATGCCGCGGTAGCTCGCTGGTTGACCAGTCGCGGGCGGCGCGTGGTGGTGACCGGCAGCGCAGCCGAGAAGTCACTAGCAACGCAGGTGGCCGCCGCGGCTGGCTTACCCGACGGCGCCGTGCTCGCTGGTCGCACGACGCTGTCGCAGCTCGCCGCCCTGGTCGCCGAGGCGGCTCTGCTCATCTGCGGGGATACCGGCATCGCCCACCTCGCCACCGCCTACGGCACGCCGTCGGTTGTCCTGTTCGGCCCGGTGTCCCCGCGACACTGGGGCCCACCTCCGGACCGTCCGCAGCATGTCGCGCTGTGGGCCGGCACCACCGGCGACACCTTCGCAGACCGCCCCGACCCCGGCCTTCTCCGCATCACCACCGCTGACGTCATTGCCGCGACAGCTCGGCTGGATAGCCATTCGGTGCCGAATGGCGCTGTTCTCTAGGCTCAGGAGCGTCATTCGGCTCCGAATGGCGACGGGCGGTGATCGTGATAGAGAAGGTGCTGGCGCGCGGGGTGGCCAGCGTGGAGGCGTTCTGCGACCCTCCCGACGCGGTGCTCTATCCAGGGGAAGCGGAGCTGATCGCCCGCGCGGTGGACAAGCGGCGCCGCGAGTTCCGCACGGTCCGGCACTGCGCCCGGCAGGCGCTGTGTCAGCTCGGGCTGCCACCCGCACCGGTGCTGCGCGGTGAGCGCGGAGAGCCCAGGTGGCCAGCAGGTGTCGTGGGCAGCATGACGCACTGCACGGGGTATCGAGCCGCTGCCGTCGCCCACAGCTGCGACTTCAGCGCGGTGGGCATCGATGCTGAACCGCACGAACCACTGCCGGCGGGGGTACTCGGGGTCATCGCTCTGGATGAGGAGCAGGAGCACCTATCTGAGCTGGCCGCCGCAGATCGAGCGATATGCTGGGATCGGATCCTGTTCTGCGCCAAGGAGACGGTCTACAAGACGTGGTTCCCGCTGACCCGCCGCTGGCTGGGATTCGAGGATGCTGCCGTCACCATCAACCCCAGCACGACCGATCCCGAACAAGGCTGCTTCTCCGCGCGCCTGCTGGTAGCCGCGCCCACGATCACCGGTCACCCCCTGATCCGATTCGATGGTCGCTGGCTGCGCAGTGACGATCTGGTGATCACGACCGTCATACTGCCAGCCCGAACGCCGATCACCGTCGCGGCCACCAGCCAACCCCCCCCATTCGACATCCGGTGTTAACCAGCCGTTTCGCTTGGTCTGCGAGGCTCCACGCGCCGACACCCCACCACGAAGGGCTCGACATGGACGTCATCGTCCTGGTCGTGATCATCACCGCGTTGTTCTTTGACTTCACGAATGGCTTTCATGACACCGCCAATGCCATGGCGACGTCGATCGCTACCGGGGCGCTGAAGCCGAGGGTCGCCGTTGCCATCTCGGGTGTGCTCAACCTCGCCGGTGCGTTCCTGTCGGTGACTGTCGCCAAGACGATTTCCAGCGGGCTGGTCGACGACACCAAGATCACTCCAGTGGTGATCTTCGGTGGTCTGATCGGGGCCATCTTGTGGAACCTGCTGACCTGGCTCGTCGGGTTGCCGTCCAGCTCGTCGTACGCGCTGGTGGGCGGTTTGATCGGGGCCACCTGGGTAGCCGCGGGCGACGACGCGGTGCACTTCGCCTCGGTGCTGTCCAAGGTCTTGGTCCCAATGGTGTTGGCGCCAGTGGTCGCCGGCGTGGTGGCGCTGGTCGGCACCTACCTCGCGTACCGGATCACGGCGGGAGCCGACCGAGGCGCGGTGGGCCGCGGCTTCAAAGCCGGTCAGGTGATTTCGGCATCGATGGTCTCGCTGGCCCACGGCACCAACGACGCACAGAAGACGATGGGTGTCATCACCCTGACGCTGATCACCGCCGGGACGCTGCGAGCCGGCTCCGCACCGCCGTTCTGGGTGATCCTGATGGCCGGGCTGGCTATCGCCCTGGGCACCTACCTGGGTGGATGGCGGATCATCCGCACGCTCGGCAAGCGGGTCACCGAGATCGAGACACCACAGGGTTTCGCCGCCGAGACAGCCAGCACCGGTGTCATCCTGGTCTCCGCGCAGCTCGGGTTCCCGCTGTCGACCACCATGGTCGTCTCGGGCGCGATCTTCGGGGTGGGGACCGGCCGTCGGTTGGCTTCGGTGCGGTGGGGCCTGGCCGGCCAGATGCTGACCGCCTGGCTGTTGACGTTGCCGTCGGCGGCCATCGTCGGTGCTCTGGCGGCCCGGGTGGCCCAGACCGGAACCATCGGAACCGTGGTCGTCGGTGTGGTCGGTACGGCCATCGCAGGCGGTATCTACGCGCTGTCCCGGCGTCAGCCGGTGGGTCCGGACAACATCAACGACGTGCCCGCGAGGCGGCTACAGCCCGCTGGGGCGCAGGTCTGAGGGGCGTGCGGATGAACATCGACTGGGGTGCCCTCGGTGAGGTCTTCGTGGTTTCCTTCGGAGCCGCCATCGCGGTGATAGTGCTGTTCTCCATGGGTATCAGAGCGCTTGCCGGACCAGCGGTCGATCCGACCTCAGCACCTGGGCAACCTGCCGGCAACGTGGCTTCCCGACCGGCGCTGGCTGGGTGCTGCTTCCTTGGCTGCGCCCTGGTGGTGGGCTACGGGCTGTACCTGATCATCATCAAATGACGGTGCGCTAAGGTTTCGGGCCTCCTACTGACCAACGGATGGTGGTGAGCGCATGCGCGGCGCGCTCGAAGTGCCCGATTGCGGTGTTGTCGTCGACCACCTCGATAAGCTGGCGAGCAGGCAATGATCGAGCAGAACCAGTTCGCCGTCGAACCATGGGCTGTTCGGGAGAACCGCCTCGATCTGGCCACCATGGGACAGACAGAATCGGTTTTCGCACTGGCCAACGGGCACATCGGGTTGCGCGGAAACCTTGACGAGGGCGATCCGCACGCGCTACCCGGCAGCTACCTCAACTCCTTTTACGAGCTGAGGCCGCTACCCTATCCCGAGGGCGGCTACGGCTACCCGGAGTCGGGGCAGACGATCGTCAATGTCACCAACGGTAAGCTGATCCGGCTGCTGGTCGACGACGAGCCGTTTGACGTTCGATACGGGGAACTGCGCTCGCACGAACGGGTGCTCGACCTGCGGGCCGGGACGCTGCGCCGTCGCGTGGAGTGGGTGTCCCCCGCAGGTAAGGCGGTGCGGGTCGCCTCGCAGCGGATCGTGTCGCTGGTCCAACGAGCTGTCGTCGCGATCCACTACGAGGTCGAGCCGGTCGACCAGCCGGTCCTGCTGGTCGTGCAGTCTGAGTTGTTCGCCAACGAACAGCTGCCCGTCACCACCCAGGATCCACGGGTCGCGGCGGCGCTATCCGAACCGCTGGTCGCCGAGCAGCATCGGTGCAACGACACCGGCGCCACGCTGCTGCACAGCACTCGCCATTCTGGCCTGCGGATGGCCGCGGCGATGGACCATGAGGTGATCGGACCGTCGCGGACGGAGTTTGAGTCGTCAGCGACCGAACACGTCGGACGCACCACAGTGATCTGCCGGCTGCAACCCGGTCAGCGGCTTCGGGTGGTGAAGTACCTCGCCTACGGCTGGTCGTCACAGCGGTCGATTCCAGCGCTCAACGACCAGGTCAGGGCGGCACTGGCGGCGGCGCGCTACACCGGTTGGACCGGGCTGACCACCGAACAGCGCAGCTACCTCGACACCTTCTGGGCCGCCGCCGACGTGGAGGTCGACGGCAACTCACAGCTTCAGCAGGCGGTCCGGTTCGGGTTGTTCCACGTGCTGCAGGCCGGCGCGCGCGCCGAGAGGCGAGGGATCGCGGCCAAGGGCCTGACCGGCCCTGGATACGACGGCCATACCTTCTGGGACACCGAGACGTTCGTATTGCCATTGCTCAGCCACACGGTGCCGGACGCGGCTGCCGACGTACTTTGCTGGCGCCTGCAGACCCTGCCACTGGCGCTCGAACGTGCCGGCCAGCTTGGCCTGTCCGGTGCGGCTTTTCCGTGGCGCACGATCCGTGGCCAGGAATGCTCCGGATACTGGCCCGCTGGTACCGCGGCCTTTCACATCAACGCCGACATCGCCGACGCGGCGATCCGCCATGTGACCGCCACGGGCGACGCCGCTTTCGAGCGCGACATCGCGCTGGAGCTGCTGGTGCAGTCGGCGCGACTGTGGCGCTCGTTGGGACATCATGACCTGGAGGGTCGCTTCCGCATCGACGGTGTCACCGGGCCCGACGAGTACAGCGCGGTGGCCGACAACAACGTCTACACCACCCTGATGGCGCAGCGGAACCTGCGGGCGGCCGCAGACGCCGTGGGGCGGCACTTGGAGCAGGCGGCCGCCCTGGGCGTCGACGCTGAGGAAGCTGCGTCCTGGCGTGACGCGGCGGCTGAAATGGTGGTGCCCTACGACGACAAGCTCGGCGTGCACCCGCAGGCTGAGGGGTTCACCGAGCACGCGATGTGGGACTTTGCCGGGACCGCGCCGGATCAATATCCGCTGCTGTTGCACTTTCCCTACTTCGACCTGTACCGCAAGCAGGTGGTGAAGCAGGCCGATCTGGTGTTGGCCATGCACCTATGTCCGGAGGCGTTCACCGACGAGCAGAAGGCGCGTAACTTCGCCTACTACGAGCGAATCACCGTCCGTGATTCGTCCCTGTCGGCAGCGACCCAGGCAGTGCTGGCCGCCGAAACCGGCCATCTGGACCTCGCGTACGACTACCTCTGCGAGACCGCGCTGATGGATCTGGCTGATCTGGCGCACAACACCAGCAACGGCCTGCACATCGCGTCGCTGGCCGGTGCTTGGTCTGCACTGGTGGCCGGGTTCGGCGGGTTGCGTCATCTCAATGACGGTGGTCTGGCGTTCGCGCCCCGGCTGCCTGAGGCATTGACCAGAATCACGTTCCGGTTGCGCTGGCGGGGTCGGCGGCTGCGGGTGGAGATTACCCCCGGGCAAACGGAGTACGAGCTTCTCGAGGGCGCCGGGCTGGAGCTGCGGCACCACGGGCAGCTCATCACGGTCACGATGGACGCACCGGTCGTGCAGACGATTCCCCCCGTACCGTCAACAGATCACGTTTCGCAGCCGCAAGGGCGCGAGCCGCTCGCTCGCCGGTTGCCTGGCGAGGCGGCCAGTTAGCCAACTCCCGGGATGTCAGCTATCAGGGTGCGCAACCGCTGATCGCCGAGCCACGCCCGCGGACCGACGTACTGCACTCGCAGGGAGGCCACCGCGATACCGAAGCTCAACGCGCGCTCCGGGTCGGTCACTCCGCGGGCCAGGGCGAAGGCGACCGCGCCATGCAGCACATCGCCGGCACCCACGGTGTCCCGGACGGCGACCCGCGGCACCACCAGGGCCCCACTGTGTTGCCGCGTCCACCAGCGCACCGGCGCGGCACCCGCTGTCACCGCCACCAGGCGAGCGCCGTCGGCCAGCAGCGCCGCAGCCGCTGCGTCGGATCGGTCAGGGTCGGCGGCGAAGTTCGCCGAGCACACCACGGCGTCGGCGAGCGGCACCAGCTCGGCGTACACCGGCTTGGGACTGCCGCAATCCAGCACCACCGGAATCCCGACGGCCTGGGCGGCGCGTGCGGCGGTCACGGCGAGCTCGGGATGGTGCCCGTCGATCAGCACGACGTCGCTGTCCCCGACCAGCCCTGGCAGGTCGGCGGGTGGCACAGCGGTCAGGTCCTCGGCATTGCGGGACACCACCGACCGTTGCCCCGTGTCATCGACCACGGTGATCGCCGAGATACTCAGATCGGTTCCGGCTGCCCAGGCGTCGACGATGTGCACGCCGGCGCCGCTCAGCTCCGCCGCCGCCAACCGGGCGATCGGGCCGGGCCCCAGCGCGGACAGCAGCACGCTATGCCCGCCCAGCGCACCGAACGTGACGGCGGCAACCGCGGCCGGTCCCCCGGCGGCGATGTCGCTGCGCCGCGCGACGACCTTCTCGTTCACCCCAGGGCGCTGCCCCACCCGCTGCGCCAGGTCCAGCGTCGCAAGCCCCACAAACAACCCCCGCACCGACATCACGCCAGCAAACCTCGCCGCGCATTGAGCGGGATCAGCGGGGTTACCGGGCCCGCAATAGCGTCGCTCAGCCCGCTGAAAGCGGGTGGGCGACTAACGTCGCGAAGGTGCGGTTCTTGGAGGGGTGCGGGGTTGGTTATGAGCTGACGTATGACGATGTCTTTCTGGTACCGGCGCGCTCGGGGCTGGTGTCGCGGTTCGATGCGGACCTGTCCACGGTGGATGGCTCAGGGACCACTATCCCGCTGGTGGTCGCCAACATGACTGCGGTAGCGGGGCGCCGGATGGCTGAGACGGTGGCCCGTCGTGGCGGGCTGGTGGTGCTGCCCCAGGACCTGGACCCGGCGGTCGTCGCCGAGACAGTGGCGTGGGTGAAGTCGCGGCACCTGGTGCTGGACACCGCGCTCACGCTGGGCCTGCAGGACGCCGTCGCTGACGCGATCACTCTGCTGCCCAAGCGGGCTCACCGGGCCGCGGTGGTGCTCAACGACGCCGGCCGCCCGATCGGCCTGGTCACCGAGGCCGAGCTGAGTGGAGTGGACCGGTTCACCCGGCTGGCCGATGTGGCGCAGACCGACCTGGTGGTCGTATCGGTCGACACGGAACCGCGCAAGATCTTCGACCAGTTACATCACCGCCGCCAGGAAATAGCCCTCGCGGTGGACGCCACCGGCCGATTGATCGGGGTGCTGACCCGCACCGCAGCGTTGCGTGCCGAGCTGTACCGCCCTGCGTGTGATGCCGGCGGCAGGCTGCGAGTTGCCGCGGCGCTCGGAATCAACGGCGATGTCACCGCCAAGGCCGAGGCACTGCTGGCAGCGGGGGTTGACGTGCTGGTCATCGACACCGCACACGGCCATCAAAGCAAGATGCTCGACGCGCTGCGCGCGGTCCGGTCCTGCCGGCCGGACGTGCCGGTGGTGGCTGGCAATGTGGTCTCGGCGCAAGGTACCCGCGATCTGCTCGAGGCCGGCGCTGACATCGTCAAAGTCGGGGTGGGGCCTGGAGCGATGTGCACCACCCGGATGCTGACCGGAGTCGGTCGGCCGCAGTTCTCCGCGGTGGCCGAATGCGCCGCCGCGGCCTGCGTGGCCGGTGGTCACGTCTGGGCCGACGGCGGGGTGCGCCACCCGCGAGACGTCGCCTTGGCGCTGGCTGCTGGAGCGGCGAACGTGATGATCGGCTCCTGGTTCGCCGGCACCTTCGAGTCGCCAGGTGAGCTGCAGCGCGACGAGACCGGCCAGCCGTACAAGGAGTCCTACGGGATGGCCTCCAAGCGCGCCGTTGCCGCCCGCACTACCCGCGACGACACCTTCGACCGCGCCCGCAAAGCACTTTTCGAGGAGGGCATCTCCACCGCCCGGATGTATCTCGATCCACAGCGGCCAGGGGTCGAGGATCTCATTGACTACATCTGCGCCGGGGTGCGCAGCACCTGCAGCTACGCCGGCGCCCGGACGCTGCCCGAGCTATCCGAGCGGGCGGTGATCGGGGTGCAGTCAATCGCCGGTTTCGCCGAGGGACGCCCGCTACCTCGAGGCTGGTGACGGCCGCGGCCTGATCAAGGGATGCCGCCTCCACGAAGTAGCAGCGCGCTCGACATAAGCCCATGCACCCGTAGAATTGACCAAACCCGGCTCACGAGGAGTGTGAC
>JAVXWL010000060.1:0-13325 GCA_032230565.1 Pseudonocardiales bacterium | reverse complement strand
GTGGGGCGGGTGGGGATCGAACCCACGACCTGACGGATTATGAGTCCGCTGCTCTGACCAGCTGAGCTACCGCCCCCGGATGGGTGCCGAGGTTAGCTCAAGCCTGATCTCACTCCGCTGCGGGATACTGTGGATCGGCAGCGACTTGAGGCGACGGCCGCTCTAGCGACGCGACATCGACTTGGCACGCCGTTCGTCAGGTGGCGGTCCCTCATGAGCGGCCCTGGATGGCGCTCCGGCGCTTGCATCGGCGCGATGCCAGGACGCATGACCTCGAGGCCGACCGGTCGTTAGGGTGCTGTCGGTGGGCCGCGCCCGGAGGGCGGATAGGCAGGAGAGGCACGAATTGAAAGCTCACTTTGCACTTCCTGGATGCGCGACATTCCCGATAACGCGCCACTGACAGCGCTAAGAATTCCAGAAACACCTGATCCGTGCTACGTGGATGACCCTCTCGGAAGCTGCCCGACCAACTGGACGCAGGGATACGTCTTTTCGATCAGACTTTCTCATATCAGGAAACCCCTTTCCTGCACCATGATGTCACATGGAAAAGTTGCGCTGATGTTCTCCGAATTTTTCGTAGCTCCACCCTTCCGAAACAATCCTAATGTCAGTGAGGACGCGGAGCGCTCCGGTAACGCGCTCGATAATATGCACATTCAAAGCCTTGGAACACTAGAAAGGAATCGCGTCAACTGGGTGGTCTGGGCGAGTTCCTTGAAGATGCAATTCAGCGAGGGCGGGGCAGCGTACCGAGGATGCGTCCCTATTCCATAACTTTGCCCGTCGCCGCTTGCGGAGATGCGCCGGTAGACATCCCTACCGTAGCGCTCACCAGCGATACAACAAAGGCAGATCCGGGATAAGATCGCCTTCCTGCGCGGGTTCAAGTGCAGTCAGGAAGTCGGGCTCGTCCTCGCTTACTGGCCGAAAAACAAGTGCTTTAGAAGTGCGATTGAACCGATCTGCGATGTTGAAGATCGCTATCTTTCATCACGGCTCGGAGCAAAATGCAGCGCCCACCTGAAGAAACGCGACAATCCCAAAGTGATTAACTGAACAACTATCTTTCCGAATCCCGCAAGACCGCGTCAGAATTATGAGCCGCGGGTTGAGCTCAGCCGAAACTCGCCGCGAGCTCGAGCGACCGGTCCTATAGCCCGAGCGGCTATGGTTCGGTGACCGGCCGTTGGGGTATGTCTATCTCGTGGCCAAGGCTGATGGAGTGTCGGCGGTGCGCGAGACCGAGCGCAAGTACGAGGCGACCGATGCGGTGCAGCTACCGGACCTGGCCAGGTTGATTGGGCTGGACACCGGCTCGGGAGCCGAGGAACAACAGCTGGACGCAACGTACTTCGACACTGCGGACCTGTGTTTGGCACGTGCCGGGATCACGCTGAGACGGCGCGAGGGCGGATCCGACCCAGGATGGCACCTGAAGCTGCCGGCCGGCGCGGACAGCCGGGACGAGCTACGGATGCCACTGGGTCGTTCCAGCCGCAAGCCACCGGCGGAGTTGCTGGGATTGACCCGGGTGTATACCCGCGGTGCCGGGGTGGTGCCGGTCGCCCAACTCAATACCCGGCGGCGACGGTGGCTGCTCGCCGGCCCGGACGGCCAGGCGCTCGCAGAGCTGGTCGAGGACCAGGTCAGCGCCCACACAATGGGTGAGCAGACCAGGGCCGTCTCCTGGCGTGAAGTGGAAGTGGAGCTCGCCGAACACGGCCAAGCGGAGCTGCTGGACCGCATCGAGCGCCAGCTGCTCGCAGTGGGCGTACAGCGATCGGGGTATGGGTTCAAGCTGGGTCGGTTGTTGGCCGAGGAGCTATCCGCGCCTCCCAGTACACCGGAGCCGACGGCCGGCTCCTCGGCCGGGGACGTGGTCCTGGGCTACCTGGCCATCCAGGCGGAGCAGCTGCGCAGGTACGACCCACTGGTTCGCCGTGACGCCCCGGACGCGGTACACCAAATGCGCGTGGCGGCGCGGCGGATGCGCAGCGCGCTGCAGGCGTTCGGTCGGGTGCTCGACCGGAACCGGACCCGCGAGCTTATGACGGAGCTGAAGTGGATCGCCGGTGAGTTGGGTGGCGCGCGAGACTCCGAGGTGATGGCCGAGCGGCTCGCTGCGATGCTCGCCGAGCTGCCCGACGAGCTGATCCTCGGGCCGGTCGCCGCCGCGGTCACCAGGTCCTTCGAGCGCCGGATAGCCGACGCCCGCCAGGTCGCGATCGCCGCTTTGGACAGCGACCGCTACTTGGAGCTACACAACAAGATCGACGCGCTGCTGGCCCACCCGCCGGTGACCCCAGCAGCCGATCGCCCAGGGCGCCGGGAGCTTCCCAAGAGCGCAGCGCGGGCCTATCGTCGCATGGCCTCGCGCATGCGCGACGCAAGTTCCCAGCCGGCGGGCGAGCAGCGCGACATCGCCCTGCATGAGATGCGCAAGGCCGCCAAGCGGCTGCGCTACGCCACCGAAGCCGCCAAACCGGTGCTGGGCAAGCCGGCCAAGCGGCTACAACAACAGCTGAAGAAAGTCCAAGAGCTGCTCGGTGCACATCAGGACGCGGCGGTGTCCCGATCCGTTCTGCGAGAGCTCGCCACGCAGGCTCACCTCGAGGGCGGCAACGGCTTCACCTACGGCCTGATGCACGCCGCTGAATCCGCCCGTGCGCAGCGCGTCGAGCGCGACCTGCACGCGGCGTGGAAGCGCCTGTGCAAACCGAAAAAAATCAAGTGGCTCACACGACGCTGACCAACGACCGGCGATCCGTGGTTACGATGCGAGCTGGAGGCCGTTGAGGGGAGACCGTCATGGCGGCATTGCGGCGCATCGTCCACGAGATCCATTCTTTTGAAATCGGCCTCGCCACCCAGTACGAGGAACATCATCTTGTGGTGGGTCGGGACCGGGTGGAGGCGCTGTTCGCCGACCCCGCCTTGGCGTCGGTGCGCGTGCACATCGCGGCACCGGGAGACGCGGTCCGCATCATCGCGCCGCTCGACGTGGTGGAGCCGCGATCCAAGGGACCAGGCGGTGGAGCCTTTCCCGGCTGGATGGCACCAGTCAACCGCATGCGCGGCGGCGATACGCACGTGCTGCGCGGCGCCGCGGTGCTGGCCGCCGGATTCCTACCGCGCAATCAGGAGGGCTTGATCGACATGTCCGGTCCGGCCGCGCAGCGATCCCCGTTCGGCCGGACGAACAACGTCGTGATCGAGTTCGACCGCGCTGACGGTGCCTCCTGGCAGGAGGCTGAGATTGCGCTGCGCCGAGGGCTGCTGCGGGTAGCGGTGCACCTCGCCGATGCCACCGTCGACGCCGAGCCCGACGCGATCGAGGAGCTGGCGCCACCGCACCGTCCGGGCACGGTCACGGGCGGCCTCCCCCGGGTCGGCGTGATTACCAATCTCCAGACCCAGGGCGCATTCAAGGACGTCTTTGTCTACGGGCGCAGCATGGCGGGCAGCCTGCCGACCCTGTTCGATCCGGCCGAGATTGAGGACGGGGCCGTAGTCAGCGGCCAGTACGGGCACCCGGCGCTGCGCAACCCGACCTACATCCACCAAAACCACCCCGTGATCGCCGAGCTCCGCGCCCGCGACGGCCGGGACCTGCACTTCGCCGGAGTGGTGCTGTGCCCGGAGCCGGTGGAGCAAGGTGACAAGGAACTGGTCTCCACGCACGCCGCTTGGCTGTGCCGGGCCGCCGGCTTCGACGCCGCCATCGTCACCAAGGAAGGCGCCGGCAACGCCGACAACGACCTGATGTTGAAAGTCGATGCGCTCGAGGCCGACGGTCTGACCGCGGTGGCGCTGTACGCCGAGATGTCCGGCGCCGATGGCACCGGTCCACCGCTGGTCGCCGGTCCGAGGCGAGGCGCGATCGTCAGTACCGGTAACTACGATCAACGGGTGGCGCTGCCCGCAGTCGAGCGGGCGTTGGGCGGCACCCGCCTGCGCATCGCCGACGCCGAAGCGACCGCCGCAGTCGAGGTGCCCACCGCCGCGATCCTGTCCGCCCTGAGCCCACTGGGCGCAGGACGGCTGACTTGCCGGGAAGACGAGCAGCTAGTTGATCTGCAATTGGTCGGCCAGCAGTTGGGAGACACGGCCTGATGCGCATCGTGCACTACCTCAACCAGTTCTATGCGGGGCTCGGCGGCGAGGAAACGGCGGGTATCGGCCCACGGATGCTCGACGGGACGGTCGGTCCGGGGCGGCTACTGGCCCAGCTGCTCGGTGACGACCACCAGATCGTGGCGACGATCGTGTGCGGCGACAACCATGCCGCCTCCCACGCCACCGCCGCGCAGGAACTGCTCGATCTGGCCCGCAGTGCCGGAGCCGAACTGTTGGTCGCCGGTCCCGCCTTCGGCAGTGGCCGCTACGGGTTGGCGTGCGCCCGGCTAGTCGCCGCCGCTGAGGCCGCCAGGCTGCCCGCGCTGGCCACGATGCACCCGGACAATCCCGGCATCACCGACGCGGGTGCCGCCCCGGTCGTGACTTCGGGCGCCACCGCACGGGAGATGCGCCCGACATTGCAGCGGGTCGCTGCCGCGATTGTGAAGCTGGCCAGCGGCGCAACGCTGACCGCGCAAGACGGCCGCGTCGTCAAGGCCGCCCGGATTGGTCGGCTGGTCGAGCAGCGCGCCGCAGCCCGGGCTGTCGAGCTCGTGCTCCGGCGGCTTGGCGGTGACCAGCGCAGCACCGAGGTTCCCGTCGGGGGGTTCGACGCGGTGGAGCCGGCCGCGCCGGTGGACAAGGCGGCCAGCGCGACCGTCGCGCTGGTGACCGAGGGTGCCGTGGTGCCTGCCGGGAACCCAGACCGGCTTGAGTCGGCTCGCGCCACCCGCTGGCTGCGCTACCCGATCGAGGGACTCGACGCACTCGCCTCCGGGGAGTGGGAGTCGGTGGCCGGTGGCTTCGCGACCACCGCCGCCAATGCCGACCCGAACCGGCTGCTGCCGCTGGACGCCGCCCGCACGCTGGAACGCGAGGGCGCGATCGGACGCCTGCATGGCGAGTTCTTGGTCACGGTAGGCAACGGCACGTCGGTGGCCACCGCGCGGCGCTTCGGCGTCGAGTGGGCCGCGGAGCTGCGCAAGGCAGGGGTGCAGGCCGCGATCCTGACCGCAACTTGAGGAACCGGAACGCGTTGCGGGTCAACGCTTGCCAAGGAGTTGGAGCGCTCCGGTATCCCCACCGCCGTGATCACCAACCTGGTGACCATCGCCGAACAGGTAGGCGCGCCGCGCATCGTGCCGGGCCGAGGTATCCCCTACCCCTCGGGTGATCCGAATGTGTCACCCCGAGCCGAGCAGGCGTGGCGCCGGCAATTGGTGCAGCGCGCACTGGACGCGGTCGCCACCGCTGTCGAGCATCCGACAATCTTCGAAGTCGACGTTGTGGAGCGAGCCGATGCCTGAAGCAGCGGTGATCCGGGCAGCCAGCCTGGTGCTGGCACACACCCCGGGCCTGGCCCGGCACGGCTCCAAACCGATGCGCACGCTGCCCGCCAACGCCGAGCTGGCAGGTAGTTTCCTAGCCAATCTGCGCAGCTTTGATGACGCCGTTGGCTACCCGGCGCACCGGGCATTTTTGGGTGCGTGTCACCCCCGCGAGCTGCCATCGCGTCCCTGGGTGGGGGCCAGCATGGCCGGCGCGGAACGCTTCGCGCCGTTCGGCGAGCTGATGCCCGAAGACGAGTTCCTCGGGCTGATGGCCGCGGTGGACGAGTTCAACCTGCTGGTGCTCACCCCGGAAGTCGCCGAGCGGGCCGCTAAGCGGTTGGCTGAGCACCCACTGGCGGCGCACCTGGACCTGGCGCAGATCGCCGCGGCGGCCGGTGATGTGACCGCTGCCCTCGCCAGCGGCGCGCTGCCGGTGCACCTGGGGCCAGACTGCGTTGCGGGGGCGTTGCGCGGCGCGCATGAAGAGGACGAGTCGCTCGTCTCGCACGTGCTGCTGGAGAACCTGGCCTGCAAGGCCACCGGCACCCTGGCTCTGCTGCACCTGCTGCACGACCACGACGTCGACCCAGCGGGGATCGGCTACACCATCTCCTGCTCCGAGGAAGCCGTCGGGGACCGCTATCAACGCGGCGGCGGCAACATGGGCAAGACGATCGCCGCGGTCGCCGGCCTGACCGAGTCCTCCGGAGCGGACGTCAAGAACTTCTGCGCAGCGCCGATCCCGGCGCTGGTAATCGCAGCCAGCCTTGTGGTGGCGGGCGTGTTCGAGCAGGTCGTCGTCCTGGCCGGTGGCTCGCAACCCAAACTCGGGATGAAGTTCGAGGGGCACCTACGCCACGGCCTGCCCGTGCTGGAAGACGTGATCGGCGGCGTGGCGGTGCTGGTGACCGCCGACGACGGCGTCTCACCCCGGATCAGGCTCGACGCCGTCGGACGGCACCGGGTGTCCTCGGGCGGCTCCGGTGCGCAGATCCTGCACGACCTGGCGGTGCGGCCATTGGAAGCGATCGGCGCCCGGATGTGCGACGTCGACGACTACGCCACCGAATTGCACAACCCCGAGATCACCGAGCCGCAGGGCTCAGGAGACGTCGCGGCGCGCAACTACCGCACGATCGCTGCGTTGGCCGCCCGCCGCAAGGAGATCACTCGCGATGAGATCGACTCCTTTGTCGCGCAGCGGGGCATGCCGGGTTATGCACCGACTCAGGGTCACCTGGCGTCAGCGGTGTGTTATCTCCCCCATGCCCTGACGCGGCTGACCACCGGACCGGCCGACCGGGTATTGCTGCTAGCTAAGGGCAGTTTGTTTCTCGGACGGATGAGTCAGCGGTCCGACGGCATGAGCATCTTGCTGCAACGCAACGGAGGCTGAGCTGATGACTGTGGTGGATGCCACCAAAGAAACGTTCGATGATCTCGTCGGATCAGGTCTGGTGCTCGTTGATGTGTGGGCGCAAAGCTGCCACCCGTGCGTGGCGCTGAGCCCGCACATGGCGAGCATCGCCGATGAACACCCCGATCTGACCGTGGTCAAGCTGGATGCCAGCAAGGCTCGACGGCTGTGCATGTCACTGCAGGTCCGCGGACTGCCCACCATCCTGCTGTTCTATGACGGCCAGGAAATAGCCCGGATCTGCGACCCCAACCTGGTAGCGGATCAGGTCGATAAGTGGCTCGCCAATGCGTTAGCCGGATTGCCAACAAAGGAGGCGTGAATGTTCGACGGTAAACAGGTCATCGTGATCGGTGAACGCGACGGTATCGCGGGACCTGCGATTGCGGCCTGTGTCCAGGCGGCCGGGGCCCCGATTGCCTTCGTCGCCACCGAATGCTTCGTTTGAACGGCTGCCGGAGCCATGGACCTGTCCACCCAGGAGACGATCAAGCGCCTGGTCGACCAGCACGGCGCCGACGCGCTGCTGGTTGTGCTTGGCGCACCGGACGCGGAAAGCGCCGGGATCGCCGCCGAGACGGTGGTGCTCGGTGATCCGAGCTGGGCAGGACCGTTGGCCGGGGTCCAGTTGGGCCTCCCTGTGTACCACGTCCTCGAAGATGAGCTGCGTGCCGCTGTTCCCGCCGAGGTATGGGAAGAACAGGTCGGTTTGATGCTCGACGTGCTGGAGGTGGATGACATCGCCGACGCGGTCCGAGAATATCGCGAGCAAGCGCCCACATAGCCGTTCCGCCGGCCGGTCAGGATCGACTCTTGACATCGACCAATCCGGTGTGTCGGGCTGGGTCACTGCTCGCCGCAGTAGCGGCGCGGTCCTGGACCGGCCCGTTGGCTGGCGTCGCGGACGGGGTCGCCAGCCGTGGCGGGGAGCTGGCCTGACCGGCGGGGGCGGGTCCGGACCGCAGCAGCAGCGCCCCGAGCGCGCCCAGAGCCGCCATAGCTGCGGCGATTAAGAACAGGTCGTCGATCGCGGCGACGAATACTTGAGCTTGGGTCTGCTGGTAAACAGCGTAAGAGCCCAGCCAATCTGCACGCCCCGGCGCGCCGAGGTGTGGGGTCGGAGTATCCGCCGGCAGCAATGCGGCGCGGCCGGCCATCTGCTGGGCTCGCTGCATGGTCAAAATCGCGGTGAGCACCGCCAGCCCAAGCGCTCCGGAGACTCGTTGCGTCACGTTGTTGAACGCGCTAGCGGCGTTGACCTGGGCTATCGGGATGACCGCGATACCCCCAGTCATGATCGGCATCATGGCCATCCCCAGCCCGGCGCCGAGCCCCACCAGTATCCACATGACGTGCTCGCGCGGAGTGTCGAGCGTGATGGTGTGCAGCAGATAGAGGTCAGCGGCGGTGAGTGTCAGGCCGATCGCGGCTGGCCAGCGGGGACCGATGCGGTCATAGACCCGCCCGGCGATCGGCATCAGTATCGCCATCGCCAGGGCCTGGGGCAGCAGCGTGAGACCACTATCAAACGCTCCCCAACCTTGCGCTACCTGCAGGAATTGCGGGATGTAGAACAGCACTCCAAGCAATACGACTGAGAGCACCGCGATCAGTAATAGCGAGTTGGTGAATGGCCAGTAGCGGAATATCCGGATATCCAGTAGCGGTTCGGCGACCTCGAGTTCGATCACCACGAACAGTGCCAAGCTCAGCAGGCTGTAGGTGATCAGACTCAGGACCCGGTAGGAGCCCCACCCCCAGGACTCGCCCTCCGACACCGCCAGCAGCAACGCGAAGAGCCCACCTGCCACGGTGACAAAGCCCAGCACGTCAAATCGGCGTCCGGCGATCCTGGGGAAGCGCGGCAACACTAGCGCCGCGGCCAGCGCACCCAGAATGCCGATGGGCACGTTGATGTAGAAGATCAGCCGCCAGTTCACGTACTCGACCAGGTACCCACCCAGGGTGGGTCCGATTGCCGGTGCGCAGACGATACCCAGGCCATACAGGCCCATGGCGGCGCCGAGCCGGTCCCGCGGCACGATCCGGTACAGGATCGACAGCGTGATTACCGGCAGGATCCCGCCCGGGATCGCTTGGAAAATCCGGAAGGCCACCAGGCTGTTGAGGTCCCAAGCCAGCCCGCACAGCGCGGACCCAGCGGCGAACGCCAGCAGCGCCAAGTTGTAAACCCGCTTGAGACCGAAACGGTCCCCCAGCCACGCCGTGACCGGAACCACCACACCCAACGCCAGCGTGTAGCCCGTGACCACCCACTGCACGTCGTCGGTGCTCACCCCGAACTCGTTCTGGATGGTGGGGATGGCGACGTTGACGATGGTGGTGTCAAGAATCGACATGAACATCCCGGCGATCAGGACGGTCAGTGGCAAGCCCCAACCCACGGCGGGTTGGGCCGCCCGATGGACTGAGGAACCGGGCACACCACGATCCGGCCGGCCGGGTGCCCTGTGGGGGCTCACCGCGGATCGTGTCTCGAGGGGGCGAGTCATGACACAACTGTGTCATAAGAACGATGCGTACTCTAGTTCATCTCTTCGCGCCCTCACCGCATCACACTTGTGTACCGAGCCCCGACGTGGCGCTGAGCGCGATCGTCGACGACGTGATCATCTCTGACGCGGCCACAACCACCCAAATAGAGTACGTCTAGTATCTGTATATATATAAGATACTGAGCGTATCCTATTAGAGGCCGCGTCGGGCGGGCCCATCACACCACGGGGGGTGTGAGCATGGATGGTGTCACTACGAGGGATCGGCACCGCCCCCGCAGCTACGTGGTTCGCGTCAAGATCGAAGGCGGATTCGCCTAAGTCTTGAATGCGTCTACGCGCCAACCGACATGACCGTGGCAAAACGGTAACCACAGTGATGTCGCTGAGAAGACAGACAGAGAAGGGGCGGATATGAGGATCACGGACATCTTCAGCCTTGGCCGCGGAGACTACGGCGATCACGACAGGCGCTGGTACGACGACGGCCGGCGTAACGAGGACTACTACTACCGGAACTGGCGCCACGACGACTGGTACGACCGCGACTACGACCATAGGGGAAACTGCTAGGTACACCTGGCAGCCGGGTGACTCCCGCTCCGGTGAACCGGGGCTAGAGTCACCCGGCTGATTACTCGGCTCCTACACTGGCCTGGAAGGGAGACAGCCAGTGTGGAACGCCCGGAAAGGCTTGATCGCGCTGGCCGTGGTCGTGGTGATGGTGGTCGCATCACTGGCTGCGTGGCCTTTCATTCGGAACCTGGGCGCAACACCCGGCTGCGCCGTCACCACAGTCGCGGACCCGGTCTCTGGTGCCCTGGTGACCTTCCCTTTGTCCGGGGAGCAGGCCGACAACGCTGCGACGATCGCCGCGATCGGTATCCAATTGGGCATGCCCGACCACGCTGTCACCATCGCCCTAGCCACAGCGCTGCAAGAGTCCGGCCTGCACAACCTGCCCGTTGGCGACCGGGACTCAGCGGGACTGTTTCAGCAGCGGCCCAGCCAAGGCTGGGGAACTCGCGCGCAGGTGCTCGACCCGATTTATGCGTCCACCGCGTTCTACCAGCGACTCCGAGCCCAACCGGGGTGGTCTGAGCTCAGCGTCACCGAGGCCGCTCAGGTCGTCCAGCGCTCGGCTATACCGTCTGCCTACGCGCAGTGGGAACCGCGGGCCCGAGCCGCCGCTGCCGCCCTCACCGGAGAGGCGCCTGGCGCGCTGACCTGCCGGGGCCTCCCTATCAGCCGTTCGAGCACCGACCTGGTCGACACCGCGGTCGTCGAGCTTGGCACTGCAACTCTCAGCGGAGCGCACTCCGTGGCTCGCGGCTGGTCGATCTGCAGCTGGCTCGTCGCCCACGCGTCGCGCCTCGGCATCGACCGGGTGACTTTCGACGGGCGCACCTGGACCATGGACTCCGGCAGCTGGTCTCAAATCGGACCGGCCGACGGTATGCTGTCGATGCATCGGGCGCCGAGCGCTGCCTGATGCCTGAAGGCGACACCGTGTACCTGGCCGCCAAGCGGATGGCGGCCGCACTGAGCGGCCAGCGCCTCACCCATGGGGAACTACGCCATCCACGGCTCGTCGAACATGATCTGTCGGGGCGTACGGTGCTGGGCGTACACAGCGTCGGCAAGCACCTCTTTACCCGCTTCGATGACGAACGAAGCCTACATACGCATCTCCGGATGGACGGCTCCTGGCACCTTTACCAACCAGGACAGCGGTGGCGACGACCACACCATCAAGCTCGCGCAGTATTGTCCACGCAGGACCGGGTAGCTGTGGGTTTCCTCCTGCATGACATGGCACTGTTGGCCACCACGGACGAACACCGGCTCGTGGGGCACCTGGGCCCTGACTTACTCAACGCCAACTGGGACGACAACGACGCAGCCATCGCGGCGCGACGGCTGCGCGAGCAACCCGACGTTGAGCTCGGCCTCGCCCTGCTTGATCAGCGGATCATGGCCGGGATCGGAAATCTGTACAAGACGGAGATGTGCTTCCTGTTGGGGGTGCCGCCCTGGGTGCCGGTCCGCGAGGTCGACGCCGACGCCGTGGTGGCGCTGGCGCGGCGGCTTCTCTTGGCGAACGCCGACCGTCCTGAGCAGTCCACCACGGGTGAGCTGGCCCGCGGGAAGCAACATTGGGTTTACGCGCGGGCGGGCCGACCGTGTCGTCGCTGCGGGGAGCGAGTCGTCCGCTCGGTACAGGGAGCTGACGTCTACGCCCGAAGCACCTACTACTGCCCTCGCTGCCAACTGGACCGCCCGGCGCCGCTGTGAGACGAAGTAGCCGCGCCCGCGTAGCGGCCCCAAGCGGCGCAGGTTGGTGGGCGCCGAGAGCACCGATGACGCCATGTTCGATTTAGTTTGCTGTAACATCAATCCCTACTGACAACGTGGCTCGCCGATGACACATTGAGACATGAGGGTGGTGGACGGTGATGCGTAAGAAGATCGATAAAGCTGCTGTTCTGCGAGCTCTGCAGACGATCGAAGAAGACGATTACGACGGCTTTGCCATCCTAGTGCAAGCAGCCCGTAACAGAAATGCTGTATTCAACCCAGATTTGCCCGTATGGCCCATGGCTCAGCGCATGGGGATCATCGTGGACTGCAATCGTGGCGGTGTTCCAGAATTCGACGAAGCAATGCGCGATTTCATGCGGGACAGGAGCAATGTGGACGGCTCGGACAAGCGCCCCTTCGTAAAGGGTAGACATTAGCTGGCGGTGAATCCATTTCAGCTTCCGAAGATCAACCGCTGGTTACCGAATGGCGACCTCGCGATACACCGGGAGGCGGCGTCGCGTGCGGCCGGTCAGCATTTTCTCGAGAGCCATTGGAGACATTGAGTGACGGCTGCGCAACGGCGGCCAAAACGCAGCGCACACCAGCGAGGTAGCGGCGTGGGCGTCGTGTCTCTAATCCGGTGATCCGGTGCCGCGGGTGGTGCCGCTGATCGTCCCGACACTGCTGTTGATGCCCGTCGCGGCGTTGTTGATCGTGCCAGCCGTACCGTTGACCGTACCGGCGGTGTCTTTGATCGTTTCCGCGGTTGTATTGATTGACTTCGCCAGGCCAGCGATGTCCCGGGCGGTGGCGTCGGCCGTGTTAAGCAGGCCCTGCAGCGGCTTCGCACTTGACAAGATCGAAGATGCAAGCTCATTGGTCCGGTTGAGCTCCACGACCGAGTTGGTCGAGACATTGATCTTGCTAGCGTTTTCCGCGATAGTCTGCGCCTTCTTATCGATGCTCTGTGCCGCAGCCAGCGTGCGGGCCAGCAGGGCAGCCGCTATACCGATCACGAGCACACCAACGACGAGGACTACGACGCTGACGACATTGAACAGTCCAGCTCCTCCAGAGTTCCCGGATCGAGCACCCGCCCTTGCCAACTCCACCACCACTTCCTATGCGCGAGCTTCTCCATCGCTAGTTTAGCGTCGATCCGTAGATCAGTCTCGCTGTTGATCTTGAGTGGCTTGCCGACGCCCGCACTCTCGGCCGTGCTCCGCTGTTAGACCAGAGTCCTGCCCGGGTGCAGAGCACGGTCTCCTGCCACGGTCACCGAATCATCGGCCAGCACGTCCAGGTCGGGCTGCGCTGCGCCGGCAGATCACGGCGAGTCCAGTGTGGGTCGGCGTTGTTTCCAGTCAGCTATCGCACCTCTTACTGAATCGTCCCATGCCAAACCGGGCAGGCATCACTTGCTTGATCAGCATGTTGCCTATCAAGCTAAGCGGCCTGTTGCACCACCGCGCTATCGTGCTGGGCCGTTTTAGGGAGAACCGCGCGGGTGATCCCTCGGCTGAACGGCTGACAGGGAAAGGCAGGCTACCCGGGCGGCACCGCCCTTAGCCGCCTGGCTCAAAGCTGTAGGAGTGTCCGGCGCGTCATCCACCACGATCGATCCTGGTCCCCGGT
>JAVXWL010000038.1:0-45366 GCA_032230565.1 Pseudonocardiales bacterium | reverse complement strand
CCGGGGAAGACCCACAACGGGTCGCCGCGCGGGCGCGGGTCAGCGGATCACAGCGCCGCAACGGTGCTCAGCTGGTCGGTGCAGGCGATTCCGTCGGCGAAGTGGTGCTGCTGGTCCCATCTACGTTGGCCAGGTTCTGGCATTCGGGCGTCTGGTCAATGGCGGCACGCAGCTGCGGGTCCGCATTGAGCGTGTTGATCAGGCCGACGACGTGGCTGGCCACACTGAAGGCCTGCCGCATTACCGCGGAGTCATTGGGGTTGGGCTGGTTCAGCTGCGTCAACGTGTCGTTGAGACTGTCCCGCAACTGGCTGAGCTGAGTGGTCATCTGACTCAGGATCTGCGGCCCGTTCGCCACCGGAGGCGGACCGATCGAAGAGAGCCGGTCGGTCGCCTGTTGCGTCGCGTTTCGCGCATTGCCTAGATAGTTGATGTAGGCCTGCCGCGTTGTAACCGTGTTGTTGAGGTCAGGCTGCGGTGGCGAGCCGAGCTGGGCCAAGGCCGGGCGCAGCGCCTGGCACATCGACGTGGCCCAGCTGACGACCGCGGCCTCCGGTTGGCCCGGCGGCACCGAGCTCATCACCGGTGGCGAAGGGACGGTGGACGACGCGCCGGGTGCGTTAGTGGAATTATTAGCACAACCAGCCAGCGCAAACCCCGCAGCCACGACGACCACGGCAAGCGGACGGCGTAGGGCCGCGCCCTTCGTACTATGCATTGCGAGTGCTCCTGTTTCTCTATGGGACCGGGCTTTCCGTCTGGGCCGTTATACGGATACAACCGACTACCTGGTCGTGTCGACAGTAACCGCACCAACGCCTGGGCCTGCCGATACTGATGCTAAGGGCAGCTTTCTTCGATCTTGACAGCGCCGAAGTCGATTCTCGTGCCAGTATCTATCGCGGCGCCGGGCGGGATGTTCTGTGAACAAACTTTCCAGTTCCTGTCCCACACCTGGTGGCGGCCGGCGCCCGTCGCGTCATGCGAGGTCGTCACTGCTATTTCAAAATTGGTGAGGCTCTGAATCCGGTCCTGAGCGCTTTGTAAGCGCCAGCCCACGAGGTCTGGCATCGTCGCACTCGTCGCGGGTTCCGGCCCACGCATCGCGGAGGCAATCGGCGGCGATGAGCTCGCTGAAGCAGCGGGTGGCGCAGCGCCGGGAACCTGCTGGGTCATCGACGAACCACACGCCCCCAACCCAATCGCCAGGAGGATCAGCGTACTGGGCACGGCGAGTAGACGTCGTGTCACGCCCAGCCTGTCCGATCAGCCGTTGACGCTCGCCGGACTGGCGGTGTCCGACGTCGAAGGGGCGTCGAAATTGACCACGACATGGGTGAAGCCGAGTGAGCCGGCCAGCGTGGTGAGCATCCGGCGGGTGTTGTCCTCGCCGCGTCGGGTCAGGTCGCTCGCCTTGGCGGCGTCGTTCAGCTTGGTGCGCGCGAGTTGGTAGAGCTCCTGCTCGCTGGTCGGATTGTTCTGGAACGCCGCGGCGATGCGGTTGAGCAGGCCACGCTCGCGGCCGATCACCCGGCTCGCGGCCGGGTCGACGACCGCGGGAGCCAGCCGGGCGGCCGGGAGCGCGAAGGTGACCGAGCTTCGGTCCGGGGACACCGCCACCCGATCGGCACCGATGTTGCTGAAGTCAACCGTCGTGTCGACCGAGCCGCGGCCGAGGAAGGTCGTGCGCTCACCGCTGATCAGCGGCGACACATGGGCGGTGCCGTGCTCGACGTCTACCACGACCTCAAAAGTGCCGGTGGCAGCGTGATAATCCGACAGGTTCTGCAGCGCCAGCAGCAGCGGCGCCGGACTGCGGTCCACGACCTGCTGCGCGAACGGGTTGCTCCAGTTAGGAAAGACACCTCCGAGCTGCGTGCCGACCGGCACCAAAACCGCGATCCCGACGACGGCGGCGAGCAATTTCCGGCGTGTCCGCCGGCGATTGCCTGACCTGGTCGGGTAGTCGACCGTGTCACGCTCGAGCAGCTGGGGCATCCGAGTCTCCGTTGACGCTCGATGATGGGCACGCCAGTAGGCTCCCCTGTCGGCAACGTTAGCGTTTGGCGTGCGGCTTTGTTCCGTTCTACCCGATCGAGAACCCGTCGCTACGGAACGGCGCCATTGGCTGCGCACCGAGTCCGCCGTACTCACCCGGTGGCGGTACCACGCTGGTGGCGCGCGATGGCGGCGACGTTGACCTTATTCCGTATTGAGGGAAATATGACCATGGGACGGACAGCTGGATCACGGCGAGGACGCGGATTTGTAGCGGCCGGTCGGGGGAGAGGTCAGCGATGCAGGTTCGATCCGGGTATGTCATCGTCTCCACGGGGCTCCTGCTCGCTGGGCTGGTCGGATGCGGCGGCAAAGAGATTGACAAGCCGGTGACCAAAGTGTCTGACCTGGTGGCGGTGTGCAGCGGCCGCCATTCCACTACCGCGGCTGCTTACGCCGGCGCACCCCCGCATCCGATCCTCGTCGTCAGGCCACACGGTGCGGTCCAGGACATGTTGGAAAATCCGAGATTGGCCGTCCTCGGGCCGCCCTGGAACCCTCAAGACCCCGCAACAGTGCAACTGGTGGCGTGCACCGACAGCGATGGTGGCGGCGCGGACTCGGGTCTCTTATGCCCATACCCCTCCGGGCAGTCAGCGTCGCTGCGGTTCGCGGACTACACCATCACGGTCTACGAGGCGCGCACCGGCGCGAAGCTCGGCCAATCCCACGTCGAGGCCCGCGACACCTGTCCGTTCTCGGCATCGGTCTATCGGCAAGACCCAGTGGTGTATGCGACGCCATCATCTCAGCAGTATTTCGACGCACTTGAAACCTTCGTGAGCCGGAGATAGCCGACGAGCGACACGCGCATTGGAATGACCATCCTGAGGCCCTCGAGAGTGATGACGCCGAGTTGCTGACTCAAGTCCGGGATATTGAAGCGATGTCGCGGATATTGTATTCGGTGATGCTGGATTCGGTCGCGGAGTTGGAATCCCGCAACGTCACGGCCGCCGTCGGGTTCCGCAACACCAAACAACTCCTCGCCGGGATGCTGAACCTTTCACCCACCGAGGCCGGCAGCCGCATCGCATACGCCAGGGGCAGCTCCCCAGGCGTCGCACGCTGAGTGGTGAGGCGGCAACCCACTGCGCTGCTGAGAGTCCTGCTCTGTTGTTAGATGACTCGCGCGGCTGCGGCCGTCACCGGCTTAGACCAGCGGCGGGCCGAGCCATTCCCAGTGGATGCTGGGGCAGGAGCGACCGCTCGGGCAGCGCGGATAATCCCCGCGACGTGCAAATCGTGTTCACGCAGCAGCTCGTCGCGCCCTGCGTGCGGCAGAAACTGCTGGCCCAGGCCCAGGGTGCACAGCTGGACCTGCGTTCCGGTAGCGCGCAGCGCCCGCGCGAAAGCGTCCCCGAAGCCACCCGCGTCTGCGTTCTCCTCGACGGTGACCACCAGCCGGTAACCGTCGGCCGCGCGAGCCAGTGCCGGGTCCACTGGCAGCAGCCAGCGGGGATCCACCACGGTGACGTCCTCGCCGGCCGCCGCCAGCTCGGTAGCGGCCGCCACGGCGACCTGCGCGCACGCTCCGGCCGCCACCACCAGCACGCCCCCGCACCCATTGCGGGCCAACACATCAGCCCCGCCGATCCGTCCGATCGCCGGCAGGTCCGGGCCCACCGAACCCTTGGGAAAGCGCACCGCGGCCGGCCCGGGGTGCACGAGGGCCTCCCGGAGCAGCCTGCGAAGCCTCGACGCGTCACGCGGCGCGGCCACTCGCATCCCGGGGACGACGCCGAGTAGCGACAAATCCCACATCCCGTTGTGGGAGGACCCGTCGTTGCCGGTGACGCCGGCCCGGTCGAGCACGAAGGTGACCGGCAGCTGGTGCAGTGCCACGTCCATCAACACCTGGTCGAAGGCCCGGTTGAGGAACGTCGCGTACACGCACACCACCGGGTGCAGGCCACCCATCGCCAGTCCCGCGGCGGCGGTGACGGCGTGCTGTTCGGCGATCCCGACATCGAAGACCCGGTCGGGGAACTGCGCGGCGAAGCGGTGTAGCCCCGTCGGGTGCAGCATCGCGGCGGTCAGCGCCACCACCTCCGAGCGCTCCCGGGCGATCTCGACTAGCTCGTCAGCCATCACCCCGGTCCACGATGGGCCGCTAGCCCCGCTAGGCGGGGAGATCGAGTGCATGCACTCCACCTCGTCAGTCTCGGCGGGTGGGTACCCCTTGCCCTTGACGGTCACGCAGTGCACCAACACCGCCCGGCGCAGCGACCGGGCCTGCCGCAGCGCAGCCTCCACCGCCGCGATGTCGTGGCCGTCGATCGGGCCGAGATAGGCCAGCCCGAGACTGCCGAACACGCTATGCGCACAGGTGTCGTCAGCGGGGCCGCCGCGCAGCGCTTTGAGGTGCCCGGCGAATGATCCCACCGTCGGCGAGTAGGAACGGCCGTTGTCGTTGAGCACCATGATCAGCGGGCGGTCCGGCGACCCGCCGATGTTGTTCAACGCCTCCCAGCACATTCCCCCCGTCATGGCACCGTCGCCGACCACGGCGACCACCGCGCGGTCCAGCTCGCCGCGCAGGGCGAAAGCCTTGGTCAGCCCGTCGGCGTAGGACAGGGCCGTCGACGCGTGGGAGTTCTCCACCAGGTCGTGCACGCTTTCCGCGCGGCTGGGATACCCGGAAAGACCACCCGCGGTCTTCAGGCGGGCGAAGCCGTCGCGGCGCCCGGTGAGCAGCTTGTGCACGTAGGCCTGATGGCCGGTGTCCCACACGATTGCATCCCGAGGGGAGGTGAACACCCGGTGCAGCGCGATGGTCAGCTCCACGACCCCGAGGTTGGGGCCGAAATGCCCGCCGGTTCGCGGCACCGAGTCGATCAGCAGCTCCCGGATCTCCGCCGCCAACGCGGGCAGCACGGTCGCTGGCAACGCCTGCACATCCCCCGGCTCCCGCACCCCGTCCAACACCGACACTGCCGATCACCGTCCCGTGTTCGGGAGACAGACCGCGGTAATCCCGGGCACTGTGACCGCAGCCTGTCTCCAGAAGGCGGCGACGGGCCCGCGCATGAGGCTCAGCCGCCCACGGCGGCGCGGAGGGACTCGCGGAGCGATCCCATCGTCGCGACCACTGCGGTGGGCTCGTAGCCGCAGTGCGCCATGCAGTTGGCGCACCGCGGGTCGCGCCCGCGACCGAACTTCGACCAGTCGGTGTCCTCGATCAGCTCCCGATAGGTCGCAGCGTAGCTATCGTCGAGCAGGTAGCACGGACGTTGCCAACCCAGCAGCGAGTACGACGGGATGCCCCACGCGGTACAGGCCAGTTCCCGCTTGCCTTCCAGGAAGTCCAGGAAGATCGGGGAGTGGTTCAGCCGCCACTGCTTGCGACGCCCATCGCCGAACGCCTTGGCGAACAGCTCGCGGGTCTGCTCCACACCCAGCCAGTGCTCCTGGTCGGGGGCCTTGTCGTAGGCATAGGCCGGAGAGATCTGCATGTTGTCGACGCCGAGCTCATTGTTGAGGTAGTCGAGCACCTCGATCACGTCATGCGGGGTGTCGGTGCTGAAGAACGTCGTGTTGGTCATCACCCGGAACCCCGCGGCCTTGGCTTGGCGGATCGCGTCGACCGCGGCGTCGAAGCCCCCGACCTTGCGCACCGACTCGTCGTGGCGCTCGCGCAAGCCGTCGATGTGCACCATCCAGGCGAAGTCGGGGTGCGGGGTGAACTTGTGCAGGTGCTTGGGCAGCAGCAACGCGTTGGTGCACAGGAAGACGATCTTCTTGCGGTCCAGCAGCTGGCGGGTGATCTCGTCAATCTGCGGGTGCATCAACGGTTCGCCCCCGGCGATGGAGACCATCGGCGCGCCGCACTCCTCGACCGCGGCGATCGCCTGCTCGACCGGCATCCGCTTTTTCAGCAACGCTGCCGGCTGGGCGATCTTTCCGCAACCGCCGCACTTCAAATTGCACGCGAACAACGGCTCCAGCTCGACGAGCAGAGCGAACTTCTCGCGTCGCAACAGTTTTTGTTTCAGCAGGAAGCCACCCAGCCGAAGGGATTGGCGTATGGGCATAGGCATTTCTCAGACCACCTCTCTGGGTAGCGCGAAGGTGACGTCCTCTTCGATCAGCCGCGACTCCGTCGCGGTGACCGGTCCGAGGCCGCCCAGGCAGTGCACGATCTCGTCGACCAGGTGCGGTGGCGCCGAAGCGCCCGCGGTGACACCTACCCGGGTCGTGCCGACCAGCCAGCGGAGATCGATCTCAGTGACGTCGTCGACCAGATACGCCGGTACGCCCTCGCGCTGGGCCACCTCCACCAGGCGCACCGAGTTCGACGAGTTGGGCGAGCCGACCACCAGCACCAGATCCACCTCGCGGGCGATCGCGCGCACCGCGCGTTGACGGTTAGTGGTCGCGTAGCAGATGTCATCGGTGCGTGGAGCGCTCAAGGTGGGGAACCGGCCGCGCAGGATCCCGGCGATCTCCTCAGCCTCGTCGACCGCGAGCGTGGTCTGCATGGTGTAGGCCACCCGCGACGGGTCCCGTGGCGCCACGCGGTGTGCGGTATCGACGTCGGGGACCACGATCACGTCGTCCGGTGCCTCGCCGAGGCTGCCCTGTACCTCTTCGTGGTCGGCGTGGCCGATGAGGAACACCGTGTTGTCCCGCTTGGCGTACCGGCGGATCTCGCTGTGCACCTTGGTCACCAGCGGGCAGGTGGCGTCGATGACGGTGCCCCCGCCGGCGGCGGCGTCTCGGCGGACCGCTGAGGATACCCCATGCGCGGAGAACACCAGGACACTGCCGGCCGGGACCTCGTCGACCTCGTCGACGAACACCGCACCACGTTGTTGGAGTTCGCCGACGACGTGCGCGTTGTGCACGATCTGGCGACGCACGTACACCGGCGCGCCGTAACGCTGTAGCGCGCGGTCCACGGTGTCGATCGCCCTGGCCACACCCGCGCAGAACGATCGCGGCGCCGCGAGCAGAACCGCACGCGGTCCGGTGGCCGCCGCCCACAAGTCCAGCGCGGGTGCACACGCCCGCAGGGTCCGCAACGCGGTCACCCCCCGGTGCAGCGTGCCGAGCTGCCACAGCGGGTGATCGGGCGTGTCCACGATGGCCCGGACCACAGCGAACGGCGAACCCGCAGCCGCCAGCTGCGCCGACTCCATGTCCACCGCCAGCGCTTCGTTGCCGGCCAGACCGCGGCCGATCCGAGAGACCGACCGGATCGGCCCGGTATGCACGGTCAACCCCAGCCGCCGCAACGCCCCCGCCAACAGCGGCGCCGACGCCACCTCCACGCGGTCCGGCGTTGCCGGTTTACCCAGCTCTCCCGTCGTCGAGTTCGACAGGAGGGCTGTCCGAAGCTGGGCGAACAGCCCTGTTATCGAACTCGGCGGGCTGAGTGCGCTCGGGGTGCCGGAGCGGACTTCGGTGGCTACTACCACGTCGCCTGGGCGGATGTGGGGGGTAAGGGCACCACCGACCCCGGCTACCAGGATGGGATCGCGGCCACCCGACAGGGTCGCGGCAGTGGCCGCGGCGCGCCGGGGGCCCATGCCGGTGTGCACCACTCGCATGCTGCGCCCGGCACCGCTCAACGCGGCCTGTTCGACGCGCAGCGGGGTGCACAACACGGCTCGGCTGATGGCCCGACTCACGACACCGCCTCGAGGTACCGACCCAGCGCGGTGATCGGGAACACCATCCGGTAGAGGTGGTAGTTGATGTAGAAGTCGCCCGGGAACCCGGTGCCAGTGAACTGCGGCTCGTCCCACGATCCGTCCGCGCGCTGGGTGTCGCACAACCACCGCACCGCGCGCTCGACGGCGTCGGAGGATCGCTGGCCGGCGGCCAGCAGAGCCAGCAGCGCCCACGCGGTCTGCGAGGCCGTCGATTCACCGCGGCCCGCCCATGCCCGGTTGTCGTAGGAGCGCAGGTCCTCGCCCCACCCGCCGTCGTCGTTCTGGTGTTGCTCGAGCCACCGGATCGCCCGGCGGATGCACAAGGAATCAGCCGGTATCCCCGCGGCGATCAGCGCGGGCACCACACCGCCGATGCCGTAGACGTAGTTCGCGCCCCACCGGCCAAACCAGGATCCGTCGGGTTCCTGCGCGGCGAGCAGCCATTGCACGCCACGCCGGCAGGCCACGCTGTCGGCCAGTCCCTCGGCGGCTAGCGCCTCGACGACGTGGGCCGTGACGTCAGCCGAGGGTGGGTCGATCACCTCGCCGAAATCGCAGAACGGGAGCTTCGTGCACAGTGTCCGGGTGTTGTCGGCGTCGAATGCGCCCCAGCCGCCGTCTTTGGACTGCATCCCGATCAGCCACGCCACCCCGCGATCCAGGGCGTTGCGATCTTTCAGGCCGACGCGCCGCAGCGCGAGGATCACTTCAGCGGTGTCGTCAGTGTCGGGATAGGTGTCGTTGTGGAACTCGAAAGCCCACCCGCCGGGCGCGAGCCCCGGCCGGCGGACCGCCCAGTCACCCCGCACCGTGATCTCCTCGCCGAGCAACCAGTCGCTGGCGCGGGCCACCGCGGAATCCTCGGCCGGGACTCCCGCGTCAAGCAGTGCGGTGACCGCCAGGCAGGTGTCCCACACCGGCGACTGGCAGGCTTCCAACCGCCGGACCCACCCGTCCGGGGTCTTCTCCCGCAGGACGAAGTTCTCCAGCCCGGCGAGGCCTGCTCGCAGCGACGGATGGTCGAGCGAGTAGCCCAACAGGTGCAAGGCAAGCAAGGAATACACCCAAGGCGGCTGGATGCCGCCCCAACAACCGTCGGCCTCCTGCCGGGCCAGGATCCATTCCGCGGCGCGACGCATCGCAGCTCGCCGCAACAGTCGCACTGGGCGCCGCGAGTAGGCGTGCAGCACCCGGTCGGTGCGCTGGAACAAGCCAGCCCAGGTCCACGGCGGGGCGGGGGCTGCTTCCGGGCGCAATGCCGGGCTACCGGTACGCAGCTCGTCAACTCCGAAGGGCAGTGAGCGCACCGGGCGCAGGGTGCAGACGATGGTCAACGGCACGATCGTCTGCCGGGCCCAGCACCCCCAGTCGTAGACGTTGAACGGGAACCACTTCGGGAAAAAGATCAGTTCTGGCGGCATGTGCGGCAAGTCGTCCCAGGACCACAGCCCGAACATGGCCAGCCAGATGCGGGTGAACACCCGGGTGCGCTCCAGGCCCCCGTTGGCCCGGATGAACTCCGCGGCCCGCGCCAGGTGCGGGGCGTCAGCCGGGTCGCCGGCCAGCCGCAACGCCACCCAGGCCTCGGCGGTGGTGGACAGCTCACCTGGGCCGCCGTAATACACCGGCCAGCTGCCGTCTTCGCGCTGCTGCGACCGGATCCACCGGGCGGCTTCCTCGGTCTCGTCAGCGGTGCGGATGCCGAGGAATTCCCGTAACAGCAGGTCCTCCGCGTCCATGGTCACATTGGTGTCCAGGTCGCCCTTCCACCATCCCTGCGGGTCCTGACGCCCGCGCAAGTCCGCGACCGCAGCAGCCAGCGCCTGCCCAGCCGAGCGCGGCTGGCTGGCCGTGCCCTCGACGATTGAACTGGTGCGGGTCATCAGGTCTCCCTAGCGACAATGAAGTGGGCGATGGCGATCAGGTCCTCCCGCGGGCCGGCTCGCATCGGGACTCCGGCCAGCGCGTCAGTGGCCGCCGCGATGCGACGCTGCGCCTCGGCAGCCGCCCAGTCCCGCCCTCCCGCGGCTTCGACCAGCTCGGCGACCCGCCGCAGCCCTGCCTCATCAGGCATGTCCGACCCGGCGATCCAGCGGGAGAGCTTGCGGCCGGCTGGACCGCCATGGGTCAACGCGTAGGTCAGGGGCAGGGTCTTCTTGCGCGAGCGCAGGTCGGAGAACACCGGTTTGCCGGTGACCGCTGGATCACCCCAGATCCCCAGCAGGTCGTCGACGAGCTGGAAGGCGATCCCCAACTGCGCGCCGAAAGTGGATAACGCACCGACCACGTCCCTCGGCGCGCCGGCCAACACCGCGCCGATCGCTGCGCTGGCCGAGAGCAGGGCGCCGGTCTTGCCCGACACCATGTCCAGGCACTCCTCCAGGGTGACGTCGCAGCGTTGCTCGAAAGCGACGTCCTGAACCTGGCCGCGGACGAGGTGGCGGGTGGCTTCGGCGAGCAGCCGCGCGGCGGCGGCCCGGTGTGGTGAGGCGCTGTCCAGCAACACCTCCTGGGCCAGCGCCAGCAATGCGTCTCCCGTGAGGATCGCGCTGGTGGTGCCCCATACCGCCCACACCGTGGGCCGGTGCCGGCGTTCGGTGTCACCGTCCATCACGTCGTCGTGCACCAGGGAGAAGTTGTGCACCAGCTCGACGGCGACCGCGCCGGGGACTCCGGTCCGTGCCGGGGCACCGGCCGCCTGCGCGGACAGGGTGGCCAGCGCGGGACGGACGGCCTTGCCGCCGTCGCCTCGGGTGGGAACGCCGGCAGTATCGGTCCAGCCAAGGTGATAGGAGGCGATCGCCGCGCTGGTCTCGTCCAGCCGCGCGATGAACGCCCGCGTCGCCGGGACCACCGCGTCCCGAGCCCGGCGCAGCACCCTGGGCGCCGCTAGCCGAGCCGCGGGCGGGGGTTCCGGCGTGCCGACGAGTGCTTCGGTTTGCAGTGCGTCAGCGGTCATCACGCCACCTCCGCAGCAACGTCCGTCGGCTCGGTTTCGAGCAAGGCGGTGGCGGCCGCTGCTCCGCTGCGCGCGGCGCCCTCCATCGTCGCCGGCCAGCCGGTGGCGGTCCACGCGCCAGCCAGGAACAGTCCCCGGGCCGCGGTCACGGCTGATGGGCGCAGTGCCGCGCTACCGGGAGCCGGCCGGAACGTCGCATGCCGTTCCCGCGTGACGAAGAAGTCGCGCACCTGTGCGTCGCGCATCCTCGGCAGCAGCGCGGTTAGCTCCGGCAGGAACTGGGCTCGCAAGTCCGCCGTCGGTGTGTTGACTAGGTCGTCCGCCGCGGACAGCGACACCGCGATGTATTGCCCGTGGCGCAGCCGGGACTGCGCGGTGCGGTCGAAGACCCACTGCACCGGCGTGTCCACGCCGGCGATGAACGGCTCACCCAGCACCGGCCGATCCAGCACCACGTGGACGTTGATGATAGGGACGCTGCCCAGTCGCTGCGACCATCCTGGCGCCGCGGGAACGCTGCCGGTCGGCAGCAGCTGTTCGGCAGCCGCGGGCGGCACCGCCAGGATCACCTGGTCAGCAGTCGTGGTGCCATCGTCGGTAGTGATCTGCCAACCACCGCCGGCCGAGCCGGCAATCGAACCACCGCCGACAGGTTCGATGCCCCGCACGGTCGCATTGGTTAGCACCTGTGCCCCCGCCGCGGCGAGGCAGGTAAGCGCCGGATCGCCGTGCAGCTCCCGCAGCGGCACCAGCGACCAGCCGATGTCCGCGGCGGACGCGTCGGTGAGCAGCCCCTCCTGGAACACCGTCGCGGCCAGGCTCAACGAGGCGTGATCCGCCCGCGAGTTCAACGTGGCGATCCCGACCAGCTCCCACAGCGCGGAGATGGCGTGGTCGCTTTGGCCGTGCTGGCGCAGCCAGGTACCGAAGTTCTGCTCGTCGGTTGCCTTACTTGTCGGATCGACCCGCCGCAACGCGACGGCGGCCACCGCGAAACGCACCCGCTCCACGGTGCTCAGCGGGCGGTATTGCAGCAGCGACGCGGCCAGATGTAGCGGTGCGGGCAACGCGGTGCGACGTAGCCACACCGGCGCCCCGGCACCAGGCGAGCAGACCGGGATGGCCAGCCTCGGTTGCAGCGCGACCCGATCAGCCACCCCGAGGCGGCGTAGCAACGCCCGGTAGGACGTGCAGCACCGCAGGAACACGTGCTGACCGTTGTCGACGTTGAGGTCACCGCGGGAGAACGAATGGGTCAGCCCGCCCAGTTGCGGGCGGGACTCGAACACGGTGACCTGGCAGCCCGCATCAGCGCAGTGCAGTGCCGCGGTGATGCCCGCGAGGCCACCGCCGATCACCGCCACCCGCCGGATCATGCCGACGCTCCCCAAGCCGAGCCCGACGCCGAGCCCGACGCTGAAGTCCCGACCAACGCACGCATCGCTACCTCCGCTTTCTGCCAACCCGACAGTGACAGCCGCCGGTCGAACACCAGGCTGGGCTGCTCGGCGATCCGGTCCAGCAGCCGCAGGTAAATCCCCGACATCGCGGTGCAGCACGCAGCGCTGCGCCGGTCCAACAGCGGGATCAGCTCCAGCCCGTGGGCATACCATTCGTGGGCCCGTTGCGCGCTGTACCGGATCAGCGCGGTCAGCCGGCCCTGGGCATCGATCAGGACCCCCCGCTCGTCGAGCGCCAGTTGCACACCGAACCGATCCAGGTCCTGTCGCGGGACGTAGACGCGACCGTTGCCGAGATCCTCCCGGATGTCTCGCAAAATGTTGACCTGCTGCAGCGCGATGCCCAGCGCGTCGGCGTACTCCGACGCCCGGGAGTCACCGCGGCGACTGCCGAACACCGCCAGGCATAGCCGGCCGACCGCGCCGGCCACACACCGGCAGTACCCGACCAGTTCGTCGAAGTCGGCGTAGTGCCGGCCCAGCACGTCCATCTCAACGCCGTCGATCAGCTCCTCAACGGCACCCAGCGGCAGCGGCAGCCGCCGTGTCACCTCGGCGAGCGCGATGAGCACCGGGTCCGCACCGGGACGGTCCAGATCAGCCAACGCGCCGCGGAGCTGCGCGAGTGCGGCGAGCTTGTCGGTGCGGGGTAGATCACCGTCGCCGATGTCGTCGATCCGTCGGGCCAGTGCGTACACCACGCACAGCGCCGCGCGCTTGTCCGGGCGCAGCAGCCGAATGCCGTAGTAGAAGTTGCGCGCTTGCGTCTTGGTGATCGACTCACATAGCTCGAACGCGTCCGCCACACCCACTGTGATATTGGTCACGAAGTTTTCCCCGATCGTGTTCCGGTCCCGCGCTGAACAGCTCGCACTGCGCCGAGTTCGACAACCGGGCTGTCGGAGCGAGATTTCACAGCCCGGCCGTCGAACTCGGCGACCGCAGCGTCGTCGGCGACCGATCTTGCCTGCCGGAGCAGGCTTAGGAGGTGGCGCAGCACGTCGCGGCGGCGCGGGCGCGGGGGACCGGCCAGGACGTCGCCGTCGGCACGGCGTAGCGCGTCGAGCGCGGCCCGGCCACCAGCCACGTATCCCGCCACGGCCAACCGAGCCCAGCCGTGTAGCAGCCCGACCAGCGGCGCGCCGGAATTGAGCAGCTCGGCGGCCCGGGAGATCTGGAAGGCCATCAACCGGCGCAGCGCCGGCGAGACGACCGGGCCATCCAGGTCGTCCTCGGTCACGCCGAAAGCGGCGAGCTCCTCCTGCGGGAGGTACACCCGGCCGGCCCGACGGTCCTCAGCGACGTCTTGCCAGTGCTCGATCAGCTGCAGCGCGGTGCAGACCCGGTCGGACAGCTCAGTGGTGGCGGGCGTAACCCTTCCGAACAGAGCCAGCACGATCCGCCCGACCGGGTCTGCCGACAGCGTGCAATAGCCGCGTAGCTGCTGGTATGTGGCATAGCGGCGCACTCGCTGATCGACCAGGTTGGCCTGGACCAGCCGCTCGAACGGCTCCCGATCCAGTCCACGCGCCGCCACCACCGGGGCCAGTCGTCGCAGCACCGGGTGCTGGGGTTGCCCGCCGTTCCAGATCGTGGCGAGGTCGCGCCCGAACGCGGTCAGCAGTGCCGTCCGGTCCCCCGCGGCCTGATCTCCTAGATCGTCGATCACCCGGGCGACGTCATAGACCGCGACCAGGTCCGTGCGCAGCCGCCGCGGAAGCAGCCGAAGCGCGACCGGAAAGTTCTCCGCCTGCTGCTGGCGGCGCAGCGCTCGGTCGCGCACCACCGCATCCGCGTCCGAAATCTCGGCCATGAAGCCATCTTCAGGCGGTCAGCGGACGTATTTCTGCGACTTATAAGTCAGTTCTCAGGCCGCGAAGTTGTCACATATGGGTAAAGCATCAGGAACTCAAATACTGGGTACACCCGGCTGGCGAGTCGCGCGATGACGGGGGCAGGCCATGGGCGCAGAAGAGAACATACAGATATACGAGCTTGTCGCGGCGATCGTAGCGCGGTTGCCGGCGATCCTCGCCGAGGTCCGTGAGCTACTCGCCGAGCAGCAACCGGATTACGCGGGATTTCTTGCCTGGGACTTCGACGAGGTTCTCGGCGCCTCCGAGGGATTCATCGCTCGGCTGGTACTCCTGTCCCAGCGGGACCCGTTGACGATCGCACCCCAGCTGGCCTCGGAGATCGAACAGGCTTTGTTCGAAGAGATCGGGCGCATCCACTTCCAGCAGCGTCGAGAGATCAGCCCGTTGCTGGCCGCCTACCGGACCGGCGCCGTGGTGACCTGGCGGCATGTGTCCGACACTGCGCTGCAGCTAGGCGTTCCCGCTGAGATATTCGCGGGATTGGCTTCGGTCGTGTTCGCCGCCGTGGATCAGCTGTCGTCGGCGTCGCTGCGGGGATACGTCGAGGCGCAGACAGCCGAAGGGCATGCCCGCGAGCGGCTGCGCGACGAGCTGGCCGAGCTACTGCTGTCCGACCGCGGTGACATGACGGCGGTCCGGGCCGCCGCAGCCCGGGCCAGGTGGCCACTGCCCCGGCAGGCCGCCGTCATCTTGATCAATCCGGACAATGAGGTCGGACGGGCGCTGCTGGACCGTCTAGACGATTCCTGCCTGCGGCTGCGGCGGGGGCAGATGCTGGTGGCGATTGTGCCGGATCCGGAGGGCCCGGGGCAGCGCAAGCGGCTGGCCACCGCGCTGCGCGGGGCCGGTGCGGTGGTGGGCGCCACGGTGCCGGTAGACCGGCTGCCGGCCAGTGCAAGCCTCGCGGAGCACGCCGTACGGCTGCGGCACGTACTGCCCGACGATCCCCTGTTCGTCGACGAGCACCTCGACGCGCTGGTGGTACACCGCGACGACCTGCTGTTGACCGCGTTGCGCCGGCAGTACCTGGCCCCCCTTGCCGGACTGCCCGAGTCCACCCAAGACCGGCTGTTGGAGACCCTGAAGTCGTGGCTGCTGCACATGGGCAACCGCAAAGCGGTCGCCGACGAGCTGCACGTGCACACCCAGACGGTCCGGTACCGGCTGGCTCAGCTGCGCGACCTCTTCGGGTCCGCCCTGGACGACCCCGGCACCCGCGCCGCGCTGCTGCTGGCACTAGCCTGGGGACCGGCGGCCACCGAGTCCGATCCGGCGGCCCTGCACGCCGAGCCGAGGTAGCGCTGGTGAACGTCGCGCCACCGCAGCGATTGCTTCCGAGAAAGCTGCTCGTCGTCAGCGCCGATATCGGCGAGGGCCACAACGCGACCGCGCGGGCCGTTGAGGAGCGGGCCCGGCGGTTGTGGCCGGATTGCACGATTCGCCGCATCGACACGCTGGAACTGATGGGCCGGGGAGTCGGCCCGGGGTTCCGTTGGATATACCGGGTCAACGTCGACACCACGCCGTGGCTTTATGACTTCTTCTACCGCGCGCTGTGGCGCTACCGCTGGTTCGCCGCGTCGTCCTGCCGGGTCGTCGGGGTGTGGAGCGGCATGGGGCTCACGCCAGTAATCGAGGAGTACCGGCCGGACTTGGTGGTGTCGACCTACCCGCTGGGCACTGGGGGGCTGGACTGGATCCGGCGGCGCGGCGGTCTTGACGTCCCGGTCGCGGCGATCATCTCGGACTTCGCGCCGCATCCGTTCTGGGTCTACTCCGAGATCGACCTGCACTACGTGGCGAGCGAACCGAGCCTGCGGGCGATGTATCGGGCGCGTCCGGACGCGCGCGGCGCGGTCGGAGCGCCCCCGGTGGTCGCCGCGTTTCACCCTGGCTCTGCGACCCAGGCACGGCGACGCTGTGGGTTGCCCGAGGATCGGCTGGTCGTGCTGGTGTCGTGCGGTTCGCTCGGTTTCGGTTCGGTAGAGCGCGCGGTCGACGCCGCGCTTGCCGCCGGCCCACAGCTCTGTGTGGTGGTGGCCTGCGGGCGCAACGAGGCACTGCGGGCCAGGCTGGAGGCGCGCGCCGAGCCGGCGCAGCGGCTGGTGCCGCTGGGCTGGACCTCGGAGATGCCGGCGCTGACCGCGGCCGCTGACGTCGTGGTGACCAATGCCGGCGGCGCGACGGCGCTGGAGGCGGTGGCATGCGGGCGAGCGGTGCTGATGTTCGAGCCGATTGCGGGACACGGCAAGGCCAATGCCGACCTGATGGCCCAAGCCGGGCTGGCCACCGTGTGCCATGGACGGGCCGAGCTGATCGGCGCATTGCGCGAGCTCGCCAGCCAGCCCGCGCTGCTTGCCGAAGCGCAGCAGCGCGCGCTGACCCACATCGGTGCCCTGGACTTCGATGCCGAGATCGCCGCGCTGCCCGCGTTGTCCCGCCACCACGGTGCCCGCCCACTGTCCGCGCCGGACGCCTTCTTCGCCCACGCCGCCACCCGCACAGTTCCCCAGCAGGTCGGCGCCGTGCTGATGCTCGCCGACCAGCCGCCCATTGGGGCGCCGCAACAGCTCGCCGACCACATTGCCGCACTGATCACCGACCGGGCGCTCGCGCTGCCGATGCTGCACCGCCGGCTGGATCTGCGGCCGGGCCGGCGGCCTCGGTGGCTACCGGTCGACGACGTCGACCCGGCGCGGCACCTGCGAGTCCGAACGGTCGGTTCCGCTCGCGGGATTGCCCGGTCGGCGGCCCTGCGCGAGTTCTTCAGCACGCCAGTTCCGCTGGATCGCCCGCCCTGGCAGTTGGAGGTCATCCACGACGCCGACACCGCCCAGACCACCCTCCTGGCGAAGATGCACCACAGCCTCGGCGACGGCCTCGCCGCCACCGCCACCCTCATCGCCCTGCTGACCGACCACGAGTCTCCCCTTGTTCAGCGGGTTCAGCGAGGTTATTCACATCCGGTTAACCCGGCTGAGCCCGCGCAACGCGGAACATGGGAGTCCAGAGCGCTGCGCCGGAAGCGGGTGGTTCGGGGGTTGGTCAGCTTGGCCAGTGCGGGGCAGGCGCCTGCGGGCGGGCCGGGCGGGCGCAGCACTGCCGCGCGGGACTACGCCATGGCGGAGCTGCCGGCGGCGACGGTGCGGGCCACCGCCCGGCAGCACGGGGTGGGTACCACCTCGCTGCTGCTGGCGCTGGTCGGCGAGGCGCTGCACCGCGCCGATCCGGTGGGTACCGCGGCGCACGATCGGCTGCGGGTGATGACGCCGCGGACCACCCACGCGATCCGGCGGGCCGGTGGCAACGACCATGAAGGTTCTTACCAGGGCAATCACACCGCCGCGCTGGCCTTGGACCTACCAGTCGGGCCGATGCCACCGACCTGGCGGATCGTCGCCGTTGCCGACGAGCTGGCCAGGCTGGAACGGGCCGACCAGCCGGTCGCCGCCCAAGCCGTGGTCGACGCGCTGGGCCGGCTGCCAGCATCACTGCACGCGGCCCTGGTGCGGCTGATTTACCGGCGGCGGTACTTCTCGCTGATCGCATCGGTGTTGCCGGGGCCGCGAAAGGCGCATTATGTGAAGGGAGTCCGGGTCGTTTCGGTGTTTCCGGTGCTGCCGCTCGCCGACGGCGTCGGGTTGGCTGTTGGTTTCCTGACCTGGGGAGACATGATCGGAGTGGGGGTGAGTGCTGACACTGGGCTCGTGCCCGACCCAGCCAGATTCGCTGCTGCACTACGTCAGGCCTTTGACGACCTGACGACCGATGCGCCGCGTAGCACCACAATCCACCACACAACGCAGGAGTGAGGCGTGCCGAACTCGACGTCGACGATGTTCTTCGTCGCGGTGCCAGCCGCGGTGGCCGGGGCGGCGAGTTTCGGGCTGGCCAGCGCGGTCCAGCAGCGCGCGACCAAGGAGGTGCCGACCACCGGTACGCTCGACCCGCGACTGATCCTGGAGCTGATCCGGCGACCGGTGTGGGTGCTGGGGGTGGGGACCGTCGTCGTGGGTCTGAGCCTGCAGCTCGTCGCCCTCGCGTTCGGACCGCTGGTGCTCGTGCAGCCGTTGCTGGTGACCGGCGTGCTGTTCGGCGCGGTGTTCGCGGCGCTGCTGGCCCATCGCCGGGTGGACCGGCTCATCGTGTTGGGCTCACTGGGATGCGTGGCAGGCTTGTCCGCCTTCCTGCTTCTGGCCCACCCGACTGACGCGTCCACCCAACTCGCTGACGGCTGGACACTGCTGCCACTGGCCATCACGCTAGCGGTACTCGTGGTGGGGTGCCTCGCCGTGGCCGCCCGATTCTCCGGGGCAGTGCACGTCGCAGCATTAGCGGCGGCAACCGGGGTGCTCTACGGGCTCACTGCCGGGTTGATGAAGGTGGTCACCAGCCAGGTCCGGTCCGGCGGGTTGGTCGAGCCCTTCGGACACCCGGTGCTCTACGTGGTCTGCGCGGTAGGACCGATGGGCTTCCTGCTCAGCCAGAACACCTTCCAGCAGGGCACGTTGATCGCCCCGGCACTAGCCATCATCACGATCGTGGATCCGCTGGTCGGCGTGGCAATCGGGGTGAGCTGGCTGGGCGAACAGATCAACAACTCACCTGCGGTGCTCACCGGTCAGGTGATCGCGGCGGTAGTCCTGATCGGCAGTATCGCGCTGCTGGCGCATCGCGGCACCCAGCTCCGGCACCAGGTGGAACAGGCAGCCCTCAGCAACGACGGCGTGCCAAGGGACCGCCGGGGCCGGCCCGTCTGGGGATGACGGGTCATCTGATGATCACCGGCTGCAATGCCCTGGTCACCGGCGGCTCGTCTGGGGTCGGCGCGGCCATCGCCGAGGGTCTGGCCGCGGCCGGTTGCGCGGTGACCGTGCTCGGCCGGGACCGGACCCGGCTCACCGCGCTCGCGTACCGCCTGGACGCTTGCGCACTGGTGGCCGATCTGTCCACCGCCGAGGGCCTGTCACAGGCGGTCGACGCCGCAAAGGGAGTCGACCTGCTGGTGAACTCGGCGGGCCGCGGGTGGGCCGGAGACCTGGCAGCGATGGCACCGACGGATATCGACGCGCTGATCGCGGTGAACCTGACCGCCCCGCTGCGGTTGGCCCAAGCTGCGCTACCCGGGATGCGCAGCCGCGGGCGTGGGCACCTGGTGTTCGTCTCGTCCATCGCGGCAGTGGGAGTCGGCGGAGAAGCGGTCTACGCTGCCACGAAGGCCGGGCTGCGGACGTTCGCGGCCAGCGTCCGCCATGAGGTGGCCGGTGAGGGGATCGGTGTGACAACGCTGCTACCCGGTGCGGTACGCACCCCGTTCTTCGAGCATCGTGGATTGCCCTACGACCGGAACTTTCCCCGCCCACTCACTGCCGCCAAGGTAGCCACAGCGCTGCTGCAGGCGATCGAGCGGGGTGAGCCGGAGGTGTTTGCGCCGCGCTGGCTCTCGGTGGCTGCACGGGTGCAGGGCGCGGTACCAGAGTTGTTCCACCGGCTAGCCCAGCGCTTCGGCTGAGCCGAGCTACGCTGCCGCAGAGGCGAATCGAAGCCGGATGCCCTCGCCGCGTAACTCCCGGCGAAACCACAGCAGCGATACCACCGCGGCTATCCCCACCAGCGTGAAGGAACCAGCGGTGGTCACCATCAGGAAGTCCCCCAGGGTCGCGCGGGCGAGCACCCACAGTGTCGCCACCCCGTTGGTCAGGAACACCATCGCCCACAGCAGCGATACCCGCCGAAAGAACCGTTGGACCCGAAGGTTACTGGTCAGCGCGACCGGAAAGGCGCAGAAGTCGTCGGCCAACCGGGCGATCAGGGGCCGGCGCAGCCTTACGGTGGCGAGCAACCCGAATGCGATGAGGAAATTCTGCAACGTGGGCTGCAGAAAATAGAGGAACACACTTCCGGTGGCGTACCCGATGGCGGTGCGGACCACCAGCAACCCGGTGGTGAGCCACAGCACGGCGGGAATCGGCGTGTGCGTCACCACCCTGCGGCCCAGCGCCGTCAACGCCCAAGCCAGGGCCGCGATCAGCCCACCGGTCAGGTTTGTCAGCGTCAATACCAGGTAGAACAGCCCTAGAGGGGCCAGCACCACCTCGAACAGATGCCTCGCCGCTTGGCGTAGCTGACCAGACAGCTCCCCGAGATGGATGACTTGCACTCGTGAATGCATCGCGGTGGAGAGTAGCCGGGCGGCCGATCGACCCAAAAGCGGGTACCCTTGGGCCAGCTGACCTTCTTCAGAGGCACAGGCGGCCTCTTCTTCAGGGCCGCAGCCGGACGCGCGTCGCATCTCACTAGTTTCCCGCAATCCCGCCCGTCTACCCACGATCTCTCCAGTTTGCCCGCGACCGCGCCGGGTACTCAAGGAGTCGCCAGCGGACTGCACGAGGTCCCGAACTCGACGACAGCGCTGCTCCACAGAGCGGGACGGCTCTCCTGTGGAGTTCGGGAGCGTGCGCGCGGTACGAATCGGAGCGAGGCCGGCGAATCGGGGAAGGTGTGTCAGAGCACGATGACCGGCGTGGCCGGCGAACCCGAGCTGATTATGAGCAGGGGCTACCCGATTACCACGACCCGACCGCGGGGTTCGCTGGGTCGTCACCGGCGCGCAGTGCACTGACTCTGCGCGCCGTACTAGCCAGCTTCGGGCTGGTGTTCTGCGCCGCCAGTGCGGTATTTCTGATCATGTCGGGCCTGACAGCACTGGGCGTAGCCCTCGCGGTGCTTGGTGCAATCGCGCTGGTGGACCTGAGCTGGGTGATCCATCGCAAGCGTCGCGGCGAACCCGGCTGACTGAGCCCGAGAACGGCGATCTTGAAGCGATTTAACCCTGGGCCATGTCGTTGAAGCGGCTGTAGTGCAGTTGGTGGGCGACGGTCACGGTCGTCGTTGGCCCGTTGCGGTGTTTGGCCAGGATGAGGTCAGCTTCACCGGCGCGGGGATCGTCGCGCTCCCAGGCATCGGGTCGGTGGATCAGCATCACCATATCGGCGTCCTGCTCAAGGCTGCCGGATTCGCGGAGATCAGCCAGCATCGGCTTTTTGTCGGTGCGTTGTTCGGGACCGCGGTTGAGCTGCGAGATCGTGACCACGGGGACTTCGAGTTCCTTGGCCAGCAACTTCAGGTGCCGGGAAAACTCGCTGACCTCCTGCTGGCGCGATTCCACCTTCTTGCCCGAGGTCATCAGTTGCAGGTAGTCCACGATGATGAGGCGCAGGTCATGGCGCTGCTTGAGCCGGCGTGCCTTGGCCCGGATCTCCATCATCGTCATGTTGGGCGAGTCGTCGATGAACAGCGGAGCCTCGCTGATCTCGCCCATCCGCCGGGCCAGCCGGGTCCAGTCGTCATCGGTCATCCGACCGGACCGCATATCCGACAACCGGATCTTAGCCTCGGCGGACAGCAGCCGCATGACGATCTCGGTGCGGCTCATCTCCAACGAGAAGATCACACTGGCCATGCCGTGGGCGACCGAGCAGGACCTAGCAAGATCAAGCCCCAGGGTAGATTTGCCGATCCCGGGACGGGCCGCGACGATCACCATCTGACCGGCATGTAGACCGTTGGTCACCGCGTCAAGGTCGACGAAGCCGGTCGGGACGCCGGCTGCGACGCCACCCCGGGACGCGATCGCGTCGATCTCATCCATGGTGGGCTGTAGCAGTTCTTCCAGCGCGATGTAGTCCTCGCTCATCCGCCGCTCGGTGACCTCGTAGACCGCGGCTTGGGCGCGGTCCACTACCTCGTCGACGTCTGCACCGTCAGCGCCGTGATAGCCCAGCTGCACGATGCGAGTGCCGGCCTCGACCAGACGCCGCAGCACCGCCTTGCCCGCGACGATCTCCGCGTAGTACCCGGCATTGGCCGCCGTAGGTACGATCGAGATGAGAGTGTGCAGGTACGGCGCCCCGCCGATCCGGAGCAACTCACCGCGGCGTTCCAGCTCCGCCGAGACGGTGACCGGGTCGGCCGGCTCACCGCGCCCGTACAGATCGAGGACGCAGTTGAAGACGGCCTGATGAGCGGGCCGGTAGAAGTCGTCGGTCCGCAACACCTCAACCACATTGGCTATGGCGTCCTTGGACAGCAACATCCCGCCGAGCACCGACTGTTCGGCAGTGATGTCCTGCGGTGGCTGCCGATCGAAAGCCGGCCCGCCGTCCTGAACCCGCACGCCACGGTCATCCACCAGCGCCACGCGTGGATACCTGCCCTTCCCCCGACTGCCCGAGCTTCCGGCGAACACCTGTTCTATCCCACGGCACCGACAGTGTCTGTTCGCCAGGGCCCCCGCGACCCGTTTCTTCAGGCGCCGGGCGAGGTTAGGGTCGAACGGCGACCTTCAGCAAACCCGCTTGTGCGGTGCCTGGGGACAGCCTGGGGACGCCGCCGTGTCGAACCCCCCACCGCGAGCCAGACTGCGGTCGGTGCCTGGGGATGACCTGGGGAAGGTTGCTCGTAATTGATCCGTTTTGGCTGGTCATCACCCTGTGCGCGGGTGTGGATAAAAGTTGTCTGCCTCGACGCGGCGTGTCCCGGTGGCGCCTATCGTCGTGCGTGTCGCCATGGCGCGCTTACCACGGTCCGAGCCTTCGACACGTCTCCGAACGCGCCACCCGCGGGGGGTTACCGGGTTGTGCGCGGCGAGCGGAACTGGTGGTCGGATAGGGACCGAGTGGTGCACTGCAGCGGAATCTGGCTGGCGGGCGGCCGCTGGCGTTCACTAGGGGCACAGCGGGGCGCGGCGCAACACGTCACCTGCCGCTGTGCGCGTGAACTCGACGCTACCGACGTCCAAGACGCTTGGAATGTCGGTTCCGCCGAGTTCACGACGCTGCGCTACGGCGCTACTGCGCCGGAATTCCTGCGGTGGTGCGAGTGGAGTCAGCGGGCGGCGGTGGTGATCTCGAAAGGAACGGTGACGGAGATCTCCGGGTGCAGCCGGACGGTCATTTCGTACTTGCCGGTGGACTTGATATGGCCACCGAGGTCAACCGCACGCCTGTCCAGCGGGGGACCACCGGCTGCGCGGACGGCGTCAACGACGTCGGCCGCGGTGACTGACCCGAACAGCTTGCCGCCGGAGCGGGCAGCCTTGGCCGTCACCGAAACAGTACCCAGGCTCGAGAGCTTGCCGGCGATCTCGCGGGCGTGGTCGAGATCGCGGATCTGTCGGGCTTGTTGGGCCCGACGGATGGTGGCCACCTGCTTCTCGGCACCCTTGGTAGCCGTGATGGCCAACCGTTGGGGGAGCAAGTAGTTGCGGGCGTAGCCGTCCTTGACTACAACGAGATCGCCAGGGCCGCCCAACTGTGGGACATCAGCAGTGAGGATGATCTTCACGTGGTCGCCTCTTCCCCGGTATCAGCGTGCGGTCGAGGTGTAGGGCAGCAGCGCGACCTCGCGGGCGTTCTTCACCGCTACCGCGACGTCTCGCTGATGCTGGCTGCAATTACCGGTCACCCGGCGGGCCCGGATCTTGCCCCGGTCGGAGATATACTTCCGCAGCAGCCCGGTGTCTTTGTAGTCGATTGCGGTGTCTTTGTCCTTGCAGAAGATGCAGATCTTCTTTTTCGGCTTGCGTACCGGCGGCTTAGCCATGACTGAAATACTCCTGAGTGGGTCGCGCCTGAAGTCGATTATGAGTGAACGGAATAGGTCAGAAAGGGGGCTCGTCGTCGAAGCCGCCAGCGCCGTTGCCTGCTCCGGCCGATGCACCGGCCTGGGGAGCCGAGCTCCACGGGTCATCGGCAGGACCGCCGGAGGACCCCGAAGCGCCATAACCACCGCTGCCTGAAGCCCCAGCCTGACGGGTCGCCTTGTTGACCTTGGCGGTGGCGTAGCGCAACGAAGGACCGACCTCGTCGACCTCCATCTCCATCACGGTCCGCTTCTCGCCCTCCCGGGTCTCGAACGAACGCTGGCGCAGCCGTCCGCTGACGATCACTCGCATGCCTCGGGTGAGTGACTCGGCGGTGTTCTCCGCGGCTTGCCGCCAGATGTTGCACCGCAGGAAAAGCGCCTCACCGTCTTTCCACTCGCCGCTTTGGCGGTCGAAGGTGCGAGGCGTGGAGGCAACCGTGAAGTTGGCCACGGCTGCACCGGATGGGGTGAACCGCAGCTCCGGGTCAGCCGTCAGGTTTCCAATCACCGTGATGATCGTGTCGCCCGCCATGTCAGCCCTTTCCCGAATCCCGCCGCAACACCTTGGTGCGCAGGATGGATTCGCTGAGCGACAGCTGCCGGTCGAGCTCGGCCACCGCAGCGGGGCTGCAGGACATGTCGACTACCGCGTAGATTCCCTCGGTGCGCTTGTCGATCTCGTAGGACAACCTACGCTTGCCCCAGATCTCGACCTTGTCGATGCTGCCGCCCTGCGTCTTCACCACTCCAAGGAACTGGTCCAGCGATGGCGCAACGGTGCGCTCGTCAAGTTGTGGATCCAGGATGACCATCATCTCGTAACGACGCATGAAGACCACTCACCTCCTGTGGACTGTCGGCCGCGGACTCTCCGCGGCAGGAGGAAGCCGGCTTAGCCGGCAATCCACGCCGGCTAAGCCGGCCAAATCTCACTACCAGCCCGGCTGAGCCGGCAATCCAACCACAAGCCGGCTGAGCCGGCCACATCACACTCCGAGCCGCGCGACGACAACGCTGCCGCGGCAACGCTGTGCAGGATAGCAAGAGGCCGCCTCGCGATCACAATCGCGTGGCGGCCTCTTGCTTATTCGCCGAAAGGCGCGGGTTCAGCGTCGCCCGAGAACCCAGCCCCGCAGCAGTGCGGCGGTGACGCTAGCCAGCATTAGCACGGCGACCAGGATCGGCAGTGCGATCCGCTCCACACCGCTGGCGGGCAACGCGGTCGCACGGCCAGCGGCAGCGACGTCGTTGGCTGCGGCACTGTGCTTGCCGAATGCTCCTGAACCGTTGCTGACCTGGGGCGTGCCGAACAGGTCGGCTGTCAACATGCCGGCGGAGAGCCGACCGAGTGAACCCGCACCGGGACGACCGATCTGCAACAACTCGGCGTAGTTGTAACGGGGCAGCCCACTGTTGTACCGACCAAGCGCGAACGGGAAATCGCTCGGCATCATCGGCCCGAAGAACGGACCAGCCGCTGGAGAGACCAGCACTGGCGCCGTCGCTGCGCCGGGTTGCGGCTGCTCCGCAGGTGCTGCCGGCGGCCGAGCAGCGGGTGCGCCCGGCACCGCAGGCGTGCCCACCAGAGGGAGCGTTCCGACCGCACCAGTCACTGGCGCAGCGGCGGGCCCGAAGAGCTTCGTCACGGGGTCCGTCAGCCCAGCAATCGGCTCAGCGCTGATCATGCATACCGGCGCCAACGGTCCCATCTGATGGCGTACGGCAGGGGTGGCGTCGAACGTCTTCAACCCAGTGGCAGGCACCGAGCCGACGTCGATCACCGAAAGTCCGGCCAACCGGACGCCCACCGGCTGACCGGGAGCGCCTCTCACCGTGTCACCGCAACCACCCACCAACATCGGTGCGGGGGCTGTGGCAAGAACCGCAATAGAAGGGGAAACGTTGGAGGGTGCGGCAAGGGCCGACGAGGCCCCTCCAAAGGTGCTGGCTGCGCACAGTAACGTGGCTGCTCCGGCAACCGTGGTCACCCTCGCTCGTGCTCCCATAGGTGCCTCCGTGTCGCTCACGTGTCTCTCTGTACCCGGTTGTGCCTTCAGAGTAACGACTAAAGGCGCTCTCCGTAACGATAACCAGCACTTTCAGCAGATCGTGGTTACGCTATGCACTCACCGTGCACTGGACGGATGCGCCGACAGCACTCAAACACCCCTTCCAGGTTACAGAGACGGCACGCATGACCCCAGTCAGCGACCAAGATCCCGCATTGTCGACTACTCAGCGCGACCACAATTCCCGCACCAGCGTCCCGACATGGGGACATATCGGGGCTATTGGGTCGCTGAAACCCCGATATGTCTCCATGTCGGGGTGGCCGGAAGTCTTTCAGGCGCACCATTGAGGACGCCGCCGTGCGGATCGTCGTCGCCGGCCACGCGGACCGGGTCGTGCTCTGGACGCCAGATGGCGCGCAGCACAAGGGCTACTAGGAGCAGTACCGCGGCATCACGGATCAGCACGGCGCCGAGGAATGGCTCGATAGGCAAGCCCCTGTGATCTGGGCCGAGATAGTAGGCCATCCGGGGTGCCCAAAGCGCAGCATCGAGCACCATCCACGCCAGCACCGGTTTCCACTGCGGGATCGCTAGCACCGCGAGCGGTACGAGCCATAAGGAGTACTGCGGACTCCAGACCTTGTTAACGAGCAGGAACGCGCATATCACCAGAAAGCACAGCTGGGCCAGCCGAGGGCGGCGCGGTGCGGCCATCGCAACCCACGCGATCACCGCACAGGCCAGCACGAACAACGTCGCGCTGACCAAGTTGAGTACCTGCGGGCTCTGGCCGGGCTGCAGGACCCCATCGAAACCAGGCCAACCAGTGAAGCTGGATACCACGGTGTACAAGGTGTCCGGATCAGCACCGCGCCGGCTGTTCAGCCGGAAGAATTCCGCCCAGCCCGCCGGAAACAGGATCGCCACCGGCAGGTTGACCACAGCCCACGCCATCGCCGCCGCGGCAGTCGCCTGGAGCCCGGCCCGCACCCGGCCGGCACGCAGGCACAGCAGCAGGATCGGGCCCAGAAAGAACAGCGGGTAGAGCTTGGTGGCGGCGCCCAGACCGATCAGCACACCGGCGAGCACCGGTCGGCGCCGGGCCCAGGCCAGCAAGCCGACGGTGGCCAGCGCGGTGGCCAGCGCATCGAAGTTGGTGAATGCGTGTACCACCACCAGCGGCGACAACGCGGCCAGCGCGGCATCCCACGGTCGTCGCCGGGACAGCCCGACCAGCGCCCAGACCGTCAGCAGCCACGCCGCGGTCAGCCCGACTGCGCTGATGTTGAAGTACACGATGGCGGGTGCCGAGCTGGGCAGCCAACCAGAGCTGCCGATGGCTACCCAGATCTGGGCGGCCTTGGCGGCGACCCATTGGTAGAGGCCGGTGATCACCGGATACTCCATGTAGCGCAGCTGCTGACCGGGCTGCCCCGGATGGTCGATCCATGAGGTGACGTAGGGAAATCCGGACAATCCCGGCTGGTTGAGCCGCTCCGCGGTGTAGAGGGGGACGGTGTCGGAATAGCACATGGCCAGGTACTGGCGGCCGTCGCGCCAGTCCACCTGCACCGTGCCGGCGCTGTCGCGGTAGGTCTGCAGACAGGGCACCTTGACCAACCAGCCCAACGCCAGGGTGATCGTCGCGAACAGCAGGATCACCCGCAGCGGCGTCCAGAACCACTGCCGGCCCAGCAGCGCATGCCGACCGAGCGGGCCGCCGACGATCCGGCTGGCCTGCGTCGCCACCGGATCGGTCCAGCTCGGAACTACCCGCTGAGACACCTCCGGGCCCAATCAGCCTCCCCGATTGTCCTGTCCGTCGTCGCCCGGTGCCGGCGCGTCGCAGAATGGGAAGCACCCGTTGCGCTGGGGTCTCGTCGGTTTGGTCGAAGGCTCGACCAGTATCGGCCCGAAGCCGTCAACGGTGGGTGCGGGCGTTGCCGATGGCATGGTGTTGCGCGGCTTACGGGTCGGCTGCGGGTTTGGCTGCTCCACCACCGGTGGCGGTGGCGCGGCCGGACCGATCAGGGTGAACGGGGCGAAGACCTCCATCGGGGCGCCCATCAAGTAGGAATTCATGAACCGCTGCCAGATCGTGCCCGGCACGCCGCGGCCGAAGACGTCACCGCCGGTGGAGTTCTTCAACGCCGTGTTAGCCGGGTCGCCCACCCACACTGCGGTGGATATCGAGGGGGTGTACCCAACCGTCCAGGCCGCGGAGTTGTGACCGGTGTCGCCAAGCTGGTGGGTCCCGGTCTTGGCGGCCACCTGACGGCCACCCGTCAATGGGATCTGTGAGCTGCGGGCGACGTCGGTCATCGTCGCGGTGACGTTGCGGGCCAGCTGCGTGTTGCGCTCGGGGTCGGCCCGGTCGAAGGCGGGTTGTGGCTTGTCGAGGTGCTGGTACAGGACGGTGCCCCGGCCGTTGGCGTATTGGCGGACAAAGAATGGCTCGTGCCGCATCCCGTCGGCGGCGAAGGTCGCGTAGCCGCTAGCCATGTCGATCGTGTGCACCGGGTACTGGCCGAGCGTGATACCGAGCGCAGGCGCTCCGCTGTCCGGCTCAGCCATGGAAGGCTTGCCGTTGATCTCGCTTGGAATTCCAGCCTGGATCGCGGCCTCCCGGATTGACGTGGGTCCCACGTCCTGAGCCAGCCGCACGAATGCGGTGTTGACCGATTGGGTCATCGCCTCTTTCAAGGTCAGCTGGGGGAAGTTGCGGCTCTCTGAGTTGGCGTAGGACAGACCGTCGATGGCGACCGGAGACTCACCCGAGTACTGCGAGTACATGCCGATGTCGCGCTCCAGCGCAGCCACCATGGTGAACGGTTTGAACGCCGATCCTGGACTCCACGCCGGGCCGCCGGCCAAGTCGAAGCCATCCCCAGCCGATCCACCGTAGTAAGCAATCACTCCTCCGCTGCGCGGATCGATCGCGACCAGTGAGGAGTGCAGGTTGTTCGGCTGCCCGCGCAGCTCGGTGACGACGGCGTCGCGGGCCAACTGCTGGGCGCGGGGATCAATGGTCGTAGTAATTCGACCGCCGTTGACGGCGAGCTGGTCACGGGTGATGCCCTGCTTGTCCAGCTCGTCCATCACCCGGTCGACGATGTGTGCCCGGTCGTCGGTCGGCACTCCTGGGGCCTGACTCGGCGGCAAGGTCGTCGGATAGAGCCCGACGGTCCGATCGGTGGGGGAAAGCCAGCCCTGCGCGACCATGCCGTCGAGCACGGAGTTCCACCGCGCTTGTGCCTGCGTCAGGTTCTTGGCTGGGTCCAGCCGGGACGGGGACCGGATCGCGCTGGCGAGCACCGCCGCCTCGGAGACGGTCAGGTTCTGCACGTTCTTTCCGAAGTACGCCTGGCTGGCGGCCTGGATACCGTAGGCGCCGCGACCGAAGTAGATCGTATTGAGGTAGTCCTCCAGGATCCGGTCCTTGGATTCCTGCTTGGTCAGCTTGGCCGCGACGATCACCTCGCGGAATTTCCGGAAGATGCTGTACTCGTCGTGGCCGGTGGCCACCTTGATGTACTGCTGAGTGATCGTGGACCCACCGCCGCTCCCGCCGGTGAGCTGCTTCCACGTCGCCCGAGCGATGCCGGTGATATCGAATCCAGGGTTGGATCGAAAGCTTCGGTCCTCAGCGGCCAGGACCGCGTTCTGCACCGGCACTGGCACCTGCGTGAGGCTGACCGGTATCCGATTGCCTTGATCAGGCACATAGCGGCCGATCTCGGTGGTCCCGTCGCTGGCCATGATCGTCGTGACTTGCTTGCGCTGCGCTGCCAACGCCGCCGGGGACGGCACGCCGAGAAAAAGCCAACCGGCGAAAAAGGCCAGCACCGGCATCAGGATGGCCAGCAGTACGCCCGCGAGGACGAACTTGCGCGCCCGCAGCCAGCGGGTGCGCCACGCCGGCTGCCCGGCCCGACTCGACGGCGGCAGGTTGCCGCCGTCGTACCGATAGCCATACCCGCCACCGCTGCCGACCGGACCTCGGGCAGCCGGCGCCGCTGGGTGGGTGAGCAGCTCCGGCTCGCCCTGGGGGAGCGGCGGCGTTCGCCCTATTGCCGGCTCGGCCGGCGTCCGCCCCATTGCCGGCGCGGCCGGCGTCCGCCCCATTGCCGGCTCGGCCGGCGTTCGCCCCATTGCCGGCGCGGCCGGCGTCCGCCCCATTGCCGGCTCGGCCGGCGTTCGCCTGATTGGTCGACCGCTGTCATCTCGCTGGTCGGTCACGCGTTGTCCTCCCAGACCGGTACTAAGATCCCGAGGTGTGAGCAGGGACCGCGTTGGCGGGATAAACCCCAGCCCAGACGGCTTACTCCGCTGCGGTCCGCCGGCGGGACCGCCTACTCACACCGCTGGTTCCCAGGACGTACGACTGCACGAGGTGGTTCCAGCTGCACGTCCGGCACACTTCGACGACGTAGACACTGAATTCCTCGTGAAGCGTCGCCATCCGGCTCAGCTCGTCGGCCGTCCTAGCCGACCCGGCCGCCTGCTTGAGGCCGTCACCGTACACCCACGAGACCAGCGTCAGAGACTCCTTGCGGCATAGCGGGCAGGTGACCGAGCTTGCCTCACCGTGGAATTTCGCCGCCCGCAGCAGGTACGGAGTCGCGTCACAGACCTCGGTGAGCCCGACCCGGCCGGCGTAGACCTCCGCCAGCAGCGCACGCCGCTGCAAGGCGTAGTCCACTACTTGCCGTTGGGTCCGCACAGACAACAGCCTACGCAACCGTCGCGTGATCACCGCTGGGGCGTTCGGGCGGTAAGACAGTGATCAAGATGAGAGGTGATGTATCGACGCGATATAGTGCGCCCATACATCGGCTGTCTGGTGGGAGGTGCCGCGTGCTGGAACTAGCGGTGCTAGGGGTCCTGCACGACGCTCCGATGCACGGCTATGAGCTGCGCAAACGCCTCACTGGACTACTCGGGGCCTTCCGCGCGTGCTCGTACGGGTCGCTGTATCCCACGCTACGCCGGTTGCAGCGCTCCGGCTTTATCGTCGAGGACAACGAGGCCGTCGACGAACTGCGGGCCAGTCGGGGAACGGGCTGGGCCAGCCGAGGGCGGCGGGTGTACCGGCTTACCGCCGACGGCAAGGAACGTTTCGCCGCCTTGCTCGCCGACGCCGGCCCGCAGACGTGGGAGGACAACGGGTTTGGCGTGCACCTGGCGTTCTTCTCTCGGACACCAGCCGAAGTCAGGATGCGCATCCTGGAGGGCAGGCGCCGCCGAGTGGAGGAACGTCGCGAAGGTCTGCGCGCTGCGCTAGCCCGAACCGGCGACCAGATTGACCGCTACACCTTGGAACTGCACCGAATGGGCCTGGAGACCAGTGAGCGCGAGGTGCGCTGGCTTAACGAACTGATCGCCCATGAAAAAGCCAACCCAGCCGCATCACATCATGACACCGAAAGGCGGACCAATGACTGAAGGCCGCGACGCCGGTCCCGGCATCCGGGTCGCCATTGTGGGCGTCGGCAACTGCGCTGCCTCGCTGCTACAGGGCGTGCACTACTACCGCGACGCCGATCCCACAATCCGCGTGCCCGGGCTGATGCATGTGCAGTTCGGTGATTACCACGTCGGTGACTTGAAGTTCGTCGCCGCATTCGACGTCGACGCCAAGAAGGTCGGGCGAGACTTGTCTGAAGCCATCGTGGCGAGCGAGAACAACACCATCTCGATCTGTGACGTGCCACCGCTGGGCGTCACCGTGGCGCGCGGACACACGATGGATGGGCTAGGCGAGTACTACCGGGACATCATCACCGAGTCCGACGAGGAGCCGGTGGACGTGGTTGCCGCGCTGCGCGCTTCCGGCGCCGACGTGCTGGTGTCCTACCTGCCGGTGGGCTCTGAGGACGCGGACCGGTTCTACGCTCAGTGCGCGCTGGATGCCGGCATCGCCTTCGTCAATGCCCTTCCGGTGTTCATCGCCTCCGATCCGGAGTGGGCCGCCAAATTCACCCGCGCCGGACTGCCGATCATCGGAGACGACATCAAGTCCCAAGTCGGCGCGACGATCACGCACCGCGTCCTGGCCAAGCTGTTCGAAGACCGCGGAGTGGAGCTGGTGCGCACCTATCAGCTCAACTTCGGCGGCAACATGGACTTCATGAACATGCTGGAACGCAAGCGGCTGATGTCAAAGAAAATCTCCAAGACGCAGTCGGTGACCTCCCAGGTGCCGCACGAGATGGAGAAGGCGGCGGTGCACATCGGGCCGTCGGATCACGTGCCGTGGCTGGACGACCGCAAGTGGGCCTACGTGCGGTTGGAAGGCCGGGGCTTCGGCGATGTGCCGCTGAGCATGGAATACAAGCTCGAAGTCTGGGATTCACCCAACTCCGCCGGGGTGATCATCGACGCGATCCGGGCGGCGAAGATCGCTAAAGACCGCGGCATCGGCGGCCCGATAACTTCCGCGTCAGCGTATTTCATGAAGTCACCTCCCGAGCAGTACTCCGACTCCGACGCCTACGCAGCCGTCGAAGCGTTCATCCGCGGTGAAGTGGACCGCTGACCGCGGGTTCACCACGCCGGTATCCTGACCGCCGTGTCTGCTTCCAGGCTGCTCGCGATGGTGCTGCTCATCGCCGCCGCGGCACTGCTCACCGTCGGGCTACTCGGTTGGCAGCGGCGGTTGCCGCGCAACCGGTTCGCCGGCATCCGCACCCCCGCAACGCTGCGTTCAGACGCCGCGTTCAGCGCGGCCAACCGGGTGGCCGCCCCCAGCGTGGTGGCGGCCGGCGCGGTCTGTGCCGCTGGTGGTGCCCTGGCCCTCAGCGCGGGCGGTCCGGCGCTGGCAGTGATCGTTGCGGTGGCCGGCACCGGCGCGGTCGGGCTCCTACTCGCCGGTGGATTGCTGGGCCACCGGGCGGCCAGCGCTGTGCCACCGCCGACGGGTGGCTGCACCGGCTGCGCCTGTGGCGGTGGCGGCTGCACCGCCGCGTAAGCACTGGTCTAATCCGCGTGCCGAACGAATCTTTGGCTGCCCGCAATCTGATCGAGGCTCCCGGCTGTCCTGCGAGGCATTAACGAAGCGTCCATGATGGCTGTGACGATCTCGACGGAGACGAGCATGCCGTACGCACTGCTAGGCCAGACTGGGCTGTTGGTGTCACGACTGGCGTTCGGTTCCATGACCTTCACGGCCGGCAACCGCGACATCGGCGCGGTCTACAAGGTCGGTGCGGAGCTCGCCGACGAGCTAGTCGGGCGCGCGCTCGACCACGGCGTGATGTTCTTCGACACTGCTGACGGTTATGCGGGGGGCGAGTCGGAAGCGCCCTACCAACCCCCGCTGCCGGGACCGCCTTTGAAGGGGCCGACGACGTCCGCGGTGATCCAGCCACCGTAAAACTCGCCCGGCTGCGGCGTCACCAGCTCCCCGTCCAAAGTGACCTCGTCAAACCGGCCGGCGTAGACGGCGACCCGATCGGTGAGTTGCGGGTAGTGCAGATCGGGCTGCGGGTACCACCAGCCCACCTCGCGCAGCGGAGCAACGCCGGGCACCTCCAGGTCAACGTAGTAGGCCTCGCCCTTCCATTCGCACATCGTCAGCCGCGGCGCAGGAAGCAGTGGCACCCGGAACTCCGAGCGCGGCAGGTAGTAGGTCGGCGGGTGCGAGGTCTCCAGCACGCGGACTACATCGTCGGTGTCGAGCACGAGGGTCCCGCCGTGCACGACCCGAGCGCGCCGACAGACCCGTTCGGCGCGCGGCGGTCGCGGATAGTCCCACACCGACTCCTGACCCGGGTAAACTGACCACCGAGAAACTGGCTCAGAGTGGTACTCACCTGCTCTTTTGGCCTTCAGCCAGTTACGCGGCATAACACCAGTTTACGGCCGTGCGTGGATGGTCATGGGGTGTCCATCGAAGAGTGCACGGGAAAGGCGACGCGCCGGATCACGGTGAGTCCCCTTGTGTAGATCCGGCGCTTGGCCACTGGGTGGCCGGACTGTGACGACTCTATGAGCATGCCGTCCCCGGCGGCCATCGCGACGTGCCCGACACCACCACCGTAGGAGTAGAAGATCAGGTCCCCGGGCCGGATCTGCGACAGTCTCACCCGGGAACCGACCCGCGACTGCGCGGCGGCGGTGCGGGGGAGGTGGAGCCCCGCCTGGCGGTAGGACCACTGCACCAGTCCGGAGCAGTCGAACCCGCCCGGCCGGCTGCCGCCGCTGCGGTAGCGGGTGCCGCGCTGCGACAGTGCTGCGTCCAACGCCCGCAACGCAATGACGTCGGCTTGATCCGCGGGTCGGGCGGCGGTGCTGCTGTCGGGCAGCGGTGCGGCGGCCGCGCTGCCGGCAAAAGTAAGGACACCGCCGGCGGCCAGGGTCACGGCCGCCAGCGCAGTCGGTAAGTGGTGATGCGAGGTCGGTTTACGGTGCTTTCCACGAGACACTGAGTACCCCTCGGATGTTGCCCAGCCCGGAGGCTGGGGCCGTGGGTGGTGTGTGAGTGCCTAGATATCCCTGCATAGATCAAGCTCCGACTGGCGGAGGCCCGCCGATGAACGTCGCCCAACGGTCCGTCAGCAGCGGTGAACGGTCAGTAATCGGACGCTACCCGTGCGTGATCGCGCCCGCAGCCTGTCGCCGGACGCCTGCTCAGTAAGCACAAATCTGTCATCGGAGCCGATTGACGGCTCTACGACGCCGAAAATTGCTATTCGGCTCCGAATGGCGATTGCGTCAGGTACCCACAGCCGCCGGACGATCTAGCCTGGGTACGCGTGTCTCAGTTTTCGGTTGGATCGGTGGGGTAGGTGGCCAGCAGGGCCAGCGGCATGCCCTGGCGGCGCAATATCCGACTCCACAGGTCGGTGCCGGGCGGGGCCAGCACATCGTCGGCCAACGCGGGCACGACCATCCAGTCCCCGCGGCTGATCTCACCGGCCAGTTGACCTTCACCCCAACCCGCGTACCCGGCGAATACTCGCAGTCCCCGCAGTTGGGGCGCCAACAGTTGCGGGTCCGCATCCAGGTCGATCAGGGCCAACGATCCGCGGACCTTGATCATGCCCTCAGTGTGCTCGGCGTCCACACCGGCGGGCAGCGCGGCCACGCAGAGCGCAGATCGTCGTTGCACCGGGCCGCCGACATAGAGTGCCCGCGGCAGCGTGGCGTGCGGACCCCATAACGGCAGCACGTCGAGCACCGGCACCTCGCTGGGCCGATTGAGCACGACACCGAGCGTGCCCGACGCGGTGTGATCGATGATGAGCACGACGGTGCGGCGAAAGTTGGGATCTTGCAGTCCCGGGGCGGCAACCAGCGCCGATCCCCGTTCCAGGGAGTTCACCGCACCCACGTCTTCGATCTCGCTATCGTTGCGCACACCACAAAGTCACCACAAGACACCCGACACCGCTAACCTGCATGCTCGTGACGTCGTCGCAGACCATGGTCTGCTCCAATGTGACTGACCGGCTCGGGATGCGGCGGCTACTTGCCACCCGCGGGTTCGGCCGGTTGCTGGTCTCCCGCTTCGCCGCACAGTGGGGCGATGGGGTGTTCCAGGCGGGGCTGGGCGGCGCCGTGTTGTTCAACCCGGAGCGCCAAGCCAACCCGATGGCGGTCGCGGCCGGGCTCGCTGTCTTGCTGCTGCCGTACTCCCTCGTGGGACCGTTCGCCGGGGCACTGCTGGACCGCTGGGATCGCCGACGAATCCTGATCATGGCGAATGTGCTGCGTGGTGTCCCGATCGCGCTGGTCGCGTTGGCGGTGGGATCCGGCGTTGCAGGCGCGCCGCTGTATCTGGGGGCGTTGCTGGTCACCGGACTGAGCAGGTTCGTGCTGGCCGGACTCTCCGCCGGATTGCCGCACGTGGTACCACCACGGCACCTGGTGCAGGCCAACGCGCTGGCCGCCACCGTCGGCTCGGCGGTCACCGTCCTGGGTGGGGTGTGCGCGATCGGGCTGCGCGGCCTGATCGGACCGGGCAATACCGGCTCAGCATGGGTGACAGCAGGCGCCATACTGGGCTCGCTGGTCGCCGCGGCGGTCGCGATCGGCTTTCATCGCGGTCAACTGGGCCCGGATTCCGTCGACGAACCCGCGGAGGCAACTCGCGCAGTGGCCAACGGGCTGCGCGACGGTCTGGCCGCGGCGGCTCGGGTACCCAGCGTCGCCGCCGGCCTGGTAGCCCTCGTGGCGCACCGGCTTTCGTTCGGGATCGCGACTCTGGTGGCGTTGCTGCTCTACCGCAATTCCTTCAAATCGCACGGAGTGTTCCTGTCCGGGTTGCCCGGCGTCTGTGAACTGCTCGCCGCGGGTGCCGCAGGATTGCTACTCGCGGCGGTGCTCAGCCCGCTACTGGTGGCTCGCCTCGGTCGTCGGCGCACCGTCCGCGGCGCCCTGCTGGTAGCCGGAATCGTGATCATCACGCTCGGCCTGCCGATGCTCATGTCGACGATGCTGGCCGCCGCATTCGCGCTGTCCACGGCCGGTCAGGTGGTGAAGTTGAGCCTGGATGCCACCGTGCAGGCCGACGTCGCCGACGATGTGCGCGGCCGGGTCTTCGCGCTCTACGACACTGTCTTCAACGTCGGATACGTCCTCGCTGTCGCCCTCGCGGCCACCCTGGTTCCTCCCAACGGCCACGCACCGCACGTGCTGCTGCTCGCCGCCGCCGCCTACCTCACTGCCGCTACCGTTTACCCGTTCATCGAGCGCAACCACCGGGTCGCCTCCCGACATGGGGACATATTGGGGTAAATGGAAGCTGTTTTACCCCGATATGTCCCCATGTCGGGGTGGAGGCGCTTTGAGGAGGGCGGCGGGGTGGGGTGTGAGGGCCGATAGTTGCGGGATCTGGAGGGCTGACCACGGGCTGATCGCCCAGGGGGCAGTCTCGGCGAGGGCCACCACGTCGGGCCAAGACACCCACTGGTATTCCAGGACCTCGGTCGGGTCGGGCTGCGGGGCGCCGTCGACGGTGCCGACCAGCACCGGGCAGAACTCGTTTTCCACCACGCCGTCGGCCGCAACTGCCCGGTAGCGGAAGTCGGGCAGTGCCACCGCGGAGCGCACCAGGCGCAACCCCAGCTCCTCTCGCAGCCGCCGGGCGACCGCGTCAGCGGATACCTCACCGGGCAATGGGTGACCGCAGCAGGTGTTCGTCCACACCCCTGGCCAGGTCCGTTTGGTGACCGCGCGGCGGGTCATCAGCACGGCGCCGGAGCCGTCGAAGATGTAGCAGGAGAACGCCAGATGCAGCGGCGTCGCAGCATGGTGCACCTGGGACTTGGGCAACTGCCCGATCGGCTGCAACTGATCGTTGAGCAAGACGACCGGGGCGTCGTCAGGGCTCACGAAGGTTCTCTTGCGCCCACTGGCGCAGCTCCGCTTCGGCCTGCTCGCGGGACAGCGGACCCCGGTCCAAGCGCACCTCCTTGAGGTGTCGCCAAGCCTGGCCGACCAGTGGGCCCGGCGGCAACCCGAGCAGCTCCATGATTGCGTTGCCGTCCAGGTCCGGGCGCACCGCGGCGAGGTCCTCCTCGGCGCGGATCCGCTCGATGCGCGACTCCAGATCGTCATAGGTGCGTTGCAGCGCGAGCGCTTTGCGACGGTTGCGGGTGGTGCAGTCGGCCCGGACGAGCTTGTGCAGCCGCGGCAGCAGATCGCCGGCGTCGGTGACGTAGCGGCGCACCGCCGAGTCGGTCCACTCGCCACCGCCGTAGCCGTGGAACCGCAAATGCAGGAACACCAGCGTGGCGACGTCGTCGATGACCCGGGTGGGGTAGCGCAGCGCGCGCAACCGCTTGCGGACCATCTTGGCCCCGACGACCTCGTGATGGTGAAAGCTCACTCCGCCGGCGGGCTCGTGCCGCCGGGTGGCCGGCTTGCCGATGTCGTGCAGCAACGCCGCCAACCGCAGCACCAGGTCCGGCTCGCCGTCCTCCAGCGCGATCGCCTGCTCGAGGACGATCAACGAATGCGTGTAGACGTCCTTGTGCTGGTGATGCTCGTCGATCTCCAGGCGCATCTTGGGCACCTCGGGCAGCACGTGTTCGGCCAGCCCGGTGTCCACCATCAGTTCGACGCCGGCTCGCGGATCGGCGCCGAGTAGCAGTTTGGACAGCTCCGCGGAAATCCGCTCGACGGTGATCCGGCGGATCTCGCCCGTCATCGCAACCAGCGCCTCCCGGACTCGCGGGGCCAGGGTGAAGCCGAGCTGCGAGACGAACCGGGCCGCGCGCAGCATCCGCAGCGGGTCGTCGGCGAAGGACTCCTCCGGCGTCGCGGGGGTGTCCAGCTCACGGCGCGCCAGCGCCGCCATCCCGCCGTGTGGGTCGACGAACCGGCCGTGGTCTCGCAGCGGCAACTGCACCGCCATCGCGTTGACGGTGAAGTCACGGCGGGCCAGGTCGCCCTCGACGGTGTCGCCGAAGATCACGTCGGGGTTGCGCGACACCCGGTCGTAGCGATCCGCGCGGAAGGTGGTGATCTCGCACTGGACGCCAGCCCTGGTCGCGCCGACGGTGCCGAAAGCGATGCCAGTGTCCCACACCGCATCCGCCCAGCCGGCCAGGATGGCGCTGATCGCGTCCGGTCGTGCGTCGGTGGTGAAATCAAGATCGGTGCCCAACCTGCCCAACAGCGCGTCGCGCACGCTGCCGCCGACCAGGTACAGGCAATGCCCGGTCGCGGTGAACCGGGCGGCCAGCTCGTCGGCGATCGGCGCGATCCGGAGTAGCTCCACGATGGCATTGTGCTGTGCGTTGCTCGCGGCCGGGACGCGATTTCCGAGCGCGGAAGGTGAGGGTGACACGAGGAGCGAGGGTAACTCCTCCGCAGCGACGACTGGCCCACGGGCAGGGCGGTGACGCCGATACCATCGGCATCATGCCTGCGCGCTCCAGTAAGTCCAGCCGAGACTCCGGCGCGCGCAAGGCATCTGCCCAAGGCAGCGCCAAGAGTCGCTCCGGTCGGATGCGCACCGTGGCGGAGACCTCGGCCGGTGGGCTGGTGGTGGACACCGAGACCGGGCGAGCAGCCGTGATCGGCCGGCTCGACCGGCGCGGCCGGCTGCTGTGGTCGCTACCCAAGGGGCACGTCGAGGACGGCGAGACCGTGGAGCAGGCAGCCGTCCGTGAGGTGGCCGAGGAGACCGGCATCGACAGCGCGGTAGTGGCCGCCTTGGGTAGCATCGACTACTGGTTCGTCGCCGAGGACCGCCGGGTGCACAAGACGGTGCACCACTTCCTGCTGCGCGCGGTGGGCGGGGAGTTGTCCGACGCTGACGTCGAGGTCACCGAGGTGGCCTGGGTAGCGCTGGCTGATCTGCCGGCACGGCTGGCCTACGCCGACGAGCGCCGCCTGGTTCAGCGCGCCACCACGATTCTCGCGGACTCCGCATGAGGGGCCAGCAGATGAGTACTTCCGGATGAGATACCGGCTCCACCGTGGCGCCGCAGCCGTCCTGGTGACGGTGCTGATCTTACTGGGTCCTGGCGTCGTAGCGGCGCTAGCGATGGGGCAACCGGACCGTCCGAATGTGCTGGCTCGGCTGGACCTATCCAGTTTGTCGCCTCGGATGGTCACCGCTACCACCGCGCCGGTGCTCCGGGTGACCGGCACGGTGGTCAACATCGGGGACCGCCCGATCACCAAACTCGCGGTTCGCTTGCAACGCGACGAGCCGATCACCTCCGACGACGCGGCCGCGCGGGCGATCGCAGGCGGCGGCGAAGCGCCGCACGTCACCCGATTTCAACCGCTACCGGTCGATCTCGTGCCCGGCCAGAGCACCCCGTTTACCCTCGAGGTGCCGCTGCGCGGCGGGGCCGACCTGGAGTCGTTGCAGATCACCGAACCAGGCGTGTACCCGGTGCTGGTCAACCTCAACGGAAAACCGGACTTCGGCGGCGTCGCGCGGCTGGCGTCGGTCCCGCTGCTGTTGCCAGTGCTCGGCATCCCCCCCGCGGGCCCAGGTGAACCACCCGGCCCGGTGCGAGCGCAACCATCGCAGCCGGCCCCGCTCACCGTGTTATGGCCACTGGTCGCCGCACCCGATCGGCTCCCAAGCGAGCCCGGAGACCCAGTTCTGCTGCACAGCGACCAGGGTGGAACCGATCCCCTGGCCGCCGACGTCGCGCCCGGTGGGCGGCTGGACGGCCTGCTCGGCGCACTGGAGCAGGTGGTGCCACCAGGGTCACCGCTGGGCGCGGCGGTGTGCGTGGCGGTGGACCCGCTGCTGTTGGAGACCCTCGACGGGATGAGCCACGGCTACCGGGTGTCGCACCCGGGCGGGATCAGCGACGGAACCGGTGCACGGGATGCGCGGACCTGGCTTGATCGGCTACGCACCGCTGTGCAAGGTCGCTGCGTGCTGCCGCTGCCCTACGCCGATGCCGACCTGGTAGCCCTGTCCCGGGCCGGCCTGACCGACTTGGAGGCGCTGGCCACCAGCACCGGCGTGCGGTTGGTGGGTGACCTGCTCGGGGTGCAACCACTGACCGGGGTGAGCTGGCCGGCCGACCAGATGCTCGACGAGCGAACGCTGGCCGATCTCACCGCCCTGCAGACCCACGCCGTGCTGCTGGATCCGCGCAGCATCATCCCCCCACCGGCGGCCCCAGCCGATGTAGTCAGCCTGGTTGGTGGCTCGTCAGATACCAGCAACCCCGGCATCGCCATATCCGGCAGCCACGGTGCCGCCCCCGTCGGTGTGCTCGTCGACCCGCTAGTGACCAGCGCACTGGCCAGCACCATGAACCCGCTGTCGACCCAGGATGGGCTTGGCGCACTGGCCTATCGCGCTGCCAGCGGTCGGCCCGTCCTGCTCGTCCCGCCGCGCCGCTGGCAGGTCCGCGGTACGGAGGCCATCGCACTGTTGACCGCTGCCCGGCAATTGCAGGCGGCCGGTTTCGTCACCCCTCGTGAGCTGCCGACGTTGGCCGGCACCCATCCTGCCGATGCCGCCGCCGCGGTGACCTACCCGCCGCAGGGCGGCGCCGAGGAGATCCCCCCATCGGTCACCGCGGAGGTCCAGCGCGATCGCAACGTGCTGCGCGATCTCCAGGTGGCCACCGTCCTGGACCCGGCCGCGAATCTCCGGCCGGCCACCCTGCTCGACCCATTGCGGCTCGGGCTGCTCCGGGGCGTGTCCGCCGCCTGGCGCGGGTTACCCAGCCGGGCCGCGCTGGTCACCAGCGAGGAGAGCAGCCGGCTCGACGACTTGCGCCGATCGGTGCGGATCGTGCAGCCACCCGGGACCTACAGCCTGGCGGCCTCGGATTCGCCGCTGTTGATCACGGTAAGCAACGAGCTTCCAGTTGGAATGCAGGTGCAACTGAGCCTGTCCGACACCGCTGGGTTGCGATCGGGAGAAGTCGGGTTGCAGCTGGTGCCGGCCCGGAGCACCCGGCAGCTGGTCATCCCAGCGAAGGTCAGCCGGGCGGGTCAGTTCAGCGTCGACGCCCGGCTGAGCACCCCGGGCGGCACGCCGCTGGGCGAGCCGAGCACCCTGCAGCTGCGCTCCACCGCATTCAGCAGGGTTACAGTCGCGCTCACCGCGGGCGCGGGTGCCGCGTTGGTTTTGCTGGTCGCCCGCAGGCTCGTGCGTCGAGTACACCGAAGACGGGAAGCCGGGTGACGTTGGACACCGCGAACCGCACACAGCTGCCGTCCGACGGCCTGCCCATCGACCGACCTAGCGACCGGCCCAAAAACGGGCAGAGCTCGCTGGCCGCTGCCACCCGCACGATGGCGGTGGCGACCCTGGTCAGCCGGATCACCGGGTTCCTCCGTCAGCTCGCACTCGCCGCCGTACTAGGACTGGGCGTAGTCAGCGACTCGTACACGGTCTCCAACACGCTGCCGGCGATGCTCTACGAGATCCTGCTCGGCGGGGTGCTGACCAGCGTGGTGGTGCCCTTGCTGGTGCGCGCCGCGAAAGAGGACGGCGACCGGGGCGAGGCCTACGTGCAGCGGTTGGTCACCATCGCCTGCGTGGCGCTGGGTGTCGCCAGCGTGCTCGCCATCGCCGCTGCACCGTTGCTCGCCGTGTTGTTCCTGGGTGCAGGAGAGGACGCCAATCCGCAGCTGACCACCACGTTCGGCTATCTACTGCTGTCGCAGATCGTGTTCTATGGCCTATCTGGCCTGTTCGGAGCGATTCTCAACGCCCGCAGCAGTTTCGGGCCGCCGGCCTGGGCACCGGTCCTCAACAACATCATCGTCCTGGTGTCGCTAGGGATCTACGCACTGGTTCCGGGAGAGATCAGCGTCAACCCAGCGCGGCTCAGCGACCCGAAGTTGCTGGTGCTGGGTCTGGGCACAACCGCAGGCATTGTCGCTCAGGCGCTGGTGCAGATACCCGGACTGCGCCGGGCTGGCTTTGTCTTCGGCTGGCGATGGGGGTGGGACTCCCGGCTGACCCAGGCCTGCGGGATGGCGGCTTGGTTCGTGCTCTACGTGCTCGTCGGCCAACTCGGCTTCGTGGTCACCACCCGGTCGGCAGCACAGGGCGATCCCGGCGGGGTAGTGATTTACAGCCTGGTCTGGTTGCTCCTACAGCTACCTTATGGCGTCCTCGGTTACTCTCTGCTTACGGCGATTATGCCGCGGATGAGCCGCGCGGCGGCCGACGCTGACTGGCGGGGACTGGTCGAGCACCTGTCGGCAGCCAGCCGCTACCTCATCGTGGCGCTGGTACCGATCACCCTGGTGTTCACCTTGGCCGGAGAGCAGATCGGTGTCGCGCTGTTCTCGCTAGGCAAGGCGGGCAGCAACGCCGAGCGACTCGGTACCGCGCTGGCGGTGTCCGCGTTCGGGCTCCTGCCGTACGCGGTGACGATGCTTCAGCTGCGGGTGTTCTATTCGATGGCCGACGCGCGCACCCCGACAATGATCAACGCTGTGATGGTGGCGGTGAAGCTGCCGCTGCTACTAGCGTGCCCGGTGTTCCTCGACGACGCCGATGTGGTGCTCGGGCTCACTGCGGCCAACTCGCTGTCCTGCGTGGTGGGCGCCATGGTCGGGCAGGTGTGGCTGCGCCGGCGACTCGGCCGGGTGGAGACCAAACGCAGTTTGCTAGCCCTGCGTAACTGCCTGGTGAGCGCAGTGCCCGCGGTGGCCGCAGTGCTCGCCCTGCGCGCCCTGACCGACTTCAACGGCGTGGCCGGCGCCTGGCTTGACTTGGTGCTCACGACGGTGATCGTCGGCGTCGTGATGGGTTTCGCTTTGATCGTCCTGCGGACGCCAGAGCTCACTGATGCGCTGCGCTCCCCAGTCTTCGCGCGGTTGCGTCCGCTCGCCAGCTCGGTCGGTGATCCTCGATCAACTAGCCCTCGGGAGCCGTAGGATTGACAATTCCCGAGGAGGTACGCGTCCGGAACAGCCGTGGTGTCCACAACGACCGAAGTGTCCTGCGGATCGCGCCCTCCGGCACGGCCGAGGGAGGGTGACATTACCGTGAGCGAGCCGGCCGAGACAGGGCCACACCGGTCCGATCCCTCTTCGCCGACTCCCGGAGGTGTTCTCAGCCAAGGTCGTTACCGGTTGCTGGCTGAATTCGGCCGCGACGACCGCTGCGCGGCCCTGCTCTGGCGAGGCCGCGACCTGATGCTGGAGCGTGACGTCGCGCTGACGATGTTCATCGCTGCACCACAGCGCCCCGCGGAGCTCACGCTGATTCGTACCGCGGTCGCGCGAGCGTTGCGCTCGGCTCGCCTTGACACTCCGGGCGCCGCGCGGATGCTCGATGTGCTGGAACCGGTGCACGGTGACGGCCCCACCGTCGCGGTGATCGTCGCCGAATGGACCCCGGGTTGTGCCCTGGTCGACCTACTGGATGGCGGCCCGCTGCCGCCCTCGGTGGCGGCCGGCGTGCTGGTGCCGTTGGCTGGTGCCGTCGACGCGGCCCACAGCGCCGGTCTCGTTCTCGGCTGCGACCATCCGGACCGGATCCGGGTGACCACCGACCGGCAGGCACGCCTCGCCTTCCCGGGTCCGCCCGCATCAAGCGGATCCCGGGACGACATCCGCGGCCTGGGCGCGATGCTGTACCTGCTGCTCACCGGGTGTTGGCCACTGCCAGACGGACCACCTAGCCTGCCGCCGGCACCGCTGGGAACGGACCGGTTGCCGATCAGTCCAACCACCTTGCGACCCGAGGTGCCGGTGGAGTTGTCCACCCTGGCGCTGCGCTGCATGGCTGGCTCGGGTACCGGCGGCGGTGTACACACCGGGTCCGCCGTACGCCAGGTTCTCGAGCTCAACGCCGTGACCGCTGACGAGGATTTCTTCTCACTAGGCGGCGGCCGGGTCCGGCGCCCAATCGATCCGCGCCAGGCGCAGCAGCTACGCCGGATCAAACTGGGCGCGTCGATGACGGTGCTGGGCGCCGCCACGTTGTCGATTCTCGGTTACGCCGGCATGCAGGTCGTCTCTGTGTTCACCGACACCGGCGGCGCGCCGTTGGTCATCGCCGGCAGCCCGCCGGCCGCGCCGGCCAGCGCTGCCGGCAAGCCGGTGGTGCTGCCCGCGTCGGCCACTCCGGTGCAGGTCAAGGCCTTGTCTGTCTATGACCCTTCTGGACTCGGCAGCCCGGACCACCAGAAGGACGTCGGCAAGCTGCTCGATGGCAACCCGAACACCGGGTGGTCGACTGACTCGTACTTCCAGCAGTTCCCGATCTACAAAAAGGGGCTCGGCGTGATGCTGAGCTTCCAGATGCCCATCGCGGCGGCCTCAGTGACGGTGATGTCGCCGAGCCCGGGCACCGTGCTCGAGATCCGCACCGCGACATCCCCCAATGCACGGCTGGAACAGACCACTCTGGTCGGCACCGCCACCCTCGGTTCCGGCAGCACCCGGATCCCGCTGCGGGCAGGGCCACCCACGCGATACCTGCTGGTGTGGATCACCACGCTGAGCGGCACAAAAGATCACCACCAGTCGCAACTCACCGAACTCAATGTCCAGCAGCGCGCCACCTGACGATTTCACGGCGGTCCCACACGGCTACCCATTTCGCAGGATGTCTCTGGTGATCTCCAGCTGACCGCGATGCTGGGCGAGCTCCTCGTAGATATGCAGCAGGGCGCCGCCCTGGGTGCGGGCCAGCGGCAGCGTGGAGCCCCTGTCGCGCGGGGAGCCGCGCGGCGGACCGAACGGGTCGAGCTCGGCGATGTCGGCACGCAGTTGCCTGCGGGCGCGCTCCGCGCGCGGGGTCAGTTCAGCGACGCTGCCGGTGGCCCGGAACTCAGCTGGTCGGTCACGCACGATGGCGCGGCCAGCGACGATCTCGCCGCCCCAGTACTCCATGACGCCCAGACAGTGGGTGAGGATCGCGTACGGCGAGTTCGCGCCGGGCACGTCGGGTCGGCGATTGGCCAGATCGTCGCCGAGCTCACTGACGATGCGCACCATCGCGTCGAGCGCATCATCTACGTAGTACAGGAAGTCTTCGATAGAGATCATGCCGGCAGCCTCTCAGAGCCGATGCAAGCGGTTCCGGTCATGGTTCGAGGGAGCGGGTGAAGGTCACCATCGACGGCCCGGCATGGGTGCCCTGGGGTCCCTAACTTGGGGGGTTGTCAATCCCCTAATGCGGGTGGTTGGTAACCCGGTGCGTTCCCCGATGGCGGGGTGGGGTGTGGTCTCTAGGTTTGCTCTCACCCCGCCGGGCAGCCCGCCTGGTACCTCCGCCGAGGAGCTCGACAGCGA
>JAVXWL010000033.1:0-3156 GCA_032230565.1 Pseudonocardiales bacterium | reverse complement strand
GCACCACTCGCCGGCAACCTCCTCGGTCGTACTCGAATACTCCTCCGAAGGCAAGGTCGTGGCCACCGGACAGCCGTACGCCAACAACTACATCTCCGTGATCGTCATCAAGGACCGCAAGATCACCGAGTGGCGCGACTACCTCGACCCGCTCCGAGTGTTCGCCGCCCTGGGTACATAGTCGTGCACCATGGTGGACGGGTGCTCGGGTGCACGCTGAGTTCGGCGACGACCCGCGCCGCTACGCCAGCGTCCGCACGCAGCGAGTACGCCGGCACCAGCCGGTCACCCGCGCCCGCGGCAGCGGCGACCAGGCGGCACTACGCCAACTCGGCAACCGCCTCCTGGGTGACGGTGCGATCGGTCGCAAATTAGCACCTCTTTTGCCCGCCAATTGGCGCTGGAGGGAGAATGCATCATCGCGTACTCTTGCGACAGTTACCTGTCAAGTCCACGGGCCGTTAACAATGTTGTTACACGATCGAAAGGATGACGTAATGCCAACATGGTAGGGGGAGTTGAGGAATATTGTCTCAGGGTCTGTCCAATGATGGATCCAGTGAGCGGTGGAAGATGTTCGACGCAGGCCAAATCGGTTGACTCACGGCGAAATCCTGCATCCCTCTCGACGCGGCCCCTCGTTACATTATGGCGGTAATCCGCCTGCCGCAATCGAAGACCACATCAAGGATGAAAGGTTAGCCGTGGCAATCTACCTGAGTATGCAGCGAGTGCGTTTTTCAAGTCCTGACGCTTATGAAAAATTCAAGGTGGTGTTCAGCGACACGCGCCACCACCTCATGCAGCTTCCTGGCTTTATCCACCTGACTTGGTGGCAACACCCCGACGACCCTACTTGGTTCAATGAGTGCAGCTTCTGGGCCAGCAAGGAAGCACTCCGCGAGTGGCACATGGACACTTACCATAAGCACGCCAAGGCGTGGGCTGCGAACGGCGCCATCATGGAAGACATCATCACCAACTTTGAGCTCGTGAGCACGAGGCTGCTGCGTATCTGCCCGACTTGCGGAGAACTCCAGGACAAGGCCTACGACCTTGGAAGCGAGCAGGCTCTGCTGCGTGAGCAATGCCCGAAGTGTGGGTTCCACTTCCCCTATATGACCGAGAAGCCATCGAGCTTCGCCGTCTTTAAGGACCTCGTCGTTACGCCTCCCGATGACTCGAACGGAGAGGTCAAGAACCTGGAGTCGGTCAACGATCTCTCCTCGATCCCGAACTAGAGCATTGGGCCCGATTCGAGCGAGATGTGCCTGCCACGTGGCTTGGGCGGTTGACGGCGCACTGGTGGAGATCGTGGCAGGTCGGTAGTCCAAACGTGTAGTACCGTGAGAAACGCCAGGGTGCCTCAGCGTATGGTCGCACGGCGGGCGCAGCGCATCGACGAGATGTTGTGGATCCGGTGGGGCGGCCGAGTTGGGCACCGCCGGATCGGCGGACCTCGCGGCTACGGTCTGGGCGGTGTGGGACCCGCAGCGGTCTGTCCGTGTCGGCGGGCTCCGGGCTTGGTCTGTTTCGGCGTGTATGCGTTGCCTGCGATGGTGGCGTTGCCGCAGGTCAGCATGTTGTCACTTGATAGGTCGCAGTCGCTGTGACGCGTCGAGGGCGGTGATCCATGCACCTCAGGCCGCTTTGGCATGTCTGTAGCCGGCATGTCGTAGCCATACCGTCGCCTCGATCGAAAATATCACATGAACTTTTGGGTGAACTTTACGATCAGATGACATCCGTAGAAAAGCCGTGTGATCGGATTAACAAATGCCATGCGATACATGTGACGGTCGTTACCGGCGCGCGTGCTTGCGGAGTGTGGCGCGCTTTCGTTACGTTCCATCGGGGTCGGCCGAAGCTTCGCACCATTGAGAGTCTCATCGCAATGACTAGGGGATGCCGGTAGGATCATCCGCAGGGCAAGCAGGGGTCGAACGGGCAGTTGAGCGCCCACCTATCATCCGGCTCTTCGATTGACTCACCGCCGCGCATGGGATTGGCCACTGATTAATGGAGCTTCCCGTCTGAACGGGCTGTGCGGGCTCAACGTGACTCGTCGTGTATGTGACTGCAATCACTGAACACGGCGAAGTCCTGCCGAGGGAGGGCCCTATGAGACATGAGGATGAGCGAGGCGGAGGCCGCGTCCGGCGTCCCGATCACTGGGTATATCTGGACAGGTGGTGGGCACAACGGCTGGGCGTGACGAGGACGGCGGGTGTGTACCGGATCCGGAGCCGCGAGCTGGCTCGCAGACTTTCCCAGGAGAGGTTGGGAGTGGATGCATCTGGAACAGTGTTCGCGTATGGGACGAGGCCGGCAGCGACCAGCTCCAACAACGAAAAGCGGCTTGAGACACGAAACAGCCACGCCACAGTGTCGTGGGGGGTTAGAGGGCGAAGCAGGGTCCCGGGCGGCGAGTCTACGTGACGTACTCCACGTGGTGCCGATCTACCAGATCACACACATCTCCAGCGAACCGCAGTCGTCAGCAGTTTGATATCCAGGGCCATCAGTGCTCCCCGGGGGCAGGCAGGGGCACGGTGCGCTAGCGTCGCGAAGGGCGAGCAGGTCAGGGCGTGGCCTTGACACGGAGGATTGGGCAGGCCTGGCAGACCGCCCAGGCAGCAATGTCGAGGGCATAGGCCACGGCCTGGCGTCCTGGCAGGCGGTGTTCCCACTTGCTGGGAAGCGGCCACATTGTGCAATGACAAAGCTGCACCATCGGCTGAACAGCTCCAGCCGGTGGGTACCTGAGCGCACGCCAGGGTGCGAGCGCGCACGTATCTTGGAGGGAAGGCTAGGCTAATGTGGTCGCAGACAGCGGCCCTCTGGCACCCACAATCACCCGCACGCACTCGACTCGGCTGACAGCGCGCTATGCGGCATGAGCGGATAGGGCGTCTCGCCCCTAGCGGCCATTCCCGAGCGTCTACGGACGGAATCGCGCCTCACGCGGGTGTGTCCTGCGTGGGTGTGACGCACTTGCCTTGCACGTGGCTCGTCGGACGTTAGGGAGGTCCCGGTCGTCACCACCGTTATCTGGTGCTTGGTGACTGCTTCGTTACCAACGGGCCCTGGTCGGTAGAGATCGCGGCGGTGGTCAACAGTTCGGCCAGCGCGCGCTCGGCAGTGGCGGGGTCGGGG
>JAVXWL010000023.1:0-4662 GCA_032230565.1 Pseudonocardiales bacterium | reverse complement strand
CGAGAGAAAAGCCGATCAGGCCCGATGTCAAGCATCAGGTGAGACCGCAACGTCAAGCATCAGGCGGGACTACACAACAAGCATCATCGTTGTGCTGCCGAATTCCGCTCTATGGGATCAAGCGCGCCACCTCCGGCGGCGCGGGCCGGCTACGCCGGCCCCGCTCGGCTCGCGCCTCTACCTCCGGCCCGGCGCGGCCGGCGGGCCCGTCTACCCGGCCCAGTCCGCCGGCTGGAGCCTGCCTGCGACTACGAATGCCCGGCCACGTCGTAGGTGGCCTGCACCATGCCATTGCTGAACCGCCGATCCCTCCGCAGCGTCAGGTCCCGGCGCACGCCCGCCGACAGCACCGGTATACCGCCGCCCAGGAGGGTCGGGCACCACAGCAGCTCCACCACATCCACCAGGTCCAACCGCAACGCCTCGGCGGCCAACGTTGGCCCCCCGATGGTCAGATCACGCCGGCTCGCCGCCTTGATCTCGGCCATCACCTGCCCGTCGAGCTGCCGTTCCAACCGGGTGCGCCGCGTGTGCACCTGCGCCAACGTCGAGGAGAACACGACCTTGTCCGCTGCCTGCCACGTGGTAGCGAACGCCGCGGACTCCGGCGACTGCCCGGCGGCGGCCGGATCGGTCTCCCACACGGCCATCGTCTCGTACATCCGCCGTCCGTAGAGGTAGGTGGTGCGTTCCGCGGCGTCCGCGGTCAGCGCGGCCATGACCTCCTCGTTCGGCGCGGACCATGAGTAGTCCCCGTCGGCGATGAACCCGTCCAACGACGTCAGCATGAAGTAGATCAGCCGTCCCATGTCCGTCCTTTCGCCACCACAACCGCCCATCTCATGCGGTGATCGTCCTCGGTCAAGGAGGACCGACGCCGACCCCGGTTCTCATCGTTCTCGGGAGTCTGCGTGCCTCCGGCGGCCGGGCTCCGCCCGAACCCGACACCGCTCAGAGATCAGGGGAGGGGCACCGGGAGCGGCGACCTCCTCACAGCGCGCCCGAGGGCAGCCAGACCGACCACCGGAGGGCAAGGCGGAACGGCGTGCCTTGCCCTCCGGCGCCCGGCCCGGCAGGGACGAGCCCGCGCCGCGAGGAGATCACCACCAGCACCAGGCGCGCGAGGGCAAGAACGACCCGCGCGGACTATGCACGGACGCAGGGGAGGGGTCCGCAGCTCCGCCGCAGGTCAAAGCCCGGTTGACTGTGAACTGTAAATCCGTCGCTTGGTTGTCCGTCGAACGCTGCTTCTCAGGAGATCAACTCCTGGGCCGTCACTGGGCCGTCGGACGTCGGGGAGCGGTGAGAACTCGGAAGAACCGTCGAGACGAGACTTGCAGCTCAGACACGGTGCCCCGCTCCCCCGGCCGACGTGGCGGGGGCGGGGCGGACGAGCGGGCCTGTAAGCCGGATCCTGTAGCTTCGCAAGCTCACGATCAACTACGTCACGTGCTGTTGGCGTGCTATTAGCCCCGGTAAACCACGGTCAATAGCGGGTAGCTATGACCCTGGCTTTTCGCAGGTCGAGACCCCTGGCCAGGCGTCGGGCGCAGTCTTCCAAGCTGGCGCTCAGATGTGATCACCGTCGAGGACGTTGATCTCTTGATGCAGCAGGACCGATGGTGCGAAGATGAGCCCGTCGGCAGCCTCAGCGGTGATCTTTGAGATTCGCGCCCTGCCATATTTAAGTGCGGTCGCTGGTGCCCAGCTTGTGCCGTTGTGCCCAGATCTCTGACGAGACTCGGGCGATCAGCTGTGCGGCGGGATCGTCGACGGCATGTCCCGTGGCGAGCGTGCCGGTGTAGCAGACCGCGATGACGTAGGGCGCGGTGTCGTCGGGGTACACGACTCCAGCGCTGTGGCGTAGCCCAGGGAACCAGCCGTTCTTGAAGGCGATCCGGGTACCGATGGGCAGTCCAGCGGCGAGATCGACTCGGTGTTCGTTGAGTGCGAGCAGGTCGAGTTCGTCCCGGCCTAGCCACAGGAATAGCCGTGCCAGATCGGCGGCGGTGACCACGTTGGCGATCCCAATCTTCTTGGCGGCATAGTCCTCGATAAGGCGATTGGTCGAGCTGTTCGTAGCGCCCACCAGTCGCCAGATTTCGGCGACTGCGGCTAATCCGACATGGTGAAGGCAGAGGTTGGTGGCCAGGTTTGATGACTGGGTGATCATCCTGTTGGCGAGCCAGCGTAGGGTTGCCCGGCCGCCCACGTGCCGCCACGGTTGTGGGTCGAAGTCCATTTCGATGGAGTTGTGGAACGTGGTTCCCACTACGGCCGAGGAGAAGGAGTCGAGCACCGGGACCGGGGTGTCGAGATCGAGTTCACTGTGGTGCAACGCGGCGAGGACCGCCGCTTTCATGGTGCTGGCCGCGTCGTGGGCGATATCGGAGTTCACCGCGCGAAACGGCGTCGAACCCGATCGGGTCACGTATATCGATAGCACTGCGGCCTCGGTCAGAGCACGTCGATCGCGGAGTTGTTGAGCAGGTTGATGCGCACGTGGTTGGGATAGCCGCTTAGCTCGAAGAAGTCCTGTCCCATACTGAGGAAGTGCGCCCGTGGCGCCCTTGGCCGGGCGAACAGGAAGTAGCCGGTCTCGACGTCAAAATTCCCGTCGACAGCATCCTTGTCCAGTAGTCTCTGATAATTGCGCTGGACGTAGTCCAGCAATCTACGGTTGCCGTTGTGCAGCATGACATCGCAGGCTCGGTGGGCGAAAAGTCCATCCGCCAGCGAGGCTTCGCCGTGTAGGTTGAGGTGCAGCTCGGCTAGCTTGTCCCGGAGTGGCTTTGGGACAAGCAGCCAGGCGCACCGGTAGCCGTGCAGGGAGAGGAACTTGGTGGGGCAGATCATACGTAGCGTTTGATCCGGAGGCAGCTGCGCCGAGATTTCGGCGCATGTCCCATCCCATTGCATATATTGGAAAGTCCCATCGACGAATACCAGCGAGCCGGTGTTGAGCTGCCATGCCTTGATAGCATCGAGTACCTCGCATGGCACCTTGGCGCCCGCATACCAGATGGGGTCGGTAAGCACGAGTAGAGTTCTGCGCTTCGGCAGCCGGAGTTCGAAGTCCGATTGGAAAGCATGTAGATCGCTGACTGGTACCGGCTCTATATTGTATTGTTTGAACAGGTAGGCGAACTTATAGTAGACCGGCGGTAGATAGTGCACCTGGGAGTACCCAGCGAGCATCAGCCAGGTGCAGAACGTCCCGAGCAGCATGCTGGAACCGGCACCGGCAAGGACTTCATTCCGAGAATAATTTACACCATCGTACCGATGGTGGAAGAGCGCGATCTTCTCCCGTAGCCGCCAGTCCTCATCAATTGCCGCGTAACGGGTGACATCTCCCAAATCAGCCACGGGGCAAGACGCCAAGCTGCCAAGATAGTCGTCGACGAACGGATGCCCGCCCTGATAGTCCGAAATAAACAGGCGCGCTCCTGGCAGTCGTCGCTCGACGTCAAGCGCCTCGTACCCGGGCATAATGGAGAACAATCGTCCCGACTTCACCGCGCCTCCGTTACGATTCGCCGCTTCTCTGGGGGTCAAACTTCGGGTCAAATTTCGTTGTGTTTTTTAATGATTAACAGCATCGGACAGCATAACGACTTAAGATTGTCGCATAAAGATCGTGAAATCCGATTGGTACACATTTCCGGTCACCTGCAGCGGCGTGGTTGTGCCCAGAACAATCCATCCGAGAAGGCCCATCCTCATTACCCCCTCCATGTTCCTGGAAGATCAGTGTGATCCTCTTCGGGGCAACTCGCACGCATAGTCACACCACAGCCGGAGACAATGACCTGGATGGACGCCCGAACCGGCTACGCTCAGTGCCGTGGCTGGGTCAATTGACCTTCAGGCGTTCCAGACACGCTCACCGACGTGACGAGATACCTGCTTCTGTCGCGCTCGTCCTGCGTCAAGCCGACCCCCGACTACATCCATCGCTACATCAACGGCCACGGACGCCTAGGAACCTCCTCGGATCCGAATCGGAAGATGAGGCCACATCCTGGACTCCGGTAGGTGGCGGTGAGGCATTGCCTATGACTACGGATCAAATGGCAGCAGCCACGTTCCCTCGGCCGATTAGTATCCACGCCGTGGTGCCGGCCGCAAGGGCGCCTATCGGCGTCGCGATGCGATGGCGCCAGCGCCACCCGTGCCCCCGACACCACGACGAGCACCGCGGCCAGGACGAGGGAACGGGGCAGGAGCAGGGTCGAGCGGGCGAGAAGTCCGTGCCCTCTGCGTGCCCTACAGGGGAGACATCCACGGTCTTTCACGGCTAATCACGGTCAGTCGTAACTGCTGCTCAGGGACACTATCTTGCCCGAGTCATGTAGTTCCCAAGCTCTAGACGCGGGTTCGATTCCCGTCACCCGCTCCGACACAAAGGCCGAGGTCACAGGCTGTTTTCTGCGACCTGAGCCTTTGTGTCTAATGCTTAGCACTCCCCGCGTGCTGTCTATGTGCTGTTAGCCGATCGGCACTAAAATGCCCGCCGGACCGCCCTCACCTCCGTCATCCGGATCTTTCGCTGTGCTGTCGATGCCCTCGATGAGCGCGCTCAGCTTGTCCGCAATGGTCTAATCCACCTGTCGGGAAGCGTGCTGATAGATCAACGCAGCACGCGGGCTGTCCTGACCC
>JAVXWL010000232.1:0-3830 GCA_032230565.1 Pseudonocardiales bacterium | reverse complement strand
TGGCTCAGCCTGCTTCGGTGGCTCAGCCTGCTTCGGTGGCTCAGCCTGCTTCGGTGGCTCAGCCTGCTTCGGTGGCTCAGCCTGCTTCGGTGGCTCAGCCTGCTTCGGTGGCTCAGCCTGCTTCACTGGCTCAGAGTGCTTCGCCGGCTCAGAGTGCCTGGGTTGCTCAGACCGCATTGTCTGGTCAGCCTGCTCGAGCTGATCCGGCTGCTTGGGCTGATCCGAATTCGACAGCCCACTGAGCCCAGGCTCATCCGATCGCCCACGCACATCCTGCCGCCCCAGCTGGCCGGGGTCATTACACCGGCCACCATCACCGCGGTATTCACCATGCGGACAGGTTGCAATCTGTAGGCAGCGATCGCCATTGTAATATTCGTCGTGCGGACATTGCGGGCCACGCGGGATCACGATGTCCCGTTGCGGCTGGAAGCCGGGCCACCGCGTACCCCGATAAATTGGCGACAACGTAAGTCGGCGCATGGGAGCCAGTGGGCTACCGCTCACACATCGCACGCGGGAGACGCCCCGGGCGTCAACGAAAACGAGAGAACCTTTCTCTAGAATCGATTGTATGGCGACGGCGGCACCATTGATAAATTGATAATCAGTGACTCTGAGATCCTCATAGAGGTGACGCGGCCTAAGTTCGTGAATGTAAGCTGGGATCTGCTGAACATCAACATGGTTGCCGCCGCTCCAACTTAGTGTTGGGTCAGAATTGAGTGCTTGCACCCAAGCTGTCGCCGCTTGCGGATGGCTACCCAGGTAGGAGATGAGCCGCTCTGGATCACTGACTACCTGATTGTCCGTGCCCGCGGCCGTCTGAACTGAACCAGTTCCGCCACCTTGGTTTCCCAATGCCTCTGACGGTGGAAGATTAAGTGGAATAAAGGGATGGGAACCTACATTCCCTCCTGCTTCGAGGTAGACCTGACTTGCCTGGCTCTCCTGTTGGCGAATTACCAGCACCATCAGCACTCCCACGACGAGCATGGCAGCCACCATCGACGCCACTAAACCTCGGTGTGAGTGCAACCAGCGAATGTTCATCACACGGCTCCCTGCTTACAAACCCCCCCGGCGAGCCGGGCCAGAGCGGATGACTAAAACGACGGAGATCGCCCGATAACATGACTAAAGCGATAATCAGCACAGAGCCGGTTCAAAGGCACCCGGAACGAGAATAGAACGCGACTTACTTGAGGACTGGGGCGGCACATCACGCCAGCGACTCGCGCCGATAGGATTGAACTCTCTCATGTGCCGGTCGGTGCAGGACGACCCCCTCGAATGGGTACGGTCCCCGACCGCGAGTGACACTAGAGTGCGTCTCAAGTGATGTCAAGCAGTGTGACGGCGACTACTAATCGTTACAGGCGAAGGCTTCAGCCCTCGAACGGTCGGACGGATGCCACCCAGGGGGTGAGCTACCTGCCTTCGGTGCTCCGGAGTAGGCACGGCCCGCCAACTCGACGAGGATTAAGTCAACGAGCTCACAGTCGGCTACGTAGCGCCGAGACCGAGGACGTAGCGACGGCTACGGAGGTCGGTAGATCCACCGGCCGCGACTACGAATTATGAAGCCGGATCAGCACCGCCGGCTGGTACCGGACGGCTGGTTATCGCGCAGTCCGGGGTGCACGCCGGGCGGAAGCTCAGTGTGGTCGACGAGGTGTTGGAGGAGCGCGATGAGGTGGGTGCGGTCGTCCTCGCTGATTCCCGCGAGTAATTCTGCCTCGTGCTCGTCGGCGACCCGTTGGGCACGGCGAAGCAGGTCGCGGGCGGCTGCGGTGAGGTGGATGGCGTGGGCGCGCCGATCGGCGGGGTGGCGGCGGCGTTCGATCAGTCTTCGATCCTCGAGTTCGTCGACGAGTCCGACCATCACGTTGCGATGGATGCCCATGGCGTCGGCCAGCCGCTGCTGGGACTGGCCCTCGCCGCGCGAGAGGTGCATGAGCAGCCCGAAGTGACTCGGCTGCATGCCCAGCGGCGCCAGGCGCTGAGCGAACCCATGCGCGCTGTGAGCGCCGAGCTGGGAAAGCAAGAAGCTGGCTCGGCCGGCAAGTAAGTGATCCGTTGCTCGTGGTGTGACGTCGGCCATTCCGCAATGCAAACATCGGTGATTGTCATCCGCAATGACAAGAAGGGCAGGTGACAGAATCTTAGACACACTGCCCGCCCGCGATGGGGGCTCAGATGAAAGGGCCGCAGATGAAGTTGACGGTATTCGGAGCGACCGGCGGCATAGGTGGGCATGTCGTGCGACAGGCGCTGGATGCCGGCCACACGGTGACCGCAGTGGTGCGCGATCCGGCCCGGTTCACCCTGCGCCACCCCGCGCTCGAGGTGGCGACCGTACCCGACCTGACCGCTCCTGACGTGCTGCGGGCGGTACTGGCAGCCAGCGATGCCGCGATCTCGGGAGTCGGTCCGCGCGGCCGCCACGGCGGCCCGGTCGCCTCCAGCACCACACGCGGGATTTTGCTTGCCCTGGAGGTGAGCGGTACACGGCGTTTCGTGGCGGTGAGCGCGGCGCCGGTCGGTCCGGCACCGGAAGGAGACAGTTTCGTCAACCGCCGGGTTGTGCTGCCGTTCGTCGGCGCCCTGTTCCGGGACCTCTACGCGGATTTGGCCGAGATGGAGGACGAGATCCGGCGCAGTGCCACGGACTGGACGGTCGTGCGGCCACCCAAGCTGGTGAACAAACCGTTGACCGGTACCTATAGGACCGTTGTGGGCGGGAACGTGCCGCACGGCTACGCGATCTCCCGCGCTGCTGCGGCCCACGCCATGCTCGCCGCGCTGAACAATCCGGCGACTCTCCGAAAGGCGATCGGGGTCGCGTACTAACCCCTCTCATGTTCGCCACACCGGCCATGCAGACCATGATCGAAGGAGCGATCCACGACGTAGCTCGCACCTGCTGCTCGTCGAGCACATTACCCACAAAGAAGTCGGCTTCTTCAGCGGTGATGCGTGCTGGGCCTGCGTGTCGGCGAGCAACTCCAGGGTCGCCTCCGCGGATGAGAAACCCAGGTCATCGAGATAATGTTCGACTGCGTATCCAAATACATGCAAATCGTCGGCGTCAACAGCCTCGGAAAGGCCAACGGCTACGGCAAGATTCTCCGCGAGGCGCGGCAACCATGGAAGGCGACTACGTTGATCGCTATCTGGGAACTTAGCAACGCGCCGCACGCGGTTCCTAGACAGCGATCACGCGCGGTTCAGGGCGGAGCCTGGGCGGAAGTCTCATCCCGGTGCGCACTGGTTTCAGCAGAGCACAATGGGGTACATCGCAGCATGGCCAACGAATCACTGAGCTCGCCCGAGAAGGATCCCGAGGACTGGGTCACCGGCGCCGAGCCGATGACCGGGCCACAGCGCAGCTACCTCGAGACGCTGGCTCGGGAGGCGGGGGAGGATGTCCCGGCCGATTTGACCAAGGCCCAAGCGTCTGAAGTGATCGACCGGTTGCAACAAAAGACCGGACGCGGGCGCTAGAAATTTGCACGCTACATATGCCCGTGCGCCTACCGAGGGTCGGTTCGGTCCAAGTTCCAGTGACGGGAGACGGTGACGAGCCAAGAGTCATTCTCACGGGGGATCAGTGAGAAGCGACTGATTACCCGTTGACCTCCCTCATGATCGCCATAGAGCAGGTCCACGGTGACACTGTTGCCATTTTTGATCGCATCCTGGGCTTCGGCGAACCCCGGCTCGGATGAATCGCGGAAGGTGCCTTGCCAGAAGCCGAGGTCCCCGGCCGGCACGTACAGGTCTCGGGACAGGCGGCGGAACGCCTGCGGGTCCGCGTGACCGATATC
>JAVXWL010000230.1:0-7614 GCA_032230565.1 Pseudonocardiales bacterium | reverse complement strand
CATAACCCCGCAGCACGACGTCGAATGCTGCGTCCTTCAAGTCCTTGCGGTCCAAGCGGTCCATGCATACCTCCCCGACGGTGGTGAGGCATTTTTACACTTGATCACAAAAAGGCAACCATCAGGTTCGACAATGGCCCCAGCCACCGTGGCCCGGGACGGCTATCCTCGCCGCAAACGTCCGCGGGCACCGACCCACAGGAGACCAACGGTGAGCTACCAGGGGCCGGCGTGGCGCCCGACCCAACGCCTGCCCGTCGCGCGCGTGCCTGCGGCCCCGCCACCAGTCTCGCGCCGTCCGTCGCTTCGCCGTCCCGCTCCACGCCGGCGCCCCCGGCGCATCGTGGCAGCCATCCTGGGTGTGCTGGCCCTGGTGGTCATCGCCTGCGCCGGCTACGTCGACCGGGCGATGCAACGCACTGACGCACTCGCCGACTACCCGGGGCGGATCGCGAACACTGCAGGCACCAACTGGCTGATCGTCGGATCAGACAGCCGGGCCGGCCTGACCCCCGACCAGGAGGCCAGGCTGACTACCGGCGATGAGGCGGCGGCGGGTGGTGGACGCACGGACACGATCATGCTGATGCACATCCCTGCACTCATCGGTAATGGCCAGCTCACGCTGGTTAGCCTGCCCCGGGACTCCTCGGTCCCGCTCGCCGGTCACGGTCGTGTCAAGCTCAACACCACCTACGCGGTGGGCGGACCCACCCTGCTGGTGCAGACGGTGGAGAAAGTCACCGGAGTGCATGTGGACCACTATGCCGAGATCGGATTCGGTGGTTTCGCCGGTCTTGTCGACGATGTCGGCGGCGTTCAGATGTGTCCCACCGAGCCGATCTCCGACCCGCTGGCCGGGCTGAATATCCCGGCCGGCTGCCAGGTACTGGATGGGCCGCAGGCACTGGGATATGTGCGGACCCGGCACACGCCACGGGGGGATCTGGACCGCGTGGTCCACCAGCGGGAGTTTCTCGGTGCGCTGATCGCCCGGGCGAGCAGCCCGGCAGTGCTGCTCAATCCCTTCCACTCGGTGCCGCTGGCGATTGACGCACCGAAAACGATCACCGCCGACAACGGCGACCACGTCTGGGACCTGGCCCGGCTTGGTTGGGCACTGCGCTCATTGTCCAGCGGCAACGCGGTGACCGAGACGGTGCCGATCGCCGGTTTCAGTCCGGTGACCGACGGTTCATCCGGCGTCCTGTGGGACCGCGAGGCAGCCGGCCGGCTGTTCAGCGGGCTGGCTCGTGAGTAACAGTGCTATGGCACTCAACGTCATTTCACGCCTGTGATCAGCAATGATCGATGAAGTGTGGATGCCCGACCGGGCAGGTGCCCGAATAGTGGTCAAAGCCCCAGTCAAAAGTGGGCTTGAGGTTCCAGTGATCTTCGCAGAACGAGCGATCGCAATCCGGGCAGTAGAACGGGAGCCACGTGCGATCCAGCGCATATAGCGCGGCGGCGTCGATGGACTCGACCGCAAGGATGGTCGCGGGCAGGTCCGGAACCTGACTGGCGAAGCTTGTGTACGGCAGGAAACCGATGATTCGGATGGTGCCCTGAGCATCGGGGAACACGCGATAGATGATGTCCTGCTCGTCATTGATGTACAGCTGCCCGCGCCGGCTCACCTCGACGATCGCCGCCGCGCGCAGACAGCCATCGTGCTGACACGGAAATGGGATGCGCAGCCGTGCCGGATCGTCCACGTAGAACAGTGTCGCAAGTGCCTTGGTACTCAAGGATCAGAGGTGGGCGGCGGTGCGCTGGCGTACCCACGGCCAGGTGATCAGTGCCCAGGCCGCGGCGCCTACGGCCAGTTCGGAGAGCAGGTACCACGGCCACGGGCCCAACACGTCAAGCACGGACCTGACCACCGGCTTGGTATTGAGAAAGCCATAGTTGGTGCCGGCGAGCTGGTTGACCACGATCATCACCACCCCCCAGCTGACCGTGCCCAGGACCGCGGTCCGGTAGCTGCGCCAATCTGGCGACATCCCGACCCCCCACGTCAGATAGATCGCCGTCCACAGCACCAAGCTGTGTACGCCGAAGAACGACAGGAACTGAAGTGACGGGAAATCAGGAGCCGTCAACTCGGGACTGACGAAGGCTTGCGAGGTAAGCGTCAGGCCCCAGAAGTAGGTCAGCGCAAACGCCGTTGATGAGTAGGACCACAGAGCCCAAACTGAGGCCATCGCTGCCAGGTCACACAGTTGCAACGGCAGCGAGTACTTGATCTCCCCGTGACCCGGCAGTAGCCAGTAGAGCTCCAGCGGTATCAGGAATCCGGCGAACAACAGTGCCAAGGACCGGCTCAACCACCGCTCGATGAGCGTGCCGCGATACCGCCGACCAACGACGACAAGCGCCGCCGCCACCACGACGAGCACCGCGATCACCATGCGGTGCGACAGTCCGAATGCCGCGAACTGACGCCCCGCCAGCAGCGGTTCCACGCCCGCGAGCGTAGCGAGCCGCAACATGTCACGACACGCAGCTAACGAACCGAATCGCGCCGACGATTACGTATAGTGGTGCGTCCGTTACCCGATGCGCAGCATACCTTCTTGATCGATTCGCCCGTGTGGTACTCCAGGAAGGAAGTTCAACGATGTTGGGACGTTTCGGAGCGTGCCTCGCGGCGTTGTCGTCGCTGTTCGTCGCCGCCTTGCCGAGCCCGGCAGTGGCGCAGGACGACCCGCAGCCGCAAGGGCCCGGCCACTACAGCATCCCGTTGACTCCCGAGGAGGTCACCGGCGGCGGCGATCACGGCGCGAGCGGTTCAGCCCGAGTCGACCTCGACGCAGTTCACCAGACAGCCTGCTACGACCTGTCGTGGAAGGACCTTCACAGTGACGTCACCATGGCGCACATTCACCTCGCCCCGCGAGGCAAGGACGGTCCCCATCCGATTGATTTCTTCACCGACCAGCACTTCCCTGGGGCGGAAGGTACGGCCAAAGGCTGCTCAACGAGCACTCGGGACAAGATTCAGGCCGTCATTGACCATCCGGCTGACTATTACGTCATTATCCACACGACCGCATTCGCCGAGGGAGCGATCCGCGGCCAGCTCGGGTAGCGCAGCGGCCGGCCACTCGAACCGGGATACTTTAAGCACACGAGGCTTGGGCGCGGTGGGAGGCTGAACGTGGGTCCAAAGATGCCGGCCCTGCTGCAACGGGCCCTGGAAAAGGCAATCGCGCTCGCGCAGTCGCCGGTCGCCGGCTACGTGGACCGGCTGCGTCGAGCACGACCCCTGGCGAGCCCGGCCGAGATCATAACTGTCTTGGAGAAGCAGTACCTCGCGACGGTCACTGGTACCGGAGCTGCCGTAGGCGGTGCTGCGGTCGCGCCGGGGATTGGGACCGTCGCTGCGCTCGCCCTCACCGGTGGAGAGACGGCATTGTTCCTCGAGACCACAGCGCTGTTCGCGTTGGCCGTCGCTGAGGTGCACGGGATCCGGGTCGAGGAGGTCGAACGACGGCGAACGCTGGTGCTCGCCGTCGCACTCGGTGACAGCGGCGCCATGCTGGTGGAAAAGATGGCTGGGCGTGGCGGGCAGCAATGGGGTGCGCTGCTGCCCGAGGCGATCCCGATGTCTTCCATCACCGCGATCAACAAGACGCTGGGTCGCTGGTTCTTCACCCGATATGGGCGCAAGCAGGGGGTGCTGGCACTTGGCCGCATTGCACCGTTTGGCATCGGAGTGGCGATAGGGGCCGTCGGCAACCGGGCCTTCGGTCGCGTGGTGGTCGACACCAGCCGGCGCGTCTTCGGCCCTCCACCGGAGCGCTTCCCGGCCGGCAGCGCCGTCACGATCATCGAGGGCACCGTCGGCTAGCGCAGCCGCCACGACACACGGCCGGCCCAGTCAACACCTGTGAATCGTGCCGTCCGCGAAGTTTGGTCGTGATCAGTAGAGATCGACATTAAATTACAAGGCAACGTCGCGCGCTGCAGGTCGTTGTCTTAGAGCAGCGCTGCCACACCACCGAGATCAGCGCGGCCGCGGCCTACCAGCGCTATTGATCTTGTGCAGGTGGGCTACCGACCAGCGTTGGGAAAACGGCTGAGAGGAGACCCGATGGATGGATCTACAGGCCTGCTCCGGTATACAGAGGGTCAGGACGAATTCAACCTCGAGAAGTTCTTCCGAGACGGCTTCTCTCAGGCATTGCGGGGCAGGTCCCGCCTCAACGTCATGCTCGCCGGACGCGTCGGCGTCGGGAAAAGCACCTTGGTCAACGCAATCTTTGGGGCGCCGATCGCCCCCGTCGGCGTGGGCACCTCGATTACACAAAGTATTCGAAGGTATGTACAACCGCACCTGCCGATCTCCGTGTACGACACGCCAGGCATCGAACTCGGCGTGGACGCGGAATCGATAGCGGCAACCTACCTCTCTGAGATCAGGAGGCAGATGGACGACGAGGACGCCCGTGTTCATTTCTGCCTTTACTGCGTCCGGACCAGGGACGAACGTTTCGAGACGGTTGAATCGGACATCGTCCGAGCGTTGGCGAAAGACGTGCTGGTGGCGCTGGTTCTTACCCAGTGCCCTACGTATGACGATCCCCGTGCCAACAGATTCGCCCAGTACCTTACCTCGCTCGAGCTTCCCGTGCTAGACAGGCAGTGCTTCATGACCCTGGCGGAGGAAGATAACGTCGCTGGCGTCATGCTTGAACCGTTCGGTCTACCCGATCTCGTGAACGCGATTTACCATCAACTGCCCGACGCGGAACGGCATACGTTGGCCAGCTGTCAGCGTGTCTCGCTAGAGCTCAAGATCGCAGAGGCAAAGCGTTCGGTAAATTTCAACATGGGTACGGCTGCATTGATCGCGGCTACTCCGATTCCGCTCGTCGATGCTATCCCGCTGAGCGCGCTACAGATCAGCATGCTGGGTCAGATCGCCACTATCATGGGGTTCAAGGTCGACCCCAGAGCCGTCGCTACCGCTTTTGCGACCGTCCTCGGCGTGGCCTCTGTGGCCCGAACGGCGGCGAGTTTCTTCAAAATTTTTCCTGGCACCGGCACCACGATCAATGCCACGATAGCGTCCACTACAACAAAGATACTGGGCGAGGTGTTCATTAACGCGTGCGCGAACGTACTCATGCGACAGATGGCAGGTGAGTGCATACTTCACGATGATGTCGTAGGTGAGCTTCTCAAGGAGCTCCCCCTGCTACTCAACGGCGGCCTCCGCCGCAGCCTGGTGGGGTCGCGGTGACGTCTGTGGCCTGCTAGTCCACGTCGATCACGTTCGGCATCCGCTGCAGGTGATGGAGGTCCGCTGTTGGCGGTCGCTGAGCGGCGGGCGGGGGCCGCTCAGCGATCACTGGCTCGGGCTGCCGCGCAGCGCGCACACCCCGGCGCAGGTGGCGCAGGGCGAACCGCAGGCTGCTGACTCATCCTCGGATGTCCCGGCCTGCATGGCGAGACGCGCTTTCTCCTCTGCGGTCAGCTGGTGGAACTCCTGGGCGATACTCGCGAACACGACGTTGCTGAACGCCGCGGTGCTTGATGCGTCGACCAGACTGCACCGACCGGTCAGCACATCATCGACCAGCGTGCGGAAGTCTTCGTCGTCGCTGTGCTCACGCAGCAGGGCGAGCGCATCTTGAAGTTCCTGGGACAGCGCCGGGTCCCCGCACCCGCCGTCCATCATGGGTTCGTGGTCGGCCATCGCTCCTCATCGGTGTTAGATGCCAAGTGCAAGCGCGCTCCGGAGGGTCACGGAGCACACTGGCCACTCCATTGTGCACGTCGGTCGTCGTTCTCCACGCACCAACACGGCGATCGAGCGGGTGGTGTGCCTCCGTGGCCCGGCGTGCGTGAAGCACTGCTGCACACGGGACATCGTCACCCCAGCGTGACAGCTGTGTGCGGACCGTTAAGTAACTGACTGATGATTTTGTGTAACGTTACCGGCGAGTTAAGCGAACATCTCTCGTACAGATGGTTTACACGACCATCGCTGATCATGAATGGGAGATGAAGTCGTGACTGGCTACTTCAAGTCATTCGACCGCGCGCTCTGTGGACACAACGACCGGCACAGTGGCGGCCATCGCCGTCGCCACGACAGCGGCCGCCGTCGCCGCAGCCGCGGTGGGCGCCGCTGCGACTAGGGCGACTAAGAGGTAACAGCATGGCGTGAACGGCAGCGGCCCCACCTCGCAGACGCTGGGGTGGGGCCCAGCCGCGGTGATGGGAGGACTGGCTTTCAGTGAGGAAGTGGCGGGTGGAGTCCCCCAGGGCGAGCTCATCGGCGGTTCAGGCGCGGGGGTCGGTGGCGGCTACCCCCGCAGCTGGCATCCGGGTCATCTTCCGTTGGTTTTGGCCCGCGACTCGCCCGTACCGGGGTCGCCTGTTCGCCAGTCTGCTGCTGGTCGCTGTCGGACCGTTCTTCGACACCGCCCAGGTCTGGATGTTCAAGCTGCTGATCGACGACGTGTTGATCCCGCGTAACTTCTCCGCCTTCCCCGCGATCGCCGCCGGCTACCTCGGCATTGGCTTGGCTCAGGGGCTCGCCTCGTTCTCTGATGAGTTGCTGTCCGCCTGGCTGGGGGAGCGATTCGTCCTGGACCTACGGACCCGGCTGTTCGATCACCTGCACCGGCTGTCGGTGGACTTCTTCGACCGCCGCCAGCTCGGCGACACGCTATCCCGGCTGACCGGGGACATCGACTCGATTGAGGCGCTGGTGCTCTCCGGCGTCACCAGCACGCTGTCCTACGCGTTTGAGATCGTGCTGTTCACCGGTGCGTTGTTCTACCTCAACTGGCACCTGGCGCTGGCGGCGATGGTCGCCGCGCCGGCATTCTTGGCGATCGCGCGGTATTTCTCGGCGCGGATCAAGAAAGCTTCCCGGGAGCAGCGACGACGATCTGGATCGGTCACCGCAGCCGCCGAGGAAACCCTGGCCAACGTGGCCCTGGTCCAGGCCTACGATCGCCACGACGCTGAGACCGAGCGATTCCACCGGGAGAACCTGGGTCGGTTCACCGCCGAGATGGTCGCAACGCGACTGCGCGCGCTATACCGGCCGCTGACGGAGCTGCTCGAGACCATGGCGGTGGTGCTGGTGCTGGGCGTCGGCGTGTGGGCGCTATCGCACAATCAGATCACCGTGGGCGGTCTGGTCGTGTTCGTGACCTACCTCAGCAGGCTCTACAGCCCGATCCGGGGGGCTGGTCGGCTGTCCAACACGCTCTACGCGGCCAGTGCCAGCGCTGAACGCATCATCGACCTGCTCAGCCAACAACCCGACGTCCGCGAGCCCGTTAAACCGCGTAGCTTGCCCGGCGGCGCAGAAAAAGCCCAGGGCTGGGTCAACTTCGATGCGGTGACTTTCGCCTACCCTGGCGCCAATCGCCTGGCCCTGAAGAAGGTCACCTTCGCGGTCGCTCCGGGGCAGACCGTTGCCATTGTCGGTGCGAGCGGGGCCGGCAAGTCCACGCTGAGCAAGCTGATGCTGCGATTCTATGATCCCAGCGCTGGGCGGATCAGCCTCGACGGGTGCAACCTGCGTGACCTGCCACTGGCCACGCTGCGCCGCAACGTCTCGGCGGTCCTGCAGGAGACGTTGGTGTT
>JAVXWL010000216.1:0-15158 GCA_032230565.1 Pseudonocardiales bacterium | reverse complement strand
ATGCACCGGGGTCGGCTGGTGGCCGCCGGCAGCGTTGCTGAGATCGTCGCCGCGGCCGGGATCGGGGTCGAAGGGATGGCCGCGCGCTATCAGCTGGAGGAAGCATTCCTGCAGCTGGTGGGGCAGGAGGCCATCGAATGAGTACTCATGGAGCGGCGCCCGGTTACCGAACCACGACGACGTTACCGCTGCGGGTCGAACTGGTCCGTCAACTGCGACGCAGGCGCACCGTGCTCGCGTTAGGACTCCTCGTGTTGCTGCCGTTTCTGCTGTGGCTGGCGTTTCGGATTGGGCGCGACGACCGCAACCGCGCGGGTGGCGCCACGCTGGCCGATCTCGCCACCGCCAGCGGGCTCAACTTCGTGATGTTCACCCTGTTCTCGACAGTAAGCTTCCTGCTCGTTGTGGTGGTGGCGCTGTTCTTCGGCGACACGGTGGCCAGCGAGGCGTCCTGGTCGAGCCTGCGCTACCTGCTGGCGGCACCGGTGCCCCGGGGGCGCCTGCTACGGCAGAAGGCGGTAGTAGCCGCGCTGCTCTCGGTGTGTGCCCTCGTACTACTACCGGCGGTGGCGATGGCGGTTGGAGTGGTCGCTTACGGGGCAGGTGACCTGGTCTCCCCGACCGGCCAGTCGCTGGCTTTTCTGCCCGCCGCGGGCCGGCTGGCACTGGTTCCCGCCTACCTGGCGCTGCAACTGGCCTGGGTCGCTGGGCTGGCGCTGCTGCTATCGGTGAGCACCGACGCGCCGCTCGGCGCCGTTGGCGGCGCGGTGATGGTGTCGATCCTGTCCCAGATATTGGAAACTATCAACGCGCTCGGCGATCTGCGGGACTACCTGCCCACCCGGTTCAACTCGGCGTGGGCTGATCTGCTGGCTTCCCCCATTGACTGGACGCAGCTGGCCAGCGGAGCGTTCTCCGGCCTGGCCTACGCCACGGTGTTCGGGCTGGCGGCGTGGTGGCGGTTCGCCACCAAGGACATCACGAGCTGACGTCAGCAGTTCGCGTACTCGACACTGAGCGTAGGGCAGCAAGCAGTCTCGTCGTCATTTTGTCATGGTGCGATGACATTAAGTGACCGCACCAGTACATGGGGGCGTGATGCTCACCCGGCGCTCGATCGTCATCGGTCATCGGGGCGCCGCCGGCTACCGGCCGGAACACACGTTGGCGTCCTACGAGCTCGCCGCACGGCTGGGCGCGGATTTCATGGAACCCGACCTGGTGGTGACCAGCGACGGTGTGCTGGTCTGCCGGCACGAGCCCGAGATCGGCGGCACCACCGACATCGCCAGCCACCCCGAGTTCGCCATGCGAAAGACCACCAAGATGCTCGACGGCGTCGCCGTCACGGGCTGGTTCACCGAGGATTTCACCCTTGCCGAGCTCAAAGCGCTGCGCGCGGTGGAGCGGTTGCCGCTGATCCGCCAGCAGGTCACCCTATTCAACGGACGGTACGAGATTCCTACGTTCCAGGAAGTGCTGGACCTTCGCGCCCGGCTGTCCAAGGAGCTGCGCCGGAGCCTGGGGATTTACCCGGAAACCAAGCACCCCACGTTCTTTCGCGACGCCGGGCTCGCGTTGGAGCCCCGCTTGTTAGAGTGCCTGCGGCGCAATCGCCTCAATCAGCCGGACGCCCCGGTGTTCGTGCAGTCCTTCGAAGTGACCAGCCTCAAGCAGTTGCGTGCGGCCGGACTGCGGACGAAGGCAGTTCAGCTACTGGCAACGTCCGGTGCGCCGTTCGACACCGTGGCAGCCGGATGCGGACTGAGCTACGCCGACTTGTCCACCGCAGCGGGCCTGCGCGGCGTCGCGAGCTACGCCCAGGGCATCGGGCCGGACAAGTTGCAGGTCATTCCCCGCACGGCCGACGGCACGCTGGGCTACCCCACCGCGTTGGTTGATGATGCGCATGATGCGGGCCTGGTCGTGCATCCCTACACATTCCGTGCCGAAAACAATTTCTTGCCGGTCGACTACCAAACCTCAGCCGCGGGCATTGAGTATGGGCGGGCGATCGACGAACAGGTCACCTATCTTCACGCTGGCCTCGACGGCCTGTTCACCGACCAAGCCGACATCAGTGTCGCCGCACGCACCGAGTACCGCGCCGGCGCACTGGCCGTTCGGCGCGCTGCGGCCGGTCACGCCTCGGCGGCGCCAAACACCAGGATTGACGCGGTGAATCCGTGCAGGTAGTTCCGGCCTGCGACCGGGCCGATTTCTCCAGCTGCGAAGAACCCGGCCACACCGGTGGTGTCGAGGCCGGCACGCACCGCCAGCACGTCGTGATCGGCGCTGGGGAACATGGTGCGGCCACGGCCGTTGCAGGAGAACAGCAGCGCACCGCCCACCGGACCGGCCTCCGCGCGAAATCGGGTGAACAGCTCTTTGAGGTCCTCGTCGGCGGCAGACGCGTCACGCACCTGGAAGCGGACGGTCCGACCTACGTCCACGACCTCGCCGATGGCGATCGCTCCCCTCCGCGGGTCGGCACCCACGACGCTGCGGATCAGGAAATCGCCTCGTTCGTGCTCCTCGGCATACTCATCCATCGCGAGGCCGATCTGCAAGCCGCGCACAGTGGCCGGCCGATCCTGCGCTGGCAGTCCACCGACGATCTGCTCGAGCTTGGCCAGGGCTGGCATACCGGCCAGCTCCAGCAGCACGTTGCCCTCGGCCTTGGTGACGATCATTGGAGGTCCGAAAGGACGACAGCCCTGGCTCACCACCATGCGGGCCGCGACAGGACCGCCGAGCACCACCCCCACCGCGCCGGCCGGCACGCTGTGCCCGTCAAGGAACAGCCGTGCGGATTCGCCACCGCGAGAACCGCTGGCGACGCCACCGATCAACGGCAGACCGTTGAGGTCGTGGTGGGAGCGCTGCACGAAGTCCGCGACCGGGAACGTGTAAGGATCAGCGAGCAGCACCGCAACGGCGTCGTCATCGCGCCGGTCTGGCATCCCGGTGACAGCCGCACCGTCAGGGGTGCGCACCAGTTCGAGGTGCAGCGGAGTGCACCTGACCCCCGGCAGGCATGCCGCGAACACACTCACCGCGGGCACGCCCTCCACCCCCCGACCGGCGCCGATCACACCACCAGCGCTACTACCCAGAGTCGTGCGTGCCCCGGCCAACGCCATGGCGCGGGTGCCCGCCAGCTCCACCATCGCTGGACCGTCACCGCAGACGAACACGCACAGCAAGTCAGGGCGCTGCCCGTGCAGCGGGGCCAGCGCCTGCGTGACGGCGGACTCCGCCGCCGCGTCTAGGTCTGGATTGGCCGCTAGGCCGTCCCCGAAGCGAGACGTGAGCAGGTTCGGTGGGGAGGACACCCAGGTCACCTCCGACTTTCACGGTACTGGAGTCCCCAGTGTGCTGCAGTAAGCATCGGGTGAGTGAAAACGGTCAGTTTGGTGGGCCGGCCGCGAGGCGCACCGCTGCATTCTGCTGCTGGCCGGACTGGTCCGCCCACGCCACGCGCACCACGTCTCCGGGATGATGGGTGGTCAGCAAGCTGGTGAGCGTCGTGGGCGAATCGACCGTTGCGCCGTCCAACGACACGATGACGTCCCCGGCTGCCAGCCCGGATTGCTCACCCGGCGAGCCTGAAGTGACCCCCGCGACGAGGACGCCAGGACCAGTAGAGCCGTACCAGCTTCGCGCTCCACCGTGCCCTGCATGAACAGCCGGCTCCCGGACCATGATGCCGAGAACGCCGGTCGGTCCGATATGGACGTTCGCGGAGCTGGTACCGCTATCGATCTGCTTGCTGATCGCGATCGCGTCGTTGATCGGGATCGCCATTCCCTGGCTAGTCGTGGATTCGAGCCGAGGGCCCGCGGCACCCGCGGTATCGACACCGACGACCTGTCCCGCGGTGTTGACCAACGGGCCCCCTGAGTCACCGGGCGCCACGTCGGCTGCGACTTGGATCAGCCCTTCGAGCTGCTCACTGCTCCCGGTTGTGTCGTCGCTCACGGTGATGGCTTGATCAAGGGCGGATACTGTTCCCGCCGCGATACTCGGGGTACCGCCGACGCCACCGGCATTTCCGATCGCCGCGATCTCGTCCCCGACCGCGACCGCGTTGGAGTCCCCGATGGAGGCGGTCTGCAGCCCAGAGGCACCCTGCATCTGGAGCACCGCGACATCATGATTGCGGTCGTAGCCCACCACCGTGGCAGCGTAGGTTTGGCCGTTGCCGATGTCGATCACCGTGATGCTGGTAGCTCCGTTGATCACGTGGTTGTTGGTCAGCACCTCGCCGGAGGGGGTGAGCACGATACCGGTACCGGCGCCCTCGCCGTTCTGGTAGCCCAGCTGGGTATTGATGTCCACTAGCCCCGGAGCGACCATTGCCACCAACGCCGAGGGATCCGCCGACCCACCGGACGAGCGCGCTGGCGGCGAGACGGTCGATGGTCCCGACGGTGGCAAGCCTGATGATGGCGTCCGCAGCGACGGCACCAGCGGGAAAGTGAAAGCTGCCTGCCAGGCGGCCCGGCCTACGCCCAGCGCCACCGCAGACAGCATCGCGGCGACGAGCAGGGCAACCACCAGGCGCAGCGGGTGCCTTCTCGGGGGCCGAGGAACCTGCGGGGGCCAGTAACCGCCCGGACGATCGACCTCGCTCACGGCCGCTCCTCTCCGCCGACCAGTTCTTCTCCCTTGATTACACCGCTGCAACCTGAGAATGGCCTGGGTGCAGCGTGTGAGTGGTCGGCAGCGGGCCAGTCAGCTCTCGAACAGCGCGCGTCCCCAGTACCCCGACGCATTCGCGACGCCCTGCGGGCAAGCGAACAGCGCGGAACCCACATGGCGGATGTACTCGTTGAGCGCATCGTGTTTCCCGAGTTTGCGCTGCAACGTGACGAACTGTGCAGGGTCCTTCTGGAAGCTGATGAAGAACAGGCCCGCATCCAGCGTGCCCGTCCGCGTGTCGATGCCATCGGTGAAGGAGTACCCGCGGCGCAGGATCCGCATGCCATCGTTGGCCTCAAACGCTGCTAGCCGGATGTGCGCGTTGTCCGGGATAGCCCGCTCACCATCCGTGGTGCGGCCCGCAAAGTCGGGGGCGTCGAACTCGGCTTTGCCGGTGAGCGGGGCGCCGGTGTACTTCGCGCGGCCGAACACCGCCTCCTGATCGCTGAGCACGTCGCGGTCCCAGGTCTCGATGAACATCCGGATGCGGCGCGCCACCAGGTAGGTCCCGCCGCGCATCCACTCCTGCCCCGCCTCAGCGCCGACCCACACGTGCTTGGTCAGAGCCGCCGAGTCGTCACTGCGGATGTTGCGGGTCCCGTCCTTGAATCCCATCAGGTTGCGGGGCGTCTGCTGTGTCGTGCCGGTGACGGAGGTGCGACCGAAGCCGAGCTGCGTCCACCGGGTGACCACTGCGCCGCGTCCCATCCGGGCGAGGTTGCGCACTGCGTGGAAGGCAACCTGCGGGTCGTCTGCGCAGGCCTGGATGGCGATGTCACCTCCGCTGCACGCCGGGTCGAGGGTCTCACCGGGCAGTGCCGGCAGCGCGGCGAACGTCGCCGGGCGGCGGGGCGCCAGCCCGAAACGTCCGTCGAACAGGCTTGGGCCGAACCCGATGGTGACAGTGAGGCGCGCAGGTGACAGCCCGACCGCCTCCCCAGTGTCCGCCGGGGGAACCGCGCCGGCGTGCGAGTCGCCGGGAACCAGGACCCCCCGGCTCATCGCCTCCGCCGCGGCCGTCCACGTCTTGAGCATGTCCACCAGGTCCTCGCGACGGGTGGCCGTGACGTCGAAAGCAGCGAAAGCCAGCCGATCCTGCACGTCAGTGGTGATTCCAGCCTGGTGACTGCCGTAGAACGCTACAGCCTGCTGGGCGGTAGGAGCGGTGTCAGTGTCGTGCGCGCAGCTGGTGAGCGCGGCACCGGATGCGCCGAGAATCCCGAGCCCGGCAACACCGCCCAGCAGGCGACGCCGCGACACCGCACCGCTGCCAGTTGGGCCAGTGGAGGTGGGCGCCATGTCAGACCACCAACCCCGCGACCCTAGATAACGGCTCCGCCAGCGCGTTCACTGCGTCGGCGAGCTCGCGCCGCTGGTCTTCGGGAACTGTGCTGTAGTCGACGTAGCCATCACCCTGCCGGTGCTTCGACAGCTTGTCAGCCACGTCGGTGAAGTGTGCCTCCACCCGTTGGGCGAGATCTGGGTCCTTGGCCGCCAGCGCGGGCTTGAGCAGCTCAAAACACTTACGTGCGCCGTCGACGTTGGCCGCGAAGTCCCACAGGTCGGTGTGCGAGTACCGGTCCTCCTCCCCCGTCACCTTCGTTGTCGAGACCTCATTGAGCAGCTCGACGGCGCCGTTGGCCAGCTGCGCGGTCTGGTACATTTCGCCAGCCACCTTCGACTTGAGCGTGACCACGTCAGCATCGAGCTTGTCGGCCATGGCACTCATCCCATCGAGCGCCTTGTCCTGCCACATCGCCTTCTCGATGCGGTGGAAGCCGGTCCAGTCAACGGGGTTGTCCACGTCGTCGATGCGGGCATCGATGCTCGGGTCGAGGTCCCCGAAGCTTTCGGCCACCGGCTCGACGCTCTCGTAGTGCAGGCGCGCCAGCGGAAACAGCTGCTTGGCCTTCTCCATGTCGCCCGCGCGTACTGCGTCAGTGAACTGCTTGGTAGTGGGCACCAACTGGTCTACCTCGGCGACGACGTAATCGTGATAGCCCTGCGTGGCGGCGAGCAGCGCGGCGCTTCCGGGGGCGGTACCCGACTGGCTTGAGCCACCCGTGACGGTGAAGGGCCAGCTGTTCGTCGCGCCGCCGGCGCAGTGAATGCGGTAGGCGCCGCCATCGTCGAGGCGCAGCGAGAAACTGCCGGACATACCGGGCGTGAGATTCTCCTTCTCGCCGAGGATCCTATTGTCGCGCAGCAACTCCACCTCGGTCACGAAGCGTGATCGGGAGTTAGCGATCGTGAACGTCACCGGACCCGCAGGCACGCTTGCCGGTTGGGGCTCGCAGCCGGAGTCTGACAGAGCGATCTTCACCTCGGTCGCCGAAGGGGCCGGTTGGACTGGCTCGCTACAGCCAGCCATCAGGACCGTAGCGGAAACCAGGAGAACTGCACCTCCGCGGAGCCCGATCACCACTCTGAGTAGCATGTTAGCCTCGCCTCACTCGTCGCGTCATGAGGTTAGGCATAGCTAAGCAACCATGTCAACGGGTCGCTATGGATTACGCAGCATCCATCCCGCCCGCGCGTAGGACGGGCGGTGCTGCCGTCTGGCGACCGGAATCCAGGTCGGGGCGGTCAACGCAGCGCTAGGTTCAGCTCAGTGCCGACCGAAGCTTGTCGAGCTCGTCCGGCGACAGTTTCCACGTACCGGCGGCAGCATTGGCTCGCACTTGTTCAGGTTTCGTCGCGCCCGCGATGACCGAGGCAATCCCCGGCATGGCCGCTAATCCGGCGATTGCAACGTCAAGCAGCGAGCGACCGCGCTGCGCACCAAACCGCTCCAACGCTTCGAGCTTGTCGAACACGTCGTCGGTCAGCTCGGACTCACGCCCGGCCAAGCGTGTCCCACGAGGTATAGCCTGTCCCCGACGGTACTTGCCGGTGAGCAGACCATTCGCCAGGGGGAAATACGGCAACACGCCAACTCCGTGATTCACACACGACGGGATAACTTCCTGTTCCGCGTCACGTTGCAGGAGGTTGTAGTGATTCTGCGCCGAAACGAACCGAGCCTGATGTTGGGTCCGAGCGATCCAATCAGCATCAGCTATCTGCCATCCGGCGAAATTCGACGAGCCGGTGTAACGGACTTTACCCGCCGTGATGAGATCATCGAGCGCCACCAGCGTCTCCGCCAGCGGAGTGACGCCATCAGGCGCATGGTACTGGTAGAGATCGATATAGTCGGTCTGCAAACGGCGAAGGCTCGCCTCCACCGCGCGTCGTATGTAGCTGCGCGATCCCCGCGCAACTGTCCCGTCCCCCATGTCCATCCCGAACTTCGTCGCCAGCACGACGTGCTCTCGCCGGCCCGCCAGCACCTGGCCCAGGAGCTCCTCTGATCCGCCGCGATTGCCGTAAATGTCGGCGGTGTCGATGAGCGTCACGCCACAGTCGAGGGCAGCATCGACGACGCTACGCGTCTCCTCCAGACCGATGCGACCACCGAAGTTGTTGCCTCCGAGACCTATCACCGACACCGTGAGACCGGATTCACCCAACTGCCGATAACGCATGTCACGCCTCCTCACATCGCGTACGCGCATGGGCGCAAGCGCCGGACCGACTGCCCGTCAGCTTCCGCGGTTCGTACCCAGCTCGTCGACGATCGGATTGATCGAGGACAGGTCCTTGGCGCTCTGCGCCAGCCCGGGCTTGGTGTGCGTGCGCCGTGCCTGCGCCTGCTGGCCGGGCGGCACCACGTCCTTCTCGTCGTCCAGCGAGACCGAGGACAGCACTTCCGACAGGCTCCTGTACTCGACGGGCGGGATCGCCCGGAGCGCCCGGACAGTCTGGTCATCAGCATCGTTTTCCAGGGCCTGGTCTACCAGCCGATCCTTCTCTGCCGGGAAGTCGACATCCTCCAGAGCGCGCCGCAGTCGCTGATGGGTATGGATGCTGGCATGTGCAGGTCCTTCCGAGGATCGGGCTCGCGCGGTCCATCACGGCATCGGTATACCTCGGTCGACGCGACAGCAAACCGCACGATCCGCCCCGGCGCAGCACCGGTTCTTCATCGGCTGCTATCGATACCGGAAACCGTCGAGAAAACGCCGGAACAAGCCGCCTTCAGGCGGCAGCGCAGGAGCGGGCGGCGGTGCGGTGCGATGCTGGCGCGCGATCGGCTGCTCGTAGTCGGTTCTGGCGATGACGTCGACCACCTGAGACTCGTCGAAGTTCTCGGAGCCTTCGATTACGGGGACGAAACCAACGAGAACGCCGTCACGCATCACTTGGGCCTCGAGGCTTGCGGTCCCGTCGGAGTCCCACATCGCCTCCCGCCCGTCGGGCAGCGACACGCGTACCCCGCTCTGGTACACACCCACCCTCGCCAGATGTGCGTCGATCCCGCGATCGCGCAGCGCATCGGCGACCCGTCGGGCCCTGTTCTCGTCCATCCCTCAAAGCTACCTTCAGCACTCGCCAGAGCCTGCGCCGAACTCGTCGGGCAGGCCTAGGCAAGCGCTGAGGCGGGATCTGTCACGCGGCGGCTGCGGCGGGAGTGGTCGATTCGAGGGCGAGTTCGAGCACCTCCCGGACGTCGCCGACCAGCTGCACGGTGAGCTCCTGGCGTACCGACTCCGGTACCTCGTCGAGGTCGGGTTCGTTGCGTCGGGGCAGCAGCACCGTGGTGATCCCAGCCCGATGCGCGGCGAGTAACTTCTGCTTCACGCCGCCGATCGGCAGTACTCGTCCGGTCAGCGATACCTCACCAGTCATCGCCACGTCAGCGCGAACCGGCCGTCCCGACAGCAAAGAGGCCAGCGCGGTGGTCATCGTGATCCCAGCGCTAGGTCCATCCTTGGGTACCGCCCCGGCTGGAACGTGCACGTGCACACCCCGCTCGGCCAGGTCGCCAACTGGCAACTTCAACTCCGCCCCGTGCGAGCGAAGGTAGGACAGCGCGATCTGCGCAGACTCCTTCATCACGTCGCCGAGTTGCCCGGTGAGAGTGACGTCCGTCGATCCAGTCTCCTTGTCCGCCAGCGCAGCCTCAACGAACAACACATCGCCGCCCGCGCCGGTCACCGCGAGCCCGGTAGCCACGCCCGGCACGGCCGTCCGCTCCGCGGACTCGGGTGTGTGTTTCGGCTGACCAAGGTAGTCCCGCAAGTCACCTGGTCCGATATGGACTGGAAGCGGCTGCTGGTTCAACGCCAGCCGGGTGGTCACTTTGCGCAGGATCCGCGCGATTGAACGCTCCAGCTGCCGCACCCCGGCTTCGCGGGTGTACTCGCCGGCGATCCGGCGCAGCACGGCGTCCTCGACGAGCAACTCCTCCGGGCTCAGTCCGGCCCGGTCGAGCTGGCGAGGCAGCAGATGGTCGCGAGCGATCGCGACTTTCTCGTCCTCGGTGTACCCGTCGAGCGTGACCAGCTCCATCCGGTCGAGCAGCGGCGCGGGAATCGAATCAAGCACGTTAGCCGTCGCCAGGAACATCACGTCGGACAAGTCGAGCTCGACTTCGAGATAGTGATCGCGGAACGTGTGGTTCTGCGCCGGGTCGAGCACTTCGAGCAGTGCCGCTGTCGGGTCGCCGCGGTAGTCCGAGCCGAGCTTGTCCACCTCGTCGAGCAGCACCACCGGGTTCATCGAGCCCGCCTCGGACAGCGCCCGCACGATCCGACCCGGCAGCGCCCCGACATAGGTCCGGCGGTGCCCCCTGATCTCCGCCTCGTCGCGCACGCCGCCCAGGGAGACGCGGACGAACTTGCGTCCCATCGCTCTGGCCACCGATTCACCGAGCGAGGTCTTGCCGACCCCAGGCGGCCCCACCAGTGCGAGCACCGCCCCGCTGCGCCGGCCACCCACAACTCCCAGGTTGCGGTCGGCACGCCTGCGGCGCACCGCCAGGTGTTCGATAATGCGGTCCTTGACCTCGTCCAGCCCGAAGTGGTCGGTATCGAGCACCTCGCGGGCACCGGCGATGTCGAAGGTGTCGTTGGTGCGAGCGTTCCACGGCATCTCCAGCACGGTGTCCAGCCAGGTGCGGATCCAACCGACCTCAGGTGACGCCTCGGCGGTCCGCTCCAGCTTGTCGACCTCGGTCAACGCTGCCTTGTGTACGTGCTCGGGCAGCGCCGCGGCTTCCACCCTGGCCCGGTAGTCCGCCTCCTCAGAGTCGGGCTTGCCGTCGAGCTCAGCGAGCTCCTTGCGGATCGCGGCGAGCTGCTGGCGCAGCAGGAACTCCCGCTGCTGGCGCTCCATGCCGTCCTTGACGTCCTTGTTGATCGTCTCCGCGACGTCGAGCTCGGCGAGGTGCTCCTGACCCCACCCGAGCAGCTTGCCCAGTCGCTCCGCCACATTCGGGGTCTCCAGCAGCCAGAGCTTCTGTTCCTTGGTCAGATAAGAGGCATACCCGGCGAGGTCGGCAAGCGCTCCAGGCTCGTCAATCTGCTGCACCGAGTCGATCATTTGCCAGGCACCGCGTCGCTGCAGCAAGCTGATCATCAAAGTCCGATACTCCTGGGCCAGCTCCTTCGCCCGGTCGTCGACCGCCGTCTCATCCAGGACAGTGGCCTCCACCCACAACGCCGCCCCCGGACCCGTCGTGCCGGTTCCGATCCGGACCCGGGCCGTCGCCCGCACCACTGCCGCCTGCTCTCCACCTGGCAGCCGGCCGATCTGTTCCACCACGCCCCACGCACCCACCGAGGCGTACCTGCCCTCAAGCCGGGGAACGAGCAGAACCTGCGCCTCGACGCCCGGATCCGCAGTGGTTGCGGCCCGCGCCGCCTCAATTGCGGCCCTGATCTCGGCGTCCGCCAGCCGCACTGGAACCACCATCCCCGGCAACACCACCACGTCGGTGAGCGGGAGCACCGGCAACTGCACAGTTTTGGTCAAAATAGTCACACCCCATGGCGAGAAGATTGAGTCAAATAGGCTCAACTGTGGTGACCATCTCGATATTCCAGGGCGGCCAGCGCCCTGGACGCCGTTAAGTGCCGAGGTCGTCGCCGGTGGAGGTGCGCCCAACCCGGACGTCCTCCTCAGGTCGCTGCTCCACGTTCTCCGGGGCTCGGTCGTCGACTCCGAGGGCGTCGTCGGGAAGGTCGTCGTCATCAAGCTCATCGGCGAGGTTGCCGGGCGCCTCGCCCATCTCTTCCGCGGGCAGCACGTGGACGGCAGCCTCCTCGGCCGTGGCTGCGCCTCCGGAGATTCCCACGTCCACCGCATCCAGCGACGTCGCGCTCCAGGTGTCCGGCGCGTAGTCATCCGTTGCTAACCGACCCGCGCGATCACTCTCGGCATCGGACGGCAAGGTGGTGTCGGGTAGCTCCTGAGCCAGTCGCTGATCCAGCGTCTCGCCCTCCCACATACCGCGTGCGGTGACCTGGTCGTCATTGAGCACGTACGGCCGATCCGGCGGCACGTACCCGGCGTCGTGCAGGTCGCCTGCATCGGCCCCGACCATGATGTATTCCGGCGTCTCATCCAGTACGGCGGCGAGATCGGGTGCTGAGGGCTGCTCCGCGTACTCGTCCTTCGGCATGATCGTCTCCTGCTCCTGGATCATCTCGGGCCGGCGGGCGTCTCGATCGCGATTACTTCGGCGCGGACCTCTCCCGACGGCGACTGGTAGGTGATCGTGTCGCCTGCGCTGCTACCGACCAGGGCACGGGCCAGCGGACTACCGAGTGTCATGGCAGTGAACTCTTCACCGTCCATGATCTCCTCAGTGATCGCGACCGCCCGCATCGACCTGGTCGTTCCATCGGCGAATCGGAGTGTCACAACCGTCCCGTCCGCCAGCTCGTCGTCGCCCTCGGCAGTGATCCCGTCCCGCAGCTGTCCGATCTGCTCGGTCACCTGAGCGATCCGCTCGTCCACCCACGACAGGTCCTCGGACAGCTCGAGGGCCGCGGCGGCGTCCGCGCGGTCACCGACCGTATCCCGGTTGTCCAGCCCTTCAGTGAGTTCTCTGCGGCGGCTGTGCAGGGCCGCTAACTCCTGCTCGAGTCGCTCCACCGCCGTTGCGCCCGCCTGGCTACGGTACTGATCCGCCTGGCCTTGGGTCACCATCGATGTCCCCTCTCGGGTGCTGTCTCCCCTCAGATGTCGAAGAGCTCTTGGCCTGGTTTACCCACCAACCCTGGCATCGAATCAGCGCGGCCTGCTAGCTCGGGGTGGGGCGGACATGATCTGAGTGGCCAGCCGTTCGGTGATGTGCAGTCGCGGAGTGTTCTTCCGGGCCCGGTCCGCGATCTGCCGTGGGTTCAACCCCATGTCGTGATAGAGCCGGACGACCTTCTCCTGCTCAGCGTCCCACGGTCGGCGAGGCGGTGCGGTCCTCGGTTCGGGGATCTGGACGGCGCGGGTGGCCGGGACGGGCGCGGCGGCTACAGCGCGACGGTCGCGGTAGTCCAGCCCCAGGGCGGCGTCCTTCTTCGCGAGTTCCCCCGCTTCGCCGCGCCGCCGGATCTCGGCCTCATCAGCGACGATGAAGTTGTCGGCGCTTTTGTTGACCCCGACAGCGGTGATCGCCACCCCGCGGTAGTGCACAGTCTGGCATTGCGCCTTCGTGCAGTACCGGTACGCGAGCTGGGCCCGTTCTTCGAGTAGCTCGTCACCGCATTCGATACAGTTTTCGGCCACTGGCTTCGAACACCTCCACGCGTTTCAACGCCTGGGCTGGCTCAGCTCTTCCACTACTTGTCTCCTGGCGCAGGGCGCCACACCGCGGTCATCCCCTCACTCCGCAGCCACACCCTGTCCAGTTCCCGCCGGCGGTACTGCTGCAGACCGTTATCTGCGACCTCGGGCGAGTAGACGTCGAACACGTTGCCCCGCTGGGCGTAGACCAGGACCGCGTGACAGTCGACCTCGCCCCAGTCGTTGTCGACCGAAAGCCACACAACGCAGCCACGGTCCAGTGCGCGGCTGATATCGGGCAGCGTGGGCTGCCGGTACTCGACCAGCATCCTGGCACCGAAGGTGCCTAACTCTTGCATTGCCAGACACTCGCCCTGGTGCCACTCCAGACGATGCGGTGTCCAGTGCTCGTCCCACGAGGAGTCCCACTCGTCGCGGTAATAGTGCCGGAGGTAGTCGAGGCCCTCCTGCAGGAACTGCTCAGGCTGGTAGGCACAGACCATGTGCAGGGACAAACCCTGCTCAAGCAGGAAACGCCTGGCTCGGACGCGCTGCGCTGCGCTGCCGGGCTCCCGACCGACCTCGCGATCAACCCACTGCGGGTCCGGAGTATCGGTGACCCCTAACACGTACAAAACGTTCGCAACCGCACAAGTCAGGCAAGAATTGTCATCCACCTGATGCAGGTCCAGCGGTTGCCGGCGTATCACTGTGCCGGGAGCGGGATTCGAACCCGCATGCCCCTAGGGACAGACGCTTTTGAGGCGTCCGCGTATGCCATTCCGCCACCCCGGCCAGCACACATCGCTCAGCGTCGAGCAACCGGATGCTAGCAGCGCCTGCGGACCGAGCGTTCGCAGCATCACGGTCGTGGGTATCGATCACATCTTCGTCACGACAACCGACCGGCCGTACCCCCCTTGTACCGGCAGCACTACGGTCTGACGATCGAATCGCGAGACGCTGGCCACGGCTGCCCGTCGCAGGCGTGTGTTCTGAGGAGACACCCATGGCATACCGCACCGTTGTCCGCGCGGCGGCACTTCTCGGGGCCCTGTCGGTCGTGATAGGCGGCTGCGGCGGTGGCAACACCACGACGGCCCGGGGACCAGCCACCGTTGGTCCGCCCGCCAAGCAGTGTGATCCGCGTGACGCTGTGCAGGTCAAAGCCAGCGGGCAGCCGAGCACCGCGCCGCTGAAGATCGGCACGCTGCTACCGGAGACGGGCAGCTTGAGCTTCCTAGGCCCCCCCGAGGTCGCGGCCGTCGATATGGCGGTCAAGGAGATCAACGCAGCCGGTGGGGTGCTGGGCAACCCGGTCGTCGACATCCGGGGCGACTCCGGTGACGACAAGACGGACACGGCCAACCAGACCGTGGACCGGGAACTCGGCCAAGGCGCGCAAGTGATCATCGGTGCGGCCGCCTCGGGAGTCACCAAACTCGTCATCGACAAGATCACCGGTGCGGGAGTGGTCGAGTTCTCGCCGGCTAACACCTCTGACGAATTCACCTGCTGGCCGGACAGGGGTCTGTACTTCCGGACCGCCCCGCCCGACCGGCTGCAGGCCCAGGCCTTGGCGGCGCTGATGGCCACCGACGGTGCGCAACGGATCTCCATCCTGGCTCGCAACGATCCCTACGGCAGCGGCCTGGCCGACAACACGGTGCAGAACCTGCGTGCCGCCGGCATCCCGCAGAATCAGATACAGAAGATCATCTACGATCCGAACGCGACGTCGTATAACACCGAGATCGACGACGTCCGGCAGTTCAACCCAGACGCAGTCGCGGTGATCGGCTTTGACGAGTCGAAGAAGATCCTGACCCGGATGAGCGAGGTACGCA
>JAVXWL010000123.1:0-66177 GCA_032230565.1 Pseudonocardiales bacterium | reverse complement strand
TCTTCCCGCTGAAGAACCCGGCGCTGGTCTCGGTGCCGATAGCGTTTGCGCTCGGATACCTCGCCACCGTGCTCAGCAAGAACGACGTCGCCGACCCCGCGAAGTACGCCGAGATGGAGGTGCGCGCGCTGACTGGGGCCTTTGCTGAGCGGTCCCTGGCATCGCCGGTCGATGACATCCCGTCGCAGCCCGGACCGCCACTGCGCCGGATGGCCGCCGCGACTCCTTACAGCATCCCATTCGGCTCGGCTAGTAGCTCCCCGCCTGAACTCACCGCTAAGCCGCCGGAATTGGTGCCAGCCGCGCCGATGAACCGGGTTTTCCGACGCAGGGTACTGATCTCTGCCGGAGTATTGGCCGGGGTGGCCGTCCTCGGAGTTTCGGTCTCGATGAGCCGGGTCCTGGCCGCCCCACCGCAGGGCGCGGACACCACGCCTCAGCTGAACCCCAACACCGCGGCCGACGTTGGACCGGAGGTCGCGATACCCGCGCTCGGCGGGATCATCCAGGTTGGAAAGACTCCTGCCTTCGTGGCGGTCTCCCCGAACGGTCGGCACGCCTACATCGCGAACGGCAAAGCGCAAGTCGTCACCGTGGTGGACACGGCGGTCAACCAGGTAACCGCGACCATCCCCATCCCAGCGGGTCCGCCGCAGTTCCTGGCCTTCGCGCCGGATGGCCGGACGCTCTACGTCAGCATCTTCAACGAGCAGCGGACCATCCATTCGATCGACGTGCTCGATACCGCGTCGAACACCGTGGTTGCGACGATTCCGCAGCCGGCGCGTCCCTATCTCGCCGCGGTGAGCCGGGACGGCAAACGGATTTATGTTCCTAACCACGACACCGCGTCGGTGTCGGTGATCGGTACTGACACCAACACTGTGATCGCCGAGGTCAAGGTCGCGCCGAACCCGCACTGGGTTGCGTTCTCCCGCGACGGCACCCGCGCCTACACGGCCAACCACGAGTCCAACGTGGTCTCGGTGATCGATACCACCACCCTTGAGGTACTGGCGACCATCCCGGTCGGAGCGAGCCCACACAGCATCTCCGTACACCCCAGCCTGCCGCTGGTCGCCAACGTCAACTACGACGGCGGCACCATGTCGGTGATCGACACCAACACCAACAAGGTGCTGGCGACCATTCCGGTCGGGCAGCATCCGCAAGACATCGCCTGGGCTCCGGACGGACGGTTCGCCTACGTGGTCAATGAAGGCAGCAACAGCGTCACGGTGGTCAACGCCCGGACCAACCAGGTCACCGCGACCATCCCGACCGGGGTCAACCCGACCAGCATCGCGGTGCTGCCCAACGGCCGGCAGGCCTTTGTGAGCAACCTCGACAGCGGAACCCTGACGGTGCTGGAGCTCACCGGCTGACTGCTCCCTTAGTTGCTCTATGGCACCATGGCGCCATGACCACCCCGGTTCCGGCCATTACGGTGGCCGACCTGCCCGGTAGCGCGGTGCTGCTCGACGTCCGTGAAAACGACGAGTGGGCTGCCGGGCACGCGCCGGTGGCGGTGCACGTCCCGATGGGACAGGTGGCGCAGCGGCTCGACGAGTTGGCCACCGTGTTTCCTGATCGCCCGGTGCACGTGGTGTGCCGCTCGGGTGGGCGGTCGGCGCGGGTCACGGCCTACCTCAAGCAGGCAGGTTGGGACGCGGTGAATGTCGAGGGCGGGATGCGTGCCTGGGCCGCTGCGGGTCGTCCCATGGTGGCCGACTCGAACGTGGCGCCGCGGGTTCTGTAACTGCGGTGGCGGCGGTGGCGACCACTCCGGCGGATGAGCAGATGCGCACACTGGCCGCGGTGGCGGTCCCGCTGCTCGGGCTGACCGCCATGCTGGCGCTGGTCACCGCGGGGGCAGAGGCGTGGCGTTACGCGCTACTGCTGGCCAGCCGCAGCGATGCGGTGCCCGCTGGGCCGCTGCATGCCAGCGATGTGCTGGTGGTCACCGGCGGTGTCGTATCGCTGCTGTCCGCTGCGTTAGCCGGTGCGGTCACGCTGGGTTGGCTGGTGCAGGCCTACGCGACCGCAGCCAGGGCCGCTGCGGTGAGACCGGCCCGGCCGGGCTGGCAGTTGGTAGTCGGAGCCCTGGTACCAGGACTGAACCTGGTGGTGCCGGGCGCCGCGCTCGCCGAGCTGGAACACAACACACTGGGTCAGCACCCGGACCATCGACCGCACCCCTCTCGCCTGGTGATCGGATGGTGGCTGATCTGGGTGATCGGGCTGGTGCTAGCTGGTACAGCCATGCTGTGGAACCTGCGCGGTGGGGTGCAGGCCCGCGCCGATGGAGTACTGCTGCACGGCGCAACTGACCTGGTGGCCGGGGCTGTCGCGATCACCACGATCGTCGTGGTACGACGCCTGACCCGGTTGCTCAGCCCGGTCACGCTGACCCGCGCGCGCCGCCTGGTGGTGGTGCGGGTGCCTGGCGGCACCCGTCTGTGAGTGGCAACACGAGCTACAGCCCGTGTTGCCACTCACGAACACGCGATAGCGTGCCCGAGTGACCAAAACGAAGTCCCGCCGGCACATCGACGGCCAAACCAACCCCCGCCAGGCCTGCCCCTGCGGCTCAGGCAAGAGATACAAGGCGTGCCACGGCGCTCCCGGAGGAGCGCAGGACGCTATCGTCCTGCGCCCCTTCGCCGGCCTCGCGGCAGAGTGCCGGCTCGTCGCGCTGCGCGAGTTCGTGCCATCGGCGACCGCGCCACTGCCGCTGGCACAGCCGGCTGAGCGGGAGGTCACGCTTGCGACCGTGCTGCCGACAGCGGCTGCTGCGATCGTCCGACCCGATAACCTGGCGCTGGTCGGCTTGCAAGTGCTCAAGAGCTCCGCGGACCTGTCCCGGGATCTCGGTCGGGCGGTGAGCTGGGCGCTGATCGCGGAGCCCGGCTCGGTGCTGCCGACGGTCAGCACCACCAGCGACGGTGAGCAGGTCCGGCTGCAGGACCTGCTGGCCCCCGAGACACCGCTCGACGTCACAGTGCACCCCGACTTCGCCTGGTGGATCCCCGGCGACGAACCCCCGGCTGGCGAGGCGGCGGCCTCGCTGCAGCAAGCCAACGCCGCGATCATGCCGACCGAGGCGGTGACCGGAGCCGGTGTTGAGGCGGCCTACTGGGTCGATGCCGGCGATAAGGCGCACCTGCGATGGGTTCGCCCGGAGCCGGAGGAGCAGCTTCTCGCCGCGCTGGCTCGGCTGGCCGCGCGCAACGAGCTCGACCTCGGCGGGGACTCCCGGTTCGCCGGCTCGTTTCGTGCCCACGGCGTGCTGGTGCCGGTCTGGGACCTCGACCGCGAGCAGCACGCCCGGGAGTGGGTAGCGCCCGCGGAAGCCTTCGAGTCCCGGCTGGCCGATGCCCTGGACTCGCTGGACGCCACGCCGCTCACCGACCCCGAACGCCGCGCCCTACGAGGCCTACGCGGCCGCCAAATCACCATCCGCTGAACTTCCCCACCTGGCGCATTCAGCAGGCTCAGCGGGGTCTCCCAGCCTCGAATAGCCCCGCTGAGGCCGCTGAATGCGGGTTGGCGGGTTAGGGGAGCCAGGTGACGTGGCCGTGGAGCACGGCGTAGCCGACGAAGGCTACGGTGTCGATCACCGCGTGCGCGATCACCAGGGGCCAAAGGCGGTGGGTTCGCTGCCAGAACCGGCCGAACACCAGGCCCATCGCCAGGTTTCCGACGAATCCGCCGAAGCCCTGATAGAGGTGGTAGCTGCCGCGCAGCGCAGCGCTGGCCAGCGCAGCGCCGACGCCACTTTGTCCTAGCTGGCGCAGCCGGGTGATCAGGTACGCGACCACCACTAGTTCCTCGGCCAGCGCATTGGCTACCGCAGCGGCAACGAGCACCGGGATCCGCCACCAGGTGTCGGCGAGCGCGGACGGCGCCACGGTGAGGTTGAGCCCGGCCGCGCGGGCCAGCAGGTACAAGCCCAACCCCGGGCCGCCGATCAGGGCGGCGAGCCCGATGCCAACCCCCGCGTCCCGACCGGCTGATTCGCGGTCCAGGCCCACAACGCGCAGCGAGATGCCGCTGCGCCACAGCAGGTAGGCGCCCAGACCTGCCCAGGCCAGCAGCTGACATACCCCGGTGAGCTGGTAGCCGAGGTCCAGCAGCTCGTTTCTGCGCACCGGCGCGTTGATCGCCACACGCTGGTTGGCCAAGGCACCGGGAGCCAGCAGCGCGTCCAGTAGCGCCAGCAGGCTACGCAGGCCGGACAGCCCCAGCGTTACCGCCAGCACCAGGACCACCTCGATGACCAGTGCGCGGCGTTGCCCTGGATCGGTGACCACGGGGGGTACCGCCGAACCTCGCGCGCTCACCCCCCGACGTTATCCGTCACCGCCATGCGCCCGATGCATCCCCCGCGCAGCGACGACCCTGCGGCTCCCGAACTCAACAGCAGAGCTGCGCAGAGCCCACCGAACTGCGCTGTTGTGGAGTTCCAGGTACGCAGAGCACTCTGCGTACCTGGTGGCGCGTATCGTGGCGGCGTGTGGCGGTTCGCCTTATCCCGGCGGTGGTGGGTCGGACACGTGCTCGTGATCTGGTTCTGCGCGGTGTTCGTATGGCTGGGGCGTTGGCAATGGGACCGGGCGCAGTCACCGACCGGCGATTGGCAGAATCTGGGCTACGCGCTGCAATGGCCGTTGTTCGCGGTTGTGCTGGTGGCGGCGTGGGCCCGGTTCCTGTGGCTGGAGCAGCACCGCGGTCCGGAGTTGGGATCCCCGGAAGCCGGAACCCTGGAAGCCGAGGCAGTGCTGAGCAGTCCCACGCCCCCGCCGGTTCCTCGACGTTCCGCTTACCCACCGATCCGGGAGGACGACCCCGACGATGAGCTCGCCGCGTACAACGCCTACCTCGCCCGGCTCGCCGAGCAGGACCGGCACTAAGGCCGACCAGATCCGCACCCGGCTGATCGGGTACCGGATCACTGCCTATGCCACTGGTGTGATGCTGCTGGTGCTGACGACGTCGGTGGTGCTGCACTACGGCTTCGGGGACCAGCGGCTGGCGTGGAGCGGCCCCGTGCATGGATTTCTCTACATGTGCTATCTCGTCACCACGGTGTTGTTGGGTACCTCAGTGCGGTGGCGGCCTGGCCGGATGGTGCTCATTGCGCTGGCCGGCACGATTCCGTTGATGTCTTTCGTAGCCGAGCGCAGCGTCACCCGGGAGGTGCGCAGCCGGAAATCGGGTGAGCGCTGACCGGTGCCAGTCTGGCTCCGACTAAGGTGCCTCGGGTGTCGACCGTGCTGAATTTGCATCCTCCCGGTCCGTCTTCCGTCCCACCGCTGCTGGCCCGGCTGATCGATGACGCGGCGCTGTTCGCCCCGTCCAGAGACAACATGGTCGACGCCGTCAAGGCGCACCTCGATGCACGCCGCGCGCCCTACGGCGGCGTCATCGGTTTCCTGCTGTGTCCAATTTCCCGATTCGGTGCACTGGTCGGCGCGCTGCGCAAGGTTCGCCTCACCCGGCCGGTGTCATTGTCATTGGTCGCAGACACCGGTCTGGGTGGGCTGCCCAAGGCGATCTCCACCGCGCTGGACAACACCAAGCTCGTGGATCTGCGGATGATAGAGGTGCCGGCACCATCGGACGTGGACTCCAATTGGCTCGTGCAACTCACCGAGTTCGTGCCGGACGACGTGGTGCGGGTCGTCGAGCCGCGCCGTGGCCGGCCCGACTGGTTGGCGGGCGTGCGCCGGGTCGCCGAGGCCGGTTGCTGGCCCAAGCTGCGCTGCGGTGGCAGGTCCGTGGAGTCGTTTCCCAGCGTCGAGGAAGTGGCCGATTTCCTGGCCATCGCGACCAGCACCGGCCAGCCGTTCAAGGCGACAGCTGGGCTGCACTATGCCGTCCGCCACCACGACGAGATCAGCGGGCTGACCCACCATGGGTTGCTCAACATGCTGGTAGCAACTGCCCGTGCGGTATCCGGTGCCAGCGCGCACGAGGCGTTGCGGTGTACCGACGCGACAGTGTTGGCCGCCGAGGCCGGTGCGCTGTCCGCCGATATTGCGCGTTTCGCTCGCGAGGTGTTCGCCTGCTACGGATCGATGTCGCTGACCGAACCGGTCGCCGACCTGATCAGGCTGGGGCTGCTACCTGACCCTGAGCCAATGCGGGCCGCGCCATGACCGGCACCGCGTACCTGGGACCGCAGGGAACCTTCGCCGAGCAGGCGGCTCGCGTGCTGGTCCCCGACGACGAGCTACATCCGGCGGTGTCGGTTCACGCGGCGATCGCCGCACTGCGGGCTCGCCAGGTGGATGCGGCGTGCGTACCGGTGGAGAACTCGGTGGAGGGTTCGGTGCCGGCCACCCTCGACGCGATGGTCGAAGGCGAGCCGGTGCTGGCAGTTGCCGAGGCCGTGCTACCGATCCGGTTCAGCGTGCTGGTCCGTCCGGGGACCGGTGCGGCAGACGTTCGCACTGTGGTCACCCATCCGCACGCCGCGGCTCAGGTCCGGGGTTGGCTGTCCACGCACCTGCCTGAAGCGACGACGTTGCTCGCCGATTCGACGTCGGCAGGTGCGGTCGCGGTACTCGACGGCCACGCCGATGCCGCGGTGTGTGCCCCGGTCGCACTGCACCACTATCCACTGGCCGAGCTGGCCGGGGGAGTGCACGACAAAGATGATGCTCAGACTCGCTTCCTGCTGTTGCGTCGTCCCGATGTGTTGCCGCCGCCCACCGGCACCGATCGCACCTCGCTGGTGGCGGTGGCCGTCGATCGGCCCGGGGCCCTGCTGGAGGTGCTTGCCGAGTTCGCCCTGCGCGGGATCAACCTCACCCGGATCGAGTCGCGACCGATGAAGGCCCGGCTGGGTGAATACCAGTTCTTCCTCGACTGTGAGGGTCACGTTGCATCTGACGCGGTTGGCGACGCGCTCGCCGAACTGCACCGGCGGTGTACCTGGGTGCGCTTTCTGGGCTCCTATCCGCGGACCGGTGAGCCGCGCCACGGTCCGGACCCGACCGGGTTCACCAGCGCTCGGGAGTGGCTCAGCGCGGTTCGCGCCGGGCGCAGTGCGTGACGCCACTGCGACTTGTGCTGGCCCGGCACGGGCAGACCACCGCCAATTTCCAGAACATCCTCGATACCCGCTTGCCGGGGCATCCGTTGACCGAGGCAGGTCACCAACAAGCTGCCGACCTGGCGCAGCGCCTGGCCGATGAACCCGTCGTTGCGGTCTATGCTAGCCGCGCGTTGCGCGCCCGGCAGACGGCCCAACCCGTCGCGGCCAGGCACCAGCGGACCGTTCAGATCCTCGACGGGGTGCATGAGGTGTTCATAGGTGATCTGGAGGGAGGGCACACTCCCGAGGACCACCACACCCTGCATGAGCTGTACCGCACCTGGCATTACGGTGATCTTGAGGCCGCTCGGCCGGGTGGCGAGTCGGGTAGGCAGGTGCTCGACCGCTACCTCGCCGCCGTCGCGGCAATCCGTCGCGCGCATCGGGGCGGCGGTACCGCCGTGCTGGTCAGCCACGGCGCCGCGACCCGGCTGGCCGTCGTCGCGCTGGCAGCCAACGTAGAGGGCTCGTTCGCCGCGCCGCGGCTGCTGTCCAACGCCGCAACCGTGCTGCTGGAAGCCGACGGGACCGGTTGGCGCTGCCTGCGCTGGGACGATATCGAGCTGGGCTGAGCCGCACCGCCGGCCGTTAACCCCAGCCGAGTTCGTGCAGGCGGTGTTCGGGAATGCCGAAGTGATGGGCCACCTCGTGCACCACGGTGATCGCGACCTCCTCCACGACCTGCTGCTCATCGCTGCAGACGTCGAGCAGGGCGTCGCGGTAGATGGTGATCCGGTCGGGGAGCATCCCGCTGTATTGCGAGTCCCGCATGGTCAGCGCGACGCCCTCATAGAGCCCCAACAACTCGGGATTGTCGGGGTTGCGCGACTCCACTAGCACCACCACGTTGTCCATCGCCTCGGCGAGCTTGCCCGGGATCAGATCCAACGCGTCGGCCACCAGTTCGTCGAACCGGTCCGCGGGCAGCCAGGTGGCCATCACGGCGGTGGGACAGCTGGAGTGTCGACCTGGGTCACCGGATGCGCCGCCGCAGGCACTGGTCCCGGATTGCGCGGGGCAGCGGGGGCAGGCTGTTTGCTCACCTCAACCGGACCCTTCACGCTGCCGGTCACCGGGGCGAACCCGGAGCGGTCGGGCAGGAAAGCGCCGAGCCGGCAGTCCACCCGGGTGCTCCCGGCTTGCCAGCTCTGCATCCGCAGCGTCTCCCAGAACAGCGTGAGCCCTTTGTCCCCGACCACCGCAGGACCTCCTGCAAAATTTTTCGCCAGCCCCGTGCATTCCGTGTTCAGCACCCGATCCTGCGCGGCTTCGTTGGGGTAGCCCTTGGTGAAGGCGCCCTTGAGATCGACGACTCCGACGATCTCGATGGCATGGGGCAGCGCGCAGTCGACCGGGTCACCCACGGCTTTGCCATCGTTGCCGAGACAGGTGCCGGGCGGATGCACGTCGGACTGATCCTGCGCTTGCGCGTTGCCGGTGGTGGCGAACAGCGTTCCGGTGCGGCCGGCCGACTGGACCCCACAGCGCAACGTCCGGTCTCCGCGCAGCCAGCCGGCCTCGCTGGGTTTGATCGCTCCCACGGTGAACCGGCCGAACGGGTCGAAGTGATCGGCCAGCGCCTGGGTGGTGATTTCGGTGCAGCGCTGCGCCACCAGCTGCTGCCAGCGTGCCGGGTCGGGGAAAGGGGCTCCGGCGTCAAAGCCCTGGAGGTCAAGAGTCCCGGTGACCTCGAAGAGGTGCGGGGCCGAGCAGCTCACCGCGGCGGCATCGGCGGCGTCTGGCAGTTGCCAGGTCAGGCAGGTGTGTGCGGGCGCGCGCAGCGACTGCGCGCTCGGAGTGGGAGTCAGGTTGGGCTCGATGGCGAGCAGCGCTGCCTTGCCCGTCGGTACACCGACTGCGACCAGCGCTACCAGCGCGCCCAACACGGCACCAGCGGCGATTCTCCGGACACGGCGACCGGCGCGGTGTCCGCCGGGGGCCACCGGCGCGTCGTGAGGTCGCATCGACGCCATCTTGCTACCTTGCAGCGCGCGCTGTCCGCCGGCTCAGCGCGCGGACCCTCATCGTCTCGATGACGATCGGGATGATCGACAGCGCGACGATGCCGATCAGTATCAGCTCCACGTGATTCCGGACGAACATGATCCCGCCGAGCCAGAACCCCAGCAGGGTTACTCCAGTGGCCCAGCCGACGCCACCGAGGATCGAGTAGGTGAAGTACTCGCGGCGGTCCATCCGGCCGACTCCCGCAACCGCCGTGATGAAGGTCCGCACGATCGGGACAAACCGGCCCAGCACGATCGCCCGTGCCCCGTACTTGTCGAAAAAGGCGTGCGTCTTGTCCACGTACTCCCGTTTGAACAGGCGGGAATCCGGGCGGTTGAACAGCGCTGGCCCCGCCCGGTAGCCCAGGTAGTAGCCGACCACGTTGCCCGCTACGGCACACCCCGTGAGCAGCAGGCAGACCAACCAGATCGGCGAGTCGATCAGGCCGTTGGCGACGAACAGACCGGCGGTGAACAGCAACGAGTCACCGGGCATGAAGAATCCGATTAGCAGCCCGCACTCAGCAAAGATGATCAAGCATAGGCCCACCAGCACATAGGGCCCCAGCATCCGCAGCAGCTGTTCGGGATCGAGCCAGGACGGGCCGAGAGCCACCGATATACCGGCATAGGAGGGCGTCACGGTGTCACGGTATCGGGCGCGCCGTCATGGCGGCGCTGCACCCGCCGCTACCAGGCGCTGATCAGGCCGGCCAGGCCACCGGCCACCAGCCCGAGCAGCACCGCCAAAGCGAGCACGGTCGAGGCCGACAATCGGGGCTTGGCATGCGCCGGTTTACGGCCGGACGATCCTCCGGTCGGTGCCGTCGCGGGGGAGCTCGGTGACCCGGCACTCAGTCCCGATGCCTGCGCCCGCAGCGCGGCCGACAGTCGCCTGTGCACCTCGTCGGTCATGAGCCCTCCAGCATTCGCTGGAGGGCGTCCAACGCGCGGCTGGCGCTGGACTTCACGGTGCCCCGGCTGACTCCGGTGGCGGCGGCGATCTCGGCCTCGCTCATCCCCCCGTAGTAGCGCAGCACCAGCACCTCGCGCTGCCGGGGCGGCAGCTGGCCGAGCGCGACGACCACCGATTGATGTTCGGTGGTGAGCATCGCCAGCGACTCCGCGGATCGCGCGTTGGCCTGATGCGGGGGGACGTAGCCGCGAGCGGTCTTACGGCGTCGCAGCACTGAACGCGAGCCGTTGACCACCGCAGTGCGCAGGTAGCCCAGGGCGGCCGCTTCGTCACGTAACCCCGACCAGTGCCGGTGCAGCCCAGTGAACGCTTCCTGTACGACGTCTTCGGCGGTGGGCGCCTCGTCCACCAGCAGGATCGCTAGTCGTACCAGCCGCATCCGGTGCTGGCGGTACAGATCCTCCAGGGTCAGCGGCGCCTCAACAGGGTCGCCCGAGGCAGGTTCCGATGGGGCGTCGAGCACCCGCAGGTGGCCGAGGGTCATCTCGACCGACTGCTGCACGGTCAGGCGGTGCATCGGTTCGTCGGGGGCCACGGCGGAAACGTACTGGGGCCGCGTCGCGCCGGTCCGATCGCGTCTCGTCGGACGGGTGGGCCATACTGCGGTCTGATCGCCGGCTGTGCCGGCAGCGAATCTGCTGTGCAACCCCCATCCAGTACCGATTACTCGGAGGTCACCCAATGCCCATCGCGACGCCCGAGGTCTACAGCGAGATGCTGGACCGCGCGAAGTCGAGCGAGTTCGCCTATCCGGCGATCAACGTGACCTCGTCGGAGACGCTGAACGCGGCGCTGCGTGGGTTTGCCGAAGCTGGCAGCGACGGCATCGTGCAGCTGTCCACCGGTGGCTCAGAGTTCGCTTCGGGCAGCAAGGTCAAGGACATGGTCACCGGCTCGGTGGCAATGGCCGAGTTCGCCCGGGTGGTGGCCGCGAAATACCCGATCAACGTGGTGCTGCACACCGACCACTGCCCGGAGAACAAGCTCGACACCTTCGTTCGGCCGCTGATAGCGATCTCCCAGGAGCGGGTGGCCCGGGGGGAGAATCCGCTGTTCCAGTCGCATATGTGGGACGGCTCGGCCACTGAGTTGGATCTCAACCTGGCCATCGCCGGGGAGCTGTTAGAAGCCTGCGCCAAGTCGAAGATCGTCCTTGAGGTGGAGATCGGTGTGGTCGGTGGCGAGGAGGACGGCGTCACCAACGAGATCAACGAAAAGCTCTACACCACGGCCGCTGACTTTGAGCGCACCGTTGACGCCCTCGGTGGCGGCGAGCGGGGCCGCTACCTGCTGGCTGCGACGTTCGGCAACGTGCATGGGGTGTACAAGCCGGGCAACGTGACGCTTCGCCCGGAGATCCTGCAGATGGGCCAGGAGGTGGCGGCCCGACGGCTAGGGCTACCGGCCGGCTCGAAGCCGCTGGACCTGGTGTTCCATGGCGGGTCCGGCTCGCAGCTGGCAGAGATCCACCAGGCGTTGTCGTACGGAGTGGTCAAGATGAACGTCGACACCGACACCCAGTATGCCTTCACCCGCCCGATCGCCGACCATATGTTCCGTAACTACACGGGGGTGCTCAAGGTCGACGGCGAGGTCGGCAACAAGAAGCTTTACGACCCGCGGTCCTACCTCAAGCTAGCCGAGCAGTCGATGGCCGACCGGGTCACGCAGGCCTGCCAGGATCTGCGCAGCGCCGGCCGCTCGCTGGCCCGTTAGGGCTCTTAAGTACGGCAGGATGGAGCGATGAACGTGCACGGCAACCTGTTGGGACCCAACCCGACGCTGCTGTCCGAGCAGCCCGATGCTGAAGCGGCGCTGGCCGCGGCGAACGATCCGGCCACGGTGGCCGCCGCGTACCCGGAGTTCTCCGCGGCATGGGCGGCGCTCGCGCAGCGGGCGCTCGACGAGGGCGACGCCGTTGCCGGCTACGCCTTCGCCCGCACCGGCTACCACCGCGGTCTGGACCATCTGCGGCAGTCCGGCTGGAAGGGCCACGGGCCGGTGCCGTGGTCACACGCCCCCAACCGGGGTTTTCTGCTCGCACTTGCCGCGCTGGCCAGGGCGGCGGCCGAGATCGGCGAGGACCCTGAGGCGCGGCGGTGCCGGGACTTCCTTGACGAATGCGATCCCACCGCGGCCGGGATCCTCGGGCTGGAGTGATCTAGCCGATGATTCGAGCCAGCTGCCAGTCCTCGGTGTGCCGGTACCAGGTCCAGCGGTCGGTGGTGCGGTGGGCGACGCCGTCGCGCCAGACGTTGGTCGGCTGGCAACCCAACTGAGCGGCCCGCCCCGCGGCACATCTGACCCGGCGGCCAGGCAGGCCACGGCGCACTACCCGGACCATCAGACCGAGCTCCCGGTCCGGTAGCACTTCCAACCGGGATGCTCGCCCGCGCAGCACCAGCTCGGCGTCGCAGTAGGCCACCCCATCCAGCGGCCGCACCACGCCGAGTCCCACCAGCACACCACCCGTGTCGTCGCGCACCAAGGGCACCCGGTCCGGCAGGCCGTTCAGAGCGACCTCGGCGGCCGCTGACGGCGAGGTCGGCAGACCCCACAGTCGGGCCACCGGAGACGACGCCGAGACCGGCACGTAACCGACCAGCACCGTTGCCAGGGCTTCGGTTCGTAGCAGCCGCAGCAGCACCGCGGCCAGGTCGGCGTCGGTGCCGCAGACCACCAGCCGGCGACCGTTCAGGCCGGACAGCGTCTCGTCAAGGTCGTCTCGTCCGGGGCAGGCCGGCGTTGCCGTCACTGTCGCGGCCGGACCAGGCCCAGGCCATTGAGCAGACCCGCAGGTCAGCACCACAGCCCCAACCATGTCCACCTCTAGAAAGGTCTACGCTTCGCCTCGGCGCGCCCGAACCGACCTCACTGGAGTACCACATGCCGGCGATCGTCCTGATCGGCGCCCAGTGGGGCGACGAGGGCAAGGGCAAGGCCACCGATCTGCTCGGCGAACGGGCCCAGTGGGTGGTGCGCTACCAGGGTGGCAATAACGCGGGGCACACCGTGGTGCTGCCTGATGGCCAGGACTTCGCGCTGCACCTGATCCCGTCGGGGATCCTCACCCCGGGCGTGACCAACGTGATCGGCAATGGCGTGGTGGTGGACCCCGGCGTGCTGCTCGATGAGCTTGCCGGCCTGGAAGCCCGCAACGTAGACACCGAGCGGTTGCTGATCTCCGCCGATGCGCATTTGGTCATGCCGTACCACGTGGCGATGGACCGGGTCAACGAGCGCTACCTGGGTAAAGCCAAGATCGGTACCACCGGACGCGGCATCGGCCCTGCCTACCAGGACAAAGTGGCCCGGGTGGGGGTGCGCGCGCAGGATCTGTTGGACGAGAAAATTCTGCGCCAGAAGGTCGAAGCAGCGCTGGACTTCAAAAACCAGGTCCTGGTCAAGGTCTACAACCGGCGCTCGCTGGACGCCGAGCAAGTGGTGGACACCGTGCTTGAGCAGGGTGGGCACTTCGCGCACCGGATCGCCGACACCCGGCTGCTACTGGATCAGGCACTTCGGCGAGGTGAGACGGTGTTGCTGGAGGGCAGCCAAGGCACCCTGCTCGACGTCGACCACGGCACCTATCCGTTCGTCACCTCCTCGAACCCGACAGCGGGTGGCGCATGCGCCGGATCCGGTATCGGTCCTACGAAAATCACCGCCGTGGTCGGGATCCTCAAGGCCTACACCACGCGGGTCGGCTCCGGACCGTTTCCCACCGAGCTGCACGACGCGATGGGCGAGCGGCTCCGCAAGACCGGTGGGGAGACCGGGGTCACCACCGGGCGCTCCCGGCGGGTCGGCTGGTTCGATGCGGTGATCGGACGCTACGCGGCTCGGGTGAACGGGATCACCGATTTCTTCTTGACCAAGCTCGACGTGTTGTCCGGTCTGGACACCGTGCCGATCTGCGTGGCCTACGAGGTCGACGGCAAGCGCACCGAGGAGATGCCGATGACCCAGACCGACCTACACCACGCGGTACCGGTCTACGAACAGCTGCCGGGCTGGTGGGAGGACCTGTCTCACTGCCGCACCCTAGCCGAGCTGCCAGCCAGCGCCCGAACCTACATCTCCCGCCTAGAACAACTCTGCCAAGCTCGAATCTCCGCGATCGGTGTCGGACCCGGCCGCAACCAGACGATCGAGCTTCGTGCACTCGGCCACTGATCAGATGATCATTGTCCGGCCTCGACCGCCATCCGGCTCCGAATGGCGGCGCAGCGGGCAGCGGAGACCGCTATTCGGCTCCGAAGGGCGCGGCGGCCGAGGGTTAGCGGCTCAGGATGGCTTCTTCGAGGTCTAAGTCGTGGAGGGTGCGTGTGAGGATGTCGTCGTTGATGCGCCCGGCGTCGCGCAGCGAGACCAGGGTCTCGCGCTCGGCGGCGAGCATTTCCAGGCGTAGCCGGCGGTAGATGATGCTAGGAGCCTCGCCCAGCTCGGTCTCCGGACGGCCGAGCCGTTCCCAGACGCTGTTGCTGCGGTGCTCGGCAGCCTTGCGCAACCGGGTGGTCACCGATTCCGGGGCGCCGGCCGAGGCGCTCTCCAACCGCTCCAGGGCGGCTCGCGTCATGGCGTGCACGGCGTCGGCTTCGGCCAGAGTGTCATGAAAGGACTCGCGGCCCTCGACACCGAGGCGGCGGATCACCCACGGCAGTGTAAGGCCGTGCAGTAGCAGAGTCGCGACGGTGACGCAGAACGCCAGGAAGATGATCTCCGATCGGCCCGGGAACGGGGCACCGGAGTTGGTGACCCGTGGGATCGCCGACGCCGCGGCCAGGGTGACCACTCCGCGCATCCCGGCCCAGGACAGCACCGCGGGAACCTGCCACCGCGGCGCTGGATCCCGGGCACTGACGCGGCTGGACAGCAGCCTGGGCAGGTAGGTCGCCGGGAACACCCACACCACTCTGGCCAGCACCGCCGTCGCGATCACCACAGCGGCGGCGACCAGCAGCGGGCGGATATCACCTGATACGCCGCGCACCACGGCTGGCAGTTGCAGCCCGATCAGCGCGAAGACGAACGCCTCCAGCACTGTGTCAGCGGCTTGCCACACCGCCTGGTCCTGCAGCCGGGTGGCGTAACCGGCTTGGGGGGCGCGGTGGCCCAGGTACAATGCGGCCACCACCACCGCGAGCACCCCGGAGACGCGAAACTCCTCGGCCAGCGCGTACGCCGCGAACGGAATCACCAGTCCCAGCGCACTTTCCAGTCGGGCATCGCGCAGCCGCAGGCGGACCTGATGCACTACCCGGCCGAGCACCGCACCCAGCACCACGCCGCCGACCGCGATGAGCACGAATCCGCGAAGCCCGGACCACAGCGAGAAGCCGGTTCCGGCGGTGGCCGCAACCGCGACCCGCAACGCGGTGAGCGCGGTGGCGTCGTTGAACAGGCTTTCCCCGGTCAGCAGGGTCATCATCCGCCGGGGCAACCCCAGCCGCCGCCCGATCGAGACCGCGGCCACCGCATCCGGCGGGGCGACCACTGCCGCCAGCGCCAGTGCGGCACCCAGCGGTAGCCCGGGCACCAGCCACCAGGCGACCAGCCCGACGCACCCGGTGCTGAACAGCACCAAACCGACGGCGAGCAGGGCGATCGGCCGAATGTTCGCCCTGATCTGAATAGCCGAGCTGTCCAGCGCGGCGGAGTACAGCAGCGGCGGCAGGATCCCGTACAGGATCAGGTTCGGGTCGAGCTGGTAGTTCGGGACTCCGGGAATCGTGGAGATGGCCAAGCCGGCGACGACTAGCGTAAGCGGCGCAGGTAGGCGCAACCGGCGACTCACCGCAGTCACCGCGAGCGCGCTGAGCACGAGCAGGATCAGCGGCATACCGTCCATGACGCCAGAATGCCCTGGCTGACACCTCTGAGGGACTATCACATGACCTGTGAACACGCGGCGCAGATACCCGACCCGATGCCCGAGGTGCCGGAGCCGGCGAGCTGCGTCGACTGCGTTGAGATGGGGCAGACGGTGTGGGCGCACCTGCGAATGTGTCTGACCTGCGGGCATATCGCCTGCTGCGATTCCAGCCCGCACCGGCACGCCACCGTGCACTACTACCGCACCGACCACCCGGTGATGCGCTCCGCCGAGCCCGGTGAGGCCTGGCGCTGGTGCTACAACGACCACCAGCTGGTCTGAGCTGCCCGGCGGACTGCGCCAGACGTCCCGAACTCCACATCAGAGCTGTTCATTGGGGAGCGGGAGGGCTCTGCTGTGGAGTTCGGGAACGTCAGCGCGGATTAGATGATGGTGTCCAGGGCTCCGTTCTTGGCTTGGGCGAGCAGGTCGTTGAACTGCCCGGCGCTCATCCGTACGTGGGCGCCGAAGTCATCGGTGAGGACGATGCGCTGCTCGGGCGGCGCGGATTCGTCAACGAACAGCTGGGGGCACCCGCAGCTGCACTGGTCGCAGAAGGTTGCGAGCGGTTGCGCGGTGGTGATATCGAACATGGATAACCTCCGGTGTCTTTGCCTGACCACCCGAACGTACTTGTCCAGCTACAATTCGCGAGACTCCCTGATCGGATGGCAACGGCACGTAATCGGTGATCACAGGCTCGAGGACGGCATGACTGAGTTGGTCGATTTGCTGCCCGGCGCGTGGGCAGCCGCCGCTCGGCGGGACTCGGCGTGCCAGGGCCTGGCTGCGGAGCTGGCGACGTTGCGCAGCGCGGCGTGACCCGGGACGAGCGCCGCGCCGCAACGGCCGCGCACTGGGGATTGGCTGATTACTCCGGCCTCGCGCAGCGCCTGGAACCGGCGGCGGACGCGCTGATCGATGCGGTCGCACCGAAACCGGGCGATCGCGTGCTGGACGTCGCAGCCGGTACCGGCAACGTCGCGATCCGAGCCGCCGCGCGCGCCGCGCAGGGGCTGCTCGCGCTGGCGCACTTGTGAGTGGCGATGGTGGCTGTAGCTCGTATCGCCCCTCACGGGGGGTCTCCGCGCACCAACGCTGGCACCCCCTGGCCAGGTACGGCCGCCCCGAACACCGCGCCGCGCGCGGACTCTGCACCAGCACCCCGCCACCAGTCTGCTTGCGCATCGTCGTCGACACCTGCCACGGCAACAGCGATGCCGGTGCGGCGGATCAGTGGCACCAGGCTGGCCAGTGCGGAGCGAATCATCGAGTCGGGATGCTGCGCGGCGACGCGGACCAGTGAACCGGCCAGCTCCACCCCGTGCACCGGCAGGGACTCCAGCAGGACCAGGTTCCCCACCGCGTGGCCGTACCGGGTGAGCACGGTGCGCACCCCGATGTCCGCCAGGGTGCTCATGTTGTCGAGCGCATCGCCGTGCCCCGCGACGATCACCTCGACCGGCATCCCGAGCTGGATGTCCTCCGGTCGAAGTTGCGTCGCATGCAGAGCATCGCGTACCACCGCCACCAGGTCCGGGTCTCCGATCAGATGGGTGGCCAGATCGACGCGGACCGGGGGCACCGCCGGTCCCAGTTGGTCACGCCAGCCGCGAAGCTGCTCGCAGGCGTGCCGAAGCATCCACGGACCGATTTTCAGGACCAGGCCGGTCTGCTCGGCGAGCGCGAGACAGTCCTCATGCGCTGCGATATCACCCTCCGGATGCTCCCAGCAGAGCAACGTCGCGAGCGCCACCGTCCGGCCGGTGTCCAGTGCCGCCGGATCAAGCCGCATCAGCGGTTGATAGTTCAGGGAGACCTGCCCGTTTTCCCATGCCTCGGGCATAGCGGTGGCCAATGCGTACCTGGTCCGCTGCTCGGTGTCGACAACTGGGTCGAACAGGTCCCACTGGCCGCGGCCAGTTCGCTGGGCTCGGTGCAACGTCGCCTCCGCGGCGCGGATCAGCTCCCTGGCGTCGGTCTCCCCGGCGGTGCGCCGCGCAATGCCGACACACGCGGAAATGGCCAGCCCGCGGCCGGCGAGGTAGACCGGTTCGGACAGCTCGGCGTTGATGCGTGCGGCGAGGGTGGCGGCGTTGGGTGTGCCCGGCGATTCCTCGATGAGGATCGCGAACTCGTCGGCGTCGAACCGGGCGACGAAGGCACGCTCGTCGGCCACCAGCGATTCGAGCCGCTCGGCGACCGATCGCAGCAGGAGGTCACCGATGCCGATGCCGAGGCCGTCACTGATGATGCCAAAGCCATCCAGGTCGATCTTGCAGAGCATCACGGCGGCACTGGGATCGCGCTCTAGCACTGCTTCGGTGTGGATGGCGAAGGCCAGCCGGTTGGGCAGACCGGTCAGCAGGTCATGCAGCGACTGATAGCGCACCCGCTGCTCGAGGAGCTGTTGATCGGCGACGTCCTCGACGATCGTGACATGGTGCGTCGGGATACCCATCGGGTCGCGCAGCAACGAGATCGTTAGCGCGACCCCGGTGGTGTCCCCGCGTGCGGTCAGCGCGGTGACCCGGCGCTGGAAACGTCGCCGGTTGCCGTCGGTGAGCGCCTGGTAAGCGGCTCCCAGCGCCGCCGCGTCGTCGGTATGGAACAGTCCGGCAACGTCGCGACCGACGAGGTCGCCGGGCGGATGGTGCAGGATGTCGGTCAGCGCGCTGTTCGTTTCGGTGATCGTGCCATCCAGCCGGCTGATCACCATCCCCACCGGCGCGGAGTGGAACACCTCATGAAACCAAGCCACCTGCTGCGCGAGGGTGCGACGGTGCAGCGCCGTGACATATCCGGAAGTCAGCGCTCCCAGCAACGACACGACCTTGCCAGCCAGCCCGTCGACGGCATGCAGGCCAGGCTGTCCCAGCAGGGCATTGCCGAGGATTTCCACAGTGCGGCCCAAGCACTGCTCACCGGTGAAGCCCCGAGCCACCAGGTTCGCGCCGACTTCGGTGCCGGCCTCCGGGCAGAAGTGATCCTGTCGCAGCGCATCGATCAGCCGATCCAGCTGCTCTAGCAGGCATTCCTCGATCCGCGCATCCGGCAGTGGTACCTCGGCGGTCAGGCTCACCGCGACCGACCAAGTACGCGCCAGTCCCGCCTGCGAGCTACGCTGGTCGGGGCTATCCATCTGGCTTCGTCCACCACCCAGCGTGCGTTGTGCGGCTGATCGGCCCAGCGCAGTCAACAGTGTACTGGTGCGATCGCGCTGAACCGGCCATTTTCCCCTAAATCGGGGGGTCCGGCGTTTCACTACCAGTACCCTGCGCACCGTGCGAGTTCTCGTGATCGGTGCCGGTGCCCGCGAGCACGCCCTGGCGCTGGCGCTCGCCAACGACGTGGCGGTTACCGCGTTGGCCTGTGCGCCCGGTAATGCCGGCACCGCGGCGCTGGCCGAGCAGCTTGCTGTGGACGTCACCGATCCGGATGCGATCACGAAGCTGGCCAGCTCATGGTCGGCCGACCTGGTGGTGGTCGGTCCAGAGCTGCCGTTAGTGGTCGGCGCGGCCGATGCCGTGCGGGCTGCCGGCATCGCGTGTTTCGGACCGTCGGCCGGTGCCGCGCGGATCGAGGGATCCAAGGCGTTCGCCAAGGAGGTGATGGCCGCGGCTGGGGTGCCCACCGCGCGCAGCGAACTAGTGGACAACCCCGGTCGGCTGGATGCGGCGCTGAACCACTTCGGGTCACCGTGGGTGGTTAAGGACGATCGGCTGGCAGCGGGTAAGGGAGTCGTGGTCACCGAGAATCTGGAAGTAGCCAGGGTGCATGCGCTAACGCTGCTCGACGACGGCCACCCAGTGCTGCTGGAGTCCTACCTCGACGGTCCGGAGATGTCGCTGTTCTGCCTGGTCGACGCCAACGCGACGGTGGTGCCGCTGCTGCCTGCCCAGGATTACAAGCGAGTCGGCGACGGCGACGCCGGCCCCAACACTGGCGGGATGGGCGCCTACGCCCCGCTGCCTTGGGCGCCGGAGTCGCTCACCGCCGACGTGGCGCGCCAGATCGTGGCGCCGGTGGTGGCTGAGCTGGCCCGGCGCGGCGTGCCGTTCACCGGCTTGCTGTACGTCGGTCTCGCGCTGACCTCCGCAGGCCCGCACGTGATCGAGTTCAACTGCCGTTTCGGTGACCCGGAGACCCAGGTCGTGCTGGCGCTGTTGCGGACGCCGCTGGCCGGGTTGCTGATGGCCACCGCCACCGGTGCGCTGGCCCAGCAGGCGCCACTGCAGTGGGACTCCGGCGCCGCCGTCGTGGTCGTGCTGGCCGCCGAGGGTTACCCCGGCATTCCGCGAACCGGGGATGTGATCACCGGTGCGGATGGCCCCGGGATACTGCACGCCGGTACCCGCCGCCGCGACGACGGAGCCATCGTGTCGGCGGGTGGGCGGGTGCTCTCGGTGATCGGAACCGGCGCCGACCTTCCGGCCGCGCGGAAGCACGCCTACCAGGGCGTCCAGCAGGTTCGCCTACCGGGGGGGCACTACCGCAGCGATATTGGATTGCCCGCGACGCGCCGCGAGAATGGCCGGTTCGTGACTCGTTGACGCGATAGCCTCCCGTCGATCATTTGCGGGAGTGGAGGCTGAGCAAGACGATGGTCATATGCGACCGCCAAGGCGAGCTATTGCTGCTGACGCTGTCGCCGGAAGGAGTTCGCTTCCTCCGCGAACAGTGGTCTTGGCTGCGCGAGCTGGTGCGCTGGCAGCTAGCCGGTTGCACCGATGATCCGCTGGCTCAGGTCACTGGACTCCCGGTACCCATCGGCGCCATCGACGGTCGGCTCGCCTACGTCGTGGACTACTGGTGCGGCACGAAGGAAACCGGTCCGGTCCGTCAGCTCTGGGAGGGCTGGGTCTTACACGACCTTGAGCACAGCCTGACCCGGGTACTGGGAACGCTACCCAGGCACGGCGGCGTGGTGCAGCTGCCCGGCCACGGTTACCCGTCCGCCGCCGAGTGGGGGTGGATGCTGGAGACACTGCACGTGGTGCTGGACGTCTCCGGTCGGGTCAGTATCGAGGGTTCGCCGGACCGCATCCTGCCCCCGGCGCCGTCGGCTCAGGACACCGAAAGCTATCGCCGCAGCCTGCGCTGGCTGGAGCTGGTGATCGACGCGCTGGCGCAGGCGCAGCGATCCTCCCCAGCCGACACCCCGACTGACAACACGTGTTGAGCACTCCAGACGAACTCGACATCACTGGGCGTGTCGTGAAATGGACAGGACCGACGTTCGGCGGGCCGTCCACCCGTCGGCCTGTCGAGTTCACGGCTCTCACCGGCGTGAGGTTTTAGGGTGGTGGAGTGATTGCGGACGTCTTGGCGGCGCGGTATGCCTCTGGTGAGCTGGTCCGGCTGTGGTCGCCAGAGCGCAAGGTGGTGCTGGAGCGAGAGCTGTGGCTGGCGGTCCTGCGCGCCCAGACCGATCTAGGAGTGCCGGTCGAGCCGCAGGTGCTCGACGACTACCAGCGCGTCGTGTCCACCGTTGATCTTGCGTCGATCGCCCAGCGGGAACGGGTGACGCGCCATGACGTCAAGGCGCGGATCGAGGAGTTCAACGCGCTGGCCGGGCACCAGGAGATTCACAAGGGGTTGACGTCGCGGGACATCACCGAGAACGTCGAGCAGCTTCAGGTGCGGCGCTCGCTGGTGCATGTGCGAGACCGCTGCGTCGCACTGCTCGCCAGGTTGGCGGGACGCGCGGCCGAGTACGCCGACCTGGTGATGGTCGGACGCAGCCATAACGTCGCGGCTCAGGCGACCACGCTGGGCAAGCGGTTCGCAAGCGCGGCCGACGAGCTGCTGGTGGCCTTTGCCCGGCTCGAGGAGCTACTTGCGCGCTACCCGCTGCGCGGCATCAAGGGCCCGATGGGTACTGCCCAAGACATGCTGGATCTCCTCGGTGGTGATCCGTCCGCGCTGGCGCAGCTGGAACAGCAAGTGGCGCAGCACCTCGGCTTTGGACGGGTGCTTACCAGTGTCGGGCAGGTCTATCCGCGATCCTTGGACCACGAGGTACTCGGTGCTCTGGTGCAGCTGGCCGCCGCGCCGTCGTCGCTGGCGACCACGATCCGGCTGATGGCCGCCCACGAGCTGGTGACGGAGGGTTTCCAGCCGGGTCAGGTGGGCTCCAGCGCCATGCCGCACAAGATGAACACCCGCTCCTGCGAGCGGGTCAACGGCCTGGCGGTGGTGTTGCGCGGGTATGCCTCGATGGTGGCTGAGCTGGCCGGCTCCCAGTGGAACGAGGGTGACGTGTCGGATTCGGTGGTGCGCCGGGTCGCGCTGCCCGACGCGTTCTTCGCTTTCGACGGGCTCGTCGAGACGTTCCTGACGGTGCTCGACGAGTTCGGGGTCTACCCGGCGGTGATCGACCGCGAGCTGGAGCGCTACCTGCCGTTCCTGGCCACCACGAAGGTGCTGATCGCCGCGGTGCGGGCCGGGATGGGTCGCGAGGCGGCGCATGCGGTCATCAGCGAGCACGCTGTCGCTGTCGCGGTGGCGATGCGGGACAAGGGTGCCGGCAACGACCTGCTTGACCGGCTGGCCGATGACAGCAGGCTGCCGCTGAATCGGACAGATCTCGACACACTGCTCGCCGACCGCGCACCATTGAGCGGGGCCGCCGCCGAGCAGACCGCCGCGATCGTCGCGGAGGTCGCGACGCTGGTGTCCCGGCACCCTGACGCCGCCATCTACCGACCTAGCGCGATCCTGTGATGTTGAGGAGACGAGATGCGTCGGCCAGATAGAGAGCTGTCCTGGGTCGCGGATGGGCAGGTGCTGTTCGAGCAGACTGTCATGCGGCTCGACGACCTGCGCGGGCCGTCCCGGTTGCCTGGCTGGACCTGCGGCCACGTGGTCACGCATGTGGCGCGCAACGCGGAGGGTTTGGGCCGCCTGCTGGCCTGGGCGCGGACCGGGACCGAGACGCCGATGTATCCCAGCGTCCAGGCGCGGGATGCGGCGATCGAGGTCGGCGCCGGACGGCCGAAGGATGAGCAGCTAGCTGACCTGCGCCATTCCGGAGCCGCGTTCGCGGCGAGCGCGCAGGAGCTGTCGCCGGAGCAGTGGGACGCTACCGTCGCTACCAGGCATGGACCGATGCCTGCCGCCAGGGTTCCGTGGGCGCGGGTGCGCGAACTGTGGCTGCACGTGGTGGATCTGGACGCCGGCGTGGAAATCGACGAGATGCCGGACGACATCGCCTCGATGCTGGTGCGAGACGTCGCAGCGTGGATGCACACCCGGGTGCCCGCTGAGATCCAGGTACAGCTTCCGGATGGGGAACTGCTCGCCTTTGGACCTCAGGCCACCGCGGTTCAGCCCTGCACTGGGCCGGTATCCGGCCCAGTGCAGCAGCTGGCCGGCTGGCTCACCGGTCGGTCCCACCGAAGCGCTCTCAGCGCACCCGGTGGGATACCCGAACTCCCGTCCTGGATCTGATCACTTCTTGATCGTGTGCAACGAGTTCGCGATCTTGTCAAAGGTCTTGGCGGACTCGGTGAAGTGCTCCTTGGGCACGCTTTGGAACACCATACTGATCATCGTCTTACCGTTGAACAAGAAGAAGTGGGAGTGCGACCCCTGTTGGCCAGTGGCCGGATCGGTGAAGTTGTAGAAGTAGTAGTAACCCGGCAACCCGCCCAGCTGGATCTGGTTCGGTCCCGCGACCATCTGGACCGTCTTGTTCGAGCTGACGAGCTTGTCGGTGACCTGCTTGAGAGCCGGAAGCTGTTGCGGCCCCACCGCTTCCTGCAGCTCGCTGACGCGCACCAGCATCGAGTCCTGCGGTCCCTGCGACAGCAGCAGAAGTACCTGTGGATCCCTGGGGCTGAGCTTCGTCCAGTCGGAGGGGTAGGCCAGCTCGAAACCGGCCTGCTCACTCCGGAACTCGCTGAAGCCGACCGGCTTCGAGGTCGTCGAGGCGTTCGTCTTGTTCGTTGAACTGGCCGCATTCGCCGTATTCGCCGCTTGGGCAGGCTGGTCGCGGGTGAAAAGCCGGGGTCCGAAGATCGCCGCGGACGTTCCCAAGCCAACCGCTAGCAGCAACCCGATGATGACTAACATCCGGCGCCTGCGCATGGCGTCCCACAGATTATTCATCGCGCCCACTTCCAGATCGTAAGCTTGAGGCCACTGTATGTGACCAGTTCTTCCGCGTCAGATCAGTGTCCGCAGGGTCTTTCGTCACGGAGGGCAGCATCCTACTCGCGGCGCGTGACGGATAGGCGACCCCCCCGGCACGGCTCGCCGGGCGGCAGGTCGACGAGCCGGAGGCGACGGGCGCACATCCAGGGATCCGCTCTCATGCACCCCTTTGGGTGATCATCGGCGAGCAAGCGAACCGCGGGCTGCATCGAGCCGAAGGGCGTACCAGTGGCATGAGGTGGTGACGAGGCGCGGGCCCGGGCACCTCACCGGTTGATTCTTTCGACGTCGAGCGGAGTCGACGTCGCGTGGAAGGGGATGGAAATGGCGTTTGCTAGTCCAGAGGCCAAGTTCGGGATCAAGCTCCAGAGCAGGCCGACCAGAACGCTTGAGCAGAACTTTTCGATGATTGCCGGCTCCGTCTACGTGGTCGGCGGGATCATCGGGTTCTTCATCACGGGCTTCGGCAACATGACCGAGATGACCAATCACGCCATGTTAGGCGTCTTTATGCTGAACCCCTACCACAACATCGTGCACATTGCGATCGGCTCGTTATGGCTGCTGGGGGCGTTCGCACTCACGCCTGCCGGTAACGAGGGCTTGAACGTCGCGATTGGTGGTGTCTACGCGTTGGCCACCGTGATCGGGTTTCTGGGCTACCTCTCCTTGCTGTCGATCCCCAGCGGTCTGGCCGGGGACAACTGGCTTCACTTTGTGAGTGCTCTGGCTCCACTGATCTTCGGTAGTGGCCTGCTCAGCGCGATGGGCGGTCGTCAAGCCGCTACCGCGTAATAGACGAGGCTTTCTAGGCCGTGCCCCCTGAGCATCGGGGGCACGGCCTAGTATTCGTCTGGGTAGGACGTCCAGCCCCCCGGCGGGGGCGTCACATATCCCGACGATGGAGGTCGGTGTGGCGCTCATCGTCCAGAAGTACGGCGGCTCATCGGTGGACAGCGCCGAGCGGATCAAGAAGGTAGCCGCTCGGATCGTCGAGACCCGCAATGCTGGCAACGAGGTCGTCGTGGTGGTGTCGGCGATGGGTGACACTTCCGACGATCTGCTCGACCTGGCCAGTCAGGTATCGCCACACCCCCACCAGCGGGAGCTTGACATGCTGCTCACCGCGGGTGAGCGGATCTCCAACTCGCTGGTCGCGATGGCGGTGCACGCGCTGGGTGTCGAGGCCCGATCGTTCACCGGGTCGCAAGCGGGAGTGATCACCACCGCCGCGCACGGTAGGGCCCGGATCATCGATGTGACGCCGAGCCGGGTGCGCGATGCGCTGGACCAGGGCGCGGTGGCGCTGGTAGCCGGGTTTCAGGGGGTGGCCCAAGACACCAAGGACGTCACCACGTTGGGTCGCGGCGGTTCTGATGTGACCGCGATCGCGCTAGCCGCAGCACTCCGTGCGGACGTGTGCGAGATATACACCGACGTCGACGGGGTGTATTCGGCCGACCCGCGGATCGTGCCCGATGCCCGCAAACTTGACACCATCACGTACGAGGAGATGCTCGAGATGGCGGCGTGTGGGGCGCGGGTGCTCATGCTGCGGTGCGTCGAATACGCCAGACGCAACCAGATCGCAGTACACGTTCGCTCGTCCTACAGCCACAACTGCGGCACCATGGTGTCTGGATCACTGGAGGATCACACCGTGGAACAGGCCATGCTCACCGGCGTTGCACACGACCGGTCCGAGTCGAAGATCACCGTGCTGGGGGTGCCCGACGAGCTTGGCAAGGCCGCCCACATCTTCCGGGTGATCGCCGACGCCGAGCTCAACATAGACATGGTCCTGCAGAACATCTCGCACGTGGACACGGGCCGCACGGACATCACCTTCACGCTGCCCAAACTCGACGCGCCGGATGCGGTCAAGGTGCTGCGCTCGATGCAGCCGGAGATCGGTTTCGAGGACGTGCTCTGTGATGGCTATGTCGGCAAGGTGTCGTTGATCGGCGCGGGCATGCGCTCACACCCTGGGGTCACCGCGCGCTTCTGCGAGGCGCTCGCGGAGGCCGGGGTCAACATCGAGACGATCAACACCTCGGAGATCCGGATCTCGGTGTTGGTCCGCGCCGAGCAGCTGGATGCCGCGGTGCGGGCGATCCACGATGCGTTCGACCTGGGCAGCGGCGAGCAGGCCGTCGTCTACGCTGGGACCGGCCGATGATCGGACCCGCTCTTGCCATCGTCGGTGCCACCGGCGCAGTGGGGACCATCATGATCGACATAATTAACTCGCGACGGTCGGTTCCCTGGGCCGAGATCCGATTGATCGCCTCGGCACGTTCGGCCGGCAAGACGATCAGCGTGCGAGGCGAGCAGCATGTTGTCGTCGAGCTCACCGCCGAGGCCTTTGACGGCGTCGACATCGCGATGTTCGACGTTCCCGACGAGATCTCGCAGTTGTGGGCTCCGGTCGCCGTGGCCCGGGGTGCGATTGTGGTGGACAACTCTGGTGCATTCCGGATGGACCCCGACGTTCCGTTGGTGGTTCCTGAGGTCAACGCCGCGGCGCTTAACCACAGACCCAAGGGCATCATCTCCAACCCCAACTGCACCACGCTGTCGATGATGGCTGCGGTGGGTGCGTTGCACGCCGAGTTCGGTCTTACCGAACTGGTGGTGGCGAGCTACCAGGCTGCTTCTGGAGCGGGGCGCCCCGGGGTAGAGCGGTTGTACGCCGAGCTTGCCGCGGTGGCCGGCAAGGGCGTCGGGGTGCGCAGCGGGGACATCGCCCATGCGTTGGCTGCGGCGGGGCTGCCCGCGCAGTCACCATTCCCGGCACCGCTGGCGATGAACGTGGTGCCCTGGGCCGGGTCGCTGCAACCGGATGGCTGGAGCTCCGAGGAGCTCAAGGTCCGCAACGAGTCGCGCAAGATCCTCGGCATCCCGGATCTGAAGGTATCGGCCACCTGCGTGCGGGTCCCGGTGGTCACCACACACGCGCTCGCGGTGCATGCGGTGTTCGCTTCGCCGGTCACTGTGGAACAGGCCCGGAAGATCTTCGCCGCGGCGCCGAGCATCGTGCTGGCCGATGATCCGGCAGCAGGGGTGTGGCCGACCCCGGCTGCGGTGGTGGGCGCGGACCCGACCTACGTCGGCCGGCTCCGCCAGGCCCTGGACTTTGTCAACACGCTGGACTTCTTTGTCTGCGGGGACAACCTGCGCAAGGGTGCGGCGCTGAACACCTATGAGATCGCCGAGACACTGGCTACTGAAGAGCGCTCAGTAGGTGCTCGCAGAAAGCATCGATGATTCTCGGCTTCCTCGGCCGGGCCGCATGAATCGCCGTCAACGGTGGTAGCACGTCGACGTGACCACACGCCGCGGGCACCATGATCACCGGGCTCAGCGGTCGATCAGACTTAGCGGCGACGTGCCGACGCCACAGGACGACGACGGCGCCGAGCGCTGCGATGGTGGCGCCGGTGGTGGCGAACCGGCGGGCCCGGCGCCTGATGCCCGGCTCCGGCCGGACGTGGTTGTACAGCTTTTCCGGGAACTCGCCGCGGTAGCCGTCCGCGCCGTGCTCGCGGGCCATCTTTATCACTTGTGCCACGTGCAGCGCGCCGCGTCCGGTGCCGGCCTGCTCGATCTGCGTCTTGCAGGAGAAGCCGTCGGCGACGATCACGGTGTCCAGCTCGGCGGAGCGCACCGCGGGAAACAGTGCCTGCTCTCCGCACTGCAGGGAGATGTCGTACTTGCCGTTCTCAAAGCCCCACGAACCGGCTAGGCCACAGCACCCGCCTTGGAGCGGTTGCACGGTCACACCCATCCGCTGGAGCAGCTGATGCTCAGGGCTCATGCCGCCGGTGGCGCGGTGGTGGCAGTGTCCCCACACCAGCGCGTCGCGGTCGAGCGGCGGCGCCTCGATGTCGAAGGTCGTAAAAAACTCCCCGAAGTGGTAGGCGTTGCGGGTCAGCCGCTGGGCGTCGTCGTCCTGCGGCAACAGCTTGCCCAGCTCGTCTTTGAAGACCGCCAGGCAGCTCGGCTCCATCCCGACCACCGGGGTGCCGGCCCGGATGTCGTCGCGCAGCACATCGAGCACCCGGTGCAGGTAGCGTCGAGCCGCATCCAAAAATCCGTAGTCGTAGAGCGGGCGGCCACAGCAGACGTGCAACTGCGGCATGACGACCTGCCAGCCGGCCGCTTCGATGGCCTCCACGCATGCCACCCCGACGTCGGTGTGCAGATGGTTGTTGAACGTGTCCGGGAACAGCACCACCCGGCGCCCAGAGGGGTTAACTGACCCACCGCGGTCGGCGAACCACTGCTGCAGGGTGACTGGCGCGAATGTCGGCAGCGGCCGGCGGCGGTCGATCCCGGTGGCGAGCTTGGTCAACCGAGACAGCCCCGGAGTCTGGGCGACCGCGTTGACCACCTCCGGCATCAGGGCGGCGAGCCGGGACGCCTGGTCGATGAAGCCGAACGCGTAGGCGTAGCGCGGCCGCCACCGCCGCCAGGATCGGTAATGGTGGTGCAGAAACTCCGACTTGTAGGTGGGCATGTCCACGTCCACCGGGCAGTCGCTGGTGCAGCCCTTGCAGGCCAGGCACAGATCCAGCGCGTCGGCGACCTCGCGGGACTGCCACCCATCGGTGATCACCTGACCGCGCAGCATCTCAAACAGCAGCCGAGCCCTTCCACGGGTGGAGTGCTTCTCCTCCCGAGTGACCTGGTAGCTGGGACACATGGTCTGCGTCGCGTCGGGCACCCGGCATTTGCCGACGCCGACGCAGCGCAGCATGGCGTGCGCGAAGTCCCCGCCGTCCTGCGGGTAGGAGAACGCCACAGTCGGCCGCGCCGGGTTGTAATCGGTGCCCAGCCGCAGGTTCTCGTCGAAGCGGTACGGGTCGACCACCTTGCCCGGGTTCATCTTCCAGTCCGGGTCCCAGATCGCCTTGAATTCCCGCATCGCCGCGAGCAGCCGCGGTCCGTACTGCTTGCCGAGCAGCTCCGCACGTTGCTGGCCATCACCGTGCTCGCCGGATATCGAACCGCCGTAGGACACCACCAGGTCGGCGGCCTCCTCGAGGAACGCTCGGTACTTGGCGATGCCCTCGGCGCTGCGCAGGTCGAAGTTGATCCGGGAATGGATGCAGCCCTCGCCGAGGTGGCCGTAAATCGCGCCGCGCAGGCCATGCTTGTCGTAGAGTGCGAGCAGATCACGCAGGTAGTCACCGGCCTTGGCCGGCGGTACTGCGGAGTCCTCCCAGCCCGGCCAGTAGTCGCCCCCGTCGGGTGGGAAAGCGGTGGAGCTCAGCCCGGCCTCGCGGACCTCCCACAGATCCTCGCTGTTGCCACCTTCCTGGCGGCTCTTGGAGATGACGATCCGGTCAGCGGCGTAGTCCTTGTCCTCCCGCAGCCAGGCCGCGAACTGCTCGGCGCGAGCCACCGATTGGGCCGCGGTGTCCGCCCCGAACTGCACGAGCAGCCAGGCGTGGTCCCCACCGTGGCGCGGCAGCTCGCCGATGCCCTCCTTGTTCAACGCAATGAGCTGCTGGTCGTGGATGAGCAGGTGGTCGATGACTTCCAGCCCGATCGGTTTCCAGTCCCGGATCTCCATGATGTGGCAGGCTGCGTCGACGATGTCGTCGTACTGCACGACGACGAGCGTGCGCTCGAAGAGCCCTGGAGTGAGCTTCAGCGTGGCCTGCAGCACCGTCGCGCAGGTGCCCTCGGTGCCGACCAGGGCGCGCGCCACATTGAACCCGTTTTCCGGCAGCAGCTCGTCGAGGTTGTAGCCCGACACCCGCCGGGGTAGCTCATCCACCGAGGGGTAACCGGCCCGGATGTCGTCAGCGTACCGGTTGCGCAGATCGCGCAGCCTGGCGTAGATCTGCGCCTTGCGACCGCCGGCGGCGATAATCTCGTCGAGGTGGTCCTCTTCGTTCACCCCGACCCAGAATCGCGCACCGTCGTAGGTGAGTATCTCCAGCGCTTCGGTGTTGTCCGAGGTGCGCGGACCTGGGCCATAGAAATGGGCTTGGACGGAATGGATTCCACACGAGTTGTTGCCGACGTTGCCTCCGATCGTGCACCGTGAGTGTGAGGACGGGTCCGGGCCGAAGACCAGACCGTGCTTGCTGGTCGCCCGGTTGAGCTGGTCGTTGATCACTCCGGGCTGCGCGGTCACCAGCTTGCGGGCCACATCGATCTCACCGATCGCGGTGAGGTACTTGGAGAAGTCGATGATCACCGCGACGTTGACCGTCTCGCCTGACAGGCTGGTGCCGCCGCCGCGCGAGAGCACTGGCGCCCGGTATCGGTGGCAGGCGTCCACCGTGGCGACGACGTCGTCGAGGGTGCGGGGCACCACCACGCCGATCGGCACCTGCCGGAAGTTCGACGCGTCCGAGGCGTACATCGCCAGGGAGCTGGCGTCAAAGCGCACCTCACCCGAGACATGTCGGCGCAAATGTTGTTCCAGGCCCGCGACATTGATCTTCTTCACCGCCGACATCCCGGCGGCGAACCGGGTGTCCGGACGGGGGGGATGCCGAGCTCGGTCACCGCCATCAGTGCCCGTGCGCGGTGGCCATGAACGCGCCCATCTCCTCGTGCCGCGGCTGGATGAACTTGGGATCGCCCTTCGCCCGGTCCAGTGCTCCGAGGAACCCGTTGATGCCGTCGCCCGGGTAACCGTAGATCCGGTGGATATCCCACTCGGTGAGTCGGTTCAAGACGTAGTCGGCGACCTTGGCCATGCGTGGACCTCCCCGGGAAGCGATTATGGTCTATCTCAAACGATGCCGGGATCAATCCACGTTGGCCATACGGTCAGGTAAAAAAGTCAGCGTCTGATGGAGTAGCCAAACCATCCCTGCATGGCCTTCTTCTTTCCGGCACATCGCTGACCGTGGTCGGGCCTGCGCGAGCCCGACGCGGTAGTGCACTGCTGCGCCTGGTGGGGATCGCCGTCGATGAGACGCTGACGGCACGCCAGCTTGTCATGTGCTCGACGTATCAGCTCCGTGCTCGCCTGAATGCCGTTCGCCCATTCAGAGGAGCTCGTGAGTGCCGTCGGCCAGTTGCCGGCTGATCCCGCGGCGGGCCAGCAGTTCCATGATCGGGACTGTGACGCGGCGGGTGGTGTCCAGCGCTTGGCGTGCCTGGCTGAGGGTGAACGGCGTGGGCAGGCCACGCAGCCGCTCGACCGCGTCATCGTCCGCGCCGGGAGCGAGGTAGATGCCGCTAGCGATCTTGAGTAGCTCTCCGGCCCGTACTGCAGCGGCGAGCTGTTTGGCGCCCAGCCCGAGTTCAGCGAGCCGGTGTGCCTCGGGTGCGGCAAAGGGCCGCTGCGCGAGCTCGGCACGCAGGGTGGCGACGGCGCTGCGGACCGCGTCGGGCAGTCCCGATACCGGTCCGGCCAGGTGCACTCGACCTTGGACGAGGGTCAATTGTGAGCCGAGTAGCAGCTCGACCAGCCGCGCGTCGGGCATTGCGGCGACCTGCCGGGCCACCTCCAGGGGCATCCCCGGCTCAAGCGGATTCTCGGCCGCGTACCGGACAACCGCGGCGGCGAGCTGGTCGCTGCGTTGGGCCAGCAACGTCGGGTCGACCAGCCAGCCAGCTACCGCAGCGGCCTCAGCGGGCACCCGCGCACCCATCGCGACCAGCTCGTCGCGCCCGATCAAACCGCGGCGACGTAGCTCGGCGGACCCGTCGGACGTGCTGTCCATTGTGGATAGTACGGCTGCCCGGGCCGCGGCCGCCCCGCGCCGGCGCAACGCGGGCGGCCGCACATCGAGCACGATGACTCCGGCCGGGATACATCGCGCACCGGGATCGCGAAGCAGCGCACGGTCCCCGATCCGCAGAGGCAACGGCTGCCGCAACACCAACCGCACGGTGTTCCCGCCCAGCGGCCGAACCCGCGCCCCGACCCCAGCCGACCCCACATGCAACACCATCTCCGTGGCCAAGCTCCCCGACATGGAGGCATATCGGGGTGAAGAGCGGTCCTTTTGCCCTGATATGTCCCCATGTCGGGCTACGGTCGCCAGGCGGACGTCGACGGTGCGGGTGGCGAGCCAGGTTTTTGGGGTGAGCAGGGCGGCACCGCGGTGCACCGCCTCGCGGGGAACGCCGCGCAGGTTGACCGCTACCCGGGCCACCGCGGGCGCGGACGCTACGGGTTCGCCCAACGACTGCAGCCCTCGGACCGTCACCGTGCGTCCTGGGGGAACGAGCTCCAGTTCGTCGCCGATATGCAGCGTTCCGCTGGCCAGCGTGCCGGTGACCACGGTGCCCGCGCCGCGAATGGTGAACGCCCGATCGACCCATAATCGGACGTCAGCTTCGACGTCCGGGGTGGGCAACCGGGTGACCAACTGGCTCAAGGCGACGCGCAGCTCATCGAGCCCGGCTCCGGTCGCACCGGAGACGCAGACCGCGGGGATCTGGCCTAGCGTCGAACCGGCCAGGTGCTCCAGCGCTTCGTCGCGGGCCAGCTCCGGGTCCATCAGGTCGCTGCGGGTCACTACTAGCAGGCCATGTTGGACGTTCAGCGCGTGCAACGCATCCAGGTGCTCGGCCGACTGCGGCATCCAGCCTTCGTCAGCCGCGACCACGAACAGCACCGCGGGCACTGGACCGACACCGGCGAGCATGTTTGGCACGAACCGCTCATGCCCGGGCACGTCGACGAATGCCACCGTCGCCCCGGTGCGCAAGGTCGTCCAGGCGAAGCCCAGATCGATGGTCATGCCCCGGCGGCGTTCCTCCGCCCACCGGTCGGGCTCCATCCCGGTCAACGCGCGGACCAGGGTGGACTTGCCGTGGTCGACGTGACCTGCCGTGGCTACAACGTGCATGCCAGTACCGCGTCGCGCAACGTGGCGTCCTGATCGGCCGGTAGCGACCGAACATCGAGCAGGCAGCGGCCCCGTTCCATTCGGCCGAGCACTGGCGGGCTGCCGGCTCGCAACAGGGTGGCATAGCGCTCCGGAAGGCTGACTGCAGCGCTGTCCAGGGTCACTCCCGGAGCACCGCCGCCGCCGACCGTGGCCTGCGACGCCACCGCGGTCGCGTCCACCCCGCGCGCGGCCAAATCCATGGCGATCGCCGTCGCTCGCCGGTGCAGCGCGGCCGGATCCGCTGCCAGCGCTTGCGCGGTGGGCGTCGCGGGTCCGCGCAGGGTGGCTTCCAGAGCGGCAAAGGTAAGTTTGTCCACCCGCAACGCCCGGGCCAGTGGGTGGCGTCGTAGCGTGGTCACCAGCTGCTCGGACCCCAGCAGCAGCCCCGCCTGCGGGCCGCCGAGCAATTTGTCGCCGCTAGCTGTGACCAGGTCGGCGCCGTGCGCCAGCGCGGTGGCGGCGTCGGGTTCCTCGGGTAGCGCAGGGTGCGGGCTGAGCAGTCCTGAGCCGATGTCAGCGACCACCGGCATCCCCAGGCCGGTCAGTTCCTTGATCGGTACCGAGGAGGTAAACCCGGTGATACGAAAGTTCGACGGGTGCACCTTGAGCACGAAACCGGTCTGCGGCCCGATAGCCGCGGTGTAGTCGTCGCGGGTGACCCGGTTGGTAGTGCCGACCTCACGCAGCCGGGCACCGGTGGACTCCAGCAGCTCAGGGATGCGGAACCCGTCACCGATCTCCACCATCTCGCCGCGGGCCAGCACGATCTCACGACCGGCGGCCAGCGCGGTCGCGGCGAGCACCAACGCCGCGGCACCGTTGTTCACCACGTGCACGGCGCCCGCTGCGGGCACCGCTGCGGCCAGCGCGGCGAGCGCACCGATCCCGCGGCGGCCGCGACCGCCGGTGGCCAGGTCAAGTTCGACATCGGTGGTCCCGGCCGCGGCCGCCAGCGCCTCGACCGCCGCGGCGGACAGCGGTGCCCGGCCAAGGTTGGTGTGCAGCAGCACCCCGGTGGCGTTGAGCACTGGGCGCAAGGTGGTCGCGGTGTCCGGCAACGCGGCCAGCACCTCGGCGACGACACCAGCCGGCCCTACGACGCCCTCGCGTACCCGTTGCTGCGCCGCGGCCACCGCCCGCTTGACCTGTTGGCGCCCGAACCGCTGCGTGGCCGCAGCCACCGCCGGATCGGCCAGCACGGCGTCGGTGCGTGGTACCTGCCGTCGGACATCCATAGCTCGCACGCTAGCGCCCCCCACTGCTGGGCCCGTAGCGCAGCGCTGTGGTTCGGAGAAAGCCAATCTTGTTAGCTGAGAGGTGTTGGTAGGTCGAGGGTCGTCAACACCACCTGGTAGGGGTTCCAGGTGGACATGGTGAAGAAGATCCGCGGCCCGTGGTCCGTCAAACGAGCGTATTGCGGAATCTGATAGGGCCGAACATTCCGGCCGGATCAGCGCTGCGGTCGGCAGATGCATGAACTTACCAAGCCCGTCGTCCACTGAGAACGCGATAGCGCACTTGGACCAAGGTCCGTAGGGACGTTTCGACCACCGCATTACTATACCGCCGACGGATGCTCTGTCTGCTAGCTAGTCTGCGTTATACAGGCAGATCTAGGCGTCCAGGAGGCGGCTGCACCGGACTGACAGCTCGCCAGCGCAGCCGTCGCCGAGAAGCGGCATCTGTCGTACTGAACGCGATCGAATCATGATGGTAGCCTCGAAGTTGCCGTGGCGGCTGCGCCCGTAGTTAGATTGAATGAGACTGACATAAGCTCTAGCCATCTCAGCTGTCCATTCAGTCTTCAGCAAGGCAATGGCGGAGGCGGACGGGAATCGAACCCGCCTGGTCGAGTTGCTCGACCACGTCGGTGTTGAAGACCGCGGGGGCCACCAGGCACCCATACGCCTCCGCTCGAGATCTTAGGTCCCAGGCACACCGCGTCGACGGCTGCCCCCAGCCGGCAGCGAATGCACAACGGCCCGGCCGCGCACGATGAGCGGCCGGGCCGTTGTGGTAGATCGTCGAGCTAACCTAGCGCGGCGGCGAACTCAGCTGACGCCGAGCTTCTCCGCGGCCATCTTGGCTCCCTCGACCCGGTTCGTGATCTTCTGGAACGCCACGTCGCGAGCGTAGTCAGGCGAACCGTGGTTCGGCTTCTCATCAATGCTGAACGGCGAGAAGCCGCAGTCATCGGTGGCTCCTAACCTTTCCCTCGGGATGAAGTTCGACGCCCTCACCAGCGCATCGCGAACCTCTTCTGCGCTCTCGATACGGGGGTTCCCCGGGTTGATTACGCCGATGTAGGCCATCTGCGCGACGCCGTCGGCGTCGTCGCGTAGATGCTTGCCGATCGACTCGTAAACCGGGTCCTTCTCGCGTTCGCTCGCCAGCTGGATCAGGAAGTAACCGGCGTTCATCTGGAACATGCTCGGGAGCAGGTTGTTGTAAGGCACATCAGCGCTGTGCACCGAGTCCCGGTCCCCACCGGGACAGGTGTGTACGCCGATCTTCTTACGCTCTTCGGCCGAGAAGCGCGCGAAAACGCGGTTGTTGAGCTCGATGAAGTGGGGTAGCAAGCCGGCGCCCGTCCACGGATTGCGCGGGTCTTCGCGGGTCGCGAGCCGGCCCTCGGTGAAGTCGACGGAAACTCGTGCAGCGCCAGCCTCGAATGCCTTGCGGATGTCCTTTTCGCATTCGTTCACGATGTCTTCTTCGAACTGCTCCCGCGAGTAGCCGGGCACCTCATCTTTCAGCGGGTACAGCAGCGCGATCATAGAGGGCGCAATCACGGCCTGTTTCATGGGGACGTGCGCGTAACCGATAGATTTCTTCAGGGTGTCGGCCGCGTATGTCTTGTACCGCAACGGGCCACCAGTGAGGCGCGGAAGCTGCCGCCCGTGGCCATCAGCGAAGATCGCGAAGAACTGGCCGCCTGGAGCCAGGTTGTCGGCAAGGCCGGTCCCGGCCAGAGTGTCGGTGATCGGGTAGGTGGCGAAGCTGGACCAACGCTGCTCGCCGTCGGAGATGATCGGTGATCCGGTGGCCTCAGCCCGCTCGATCGAATCGCGGACTGCCGCGTCCTGCTCGGCTTCCAGAGCGTCCTTGTCGATTTTTCCCTCATCATAGGCGGCGTACGCGGCCTGCAGTTTGGAAGGCCGCGGGAGGGAGCCGACGGGCTCTGTGGGAATTCCGGTGGCCGTTCTCGGATCGTATTCAGTCATGATTTCCTCTCTGTTGTTTAGCTAGGTGATTTATTGATTGAGTAGGCAGACCGGCGATTGCACTGTTCGCTACGGCCTCCTTCCTGTCGCAAAAAGGTCGTCCGAGCCGTCATGATGGCCGCGCCGACCACCTGGCCCCCCGAAACGGGCACAGACAGGTCTGTCTAGCTGTGACTCGAATCATAGCCAGGCGGCAATGATTCGGTCAACGGACACCCATTTGCCCTACTTAAATTAGCCCAGCTGGGCGCCGCCATTGCTCACAGTCTCGATTGCCGCCGCCGAACGTGGGAGCGCAGCCACATGGCCAGGCCAACTGTGGCCAATACGCCGAGCAGTATGTTGCTGACCACGCCCAACTGATCCTGAACCACGACCAAGCTGGCGCCGGCGAGGTATCCGAGGATGGCCACCGTGGTCGCCCAAATCACCCCGCCGAGGAGGTTGTAGGGCAGAAACCTCCACCAGCTTAAGCCACTCATCCCGGCCAAGCCCGGCACAAGCGCCCGTAACAGCGCGGTCATGCGGCCGATCAGCACGACGATGGGACCGCGCCGGCGCAGCAGGTCATTGGTCGCGTGTACAGCACCAGGTTTGACCAGCCGGTCCGGCAGGCGCTTGAGGAGTCGCTCGCCGTAGCGCCGACCGATGCCGAATCCAACCGCATCGCCGATGACCGCGCCAGCCACGCTCGTCGGAATCACCGACCACAAGGACAGCGTCCCCACCTGCGCGGCGGCCCCAGCCACCAAGATCGCGATCTCGCCAGGGAAGATCACACCCAGCATGGTGGCAGCCTCTAGCGCCGGACACAGGAAAGCCAGGATGAGCATCGGAGTCGGCGGAAGTGCCCGCAGGGCGTCGAGCACCATGCCCCGATCTTGACTCATTGACCACACGAGTGCCAAGAGCGTGCGTTTCGGTCGGCCATCGCCTCCGGCCGCGCACTGGCCGGCCTTGCCGTACCCCAGGGGCCGCGACCACCATCTACCGCATCGCGGTCCGCCCCCGGCTGGTGAGGAGAGTTTCATGTTTGGCACGTTGACCGAGCAGGCTCGGGGGTTGACCGCGGATCAGCGCAACGCTTTTGTGGCAGCGTTCCTGGGTTGGACGATGGACGCTTTCGACTATTTCATTGTGGTGTTGGTCTACAGCGAGATCGCCGCAGATTTCGATGTGTCGTTGACGAAAATGGCGTTTGTCACCACAGTCACATTGGCGATGCGTCCGGTAGGTGCGCTGATATTCGGTCGATGGGCGGACTCGGTCGGGCGGCGATTGCCGTTGATGGTCGACGTCTGTTTCTACTCCGTGGTGGGTTTCGCGTGTGCGTTCGCGCCAAATTTCACGGTGCTGCTGGTGTTGCGGCTGCTGTATGGGATCGGGATGGGTGGCGAGTGGGGTTTGGGCGCGGCTTTGGCAATGGAGAAGATCCCAGCGGAGAAACGCGGTTTGTTCTCGGGTCTGTTGCAGGAGGGCTACTCGGTCGGGTACCTGCTGGCCGCGGTGGCGTTCCTGGTTATCAATCCGGTGTTCGGTTGGCGCGGGCTGTTCGCGTTCAGCCTGCTACCGGCGTTGGTTGCGCTGTACGTACGGGTCAAGGTCGGCGAAAGTGAGGTGTGGCGGCAAACCCGGGACCGGGCCCGGCTGACCCGGACCACCCCGGGGCAAGTGTTTCGCAACCCGGCGGTGTTGCGCCGCTTCGGCTATCTGGTCGCGCTGATGACCGCGTTCAACTGGATGTCACACGGGACCCAGGACATTTACCCGACTTTCCTCCGGCAAGGCCTGCACCTGAGCGCGAACACCGCGATTGGAATCGCCTTGATCTATAACATTGGAGCCATCCTCGGTGGTGCGTTACTCGGCGGGTACTCCGAGCGATTGGGCCGGCGCCGCACGATCATCCTTGCCGCCACCCTCGGGCTGCCGGTGGTGCCGTTGTTCGCGCTGTCCGCCACGGTTGGTTGGCTGGCCCTCGGATCTTTTCTAATGCAGGTGTGCGTGCAAGGCGCATGGGGGGTGATCCCGGCGCACCTGACGGAGCTGAGTCCGGATGCGATCCGTGGCTTTTATCCCGGTGTGACCTACCAGCTGGGTAATCTGATCGCGGCATTCAACCTACCGATCCAGCAGCGGATCGCGGCCAGCCACGGCTATCCCTTCGCGCTGACCGTCACGATCGTTCCGGTACTGATCGCCGTCATCGTGCTGACCGCGATTGGCGGCGAAGCTAAAGGCATCCGCTTCGGCACGCACCCGATAGACCAACCGCCCGATCTATAGCGGAGTGCCCCAACCGCCGCCACCGGGGGTTTCGATGCGGACCCGGTCGCCTTGATGTAGTTGCCACGTGCCCTTGCTGGGTAGCGCCACCTCCGTCCCGTCGGTCCGGCGCAGGATGTTGCGGCCCACGGTCCCAGCGCTACCGCCGCCGAGCCCCCACGGCGGGTGTGCGCGGCGCTCGGATTGAATGGTCAGCGTGCAGTCGGCCAGCACCTCGACCTCGCGGATGAGGCCGTCGCCACCGGGATGCCGGCCGGCACCGCCCGAGGACGCACGCAGCTCGTAGCGCCACACCCGCAATGGGTAGTCCAGCTCCATCGCTTCGGCGGGTGTGTTGCGGGTATTGGTCATGCCGGTGTGCACCCCGGACATGCCGGCACGGTCGGGTGTGCCGCCCTCGCCGCCGCCCAGCGTCTCGTAGTAGCTAAACGGCCGGTCACCACTGGCGCCGATGAGCAGGTTGTTCATCGTGCCCTGGCTCGCCGCCGGTACCCGATCAGGGATCGCCTGGGCGAACGCGCCGATCAGGACATCGACGATCCGCTGGCTGGTCTCGACGTTGCCAGCGGCTACCGGTGCGGGAAACGTCGCATGCACCACGGAGCTTTCCGGGGCGCGAACATTCAGCGACCGGTAACAGCCGGCGTTGGGCGGCGCGTCCGGATCGGTCAGCATCCGGAACACGAACATTGCTGACGACAGGGTCACCGCGAACACCGCGTTGAGATTTACCGGCACCTGCGGGTCCGTGCCGTCGAAGTCGATCGTCACCTCGTTACCGGCGACGGTCACCGCGGCGCGGATCGTGACCCCGGAGCCGATCTCCAGAAGATCGCGGTTGCGGTAGCACCCGTCCGGGATCTCGGCCACGGCTGCCCGGACCCGCCGGTCGGAGTAGTCGCACACAGCTGCCATGGCCTCGCGCAGCCGGGCAGCCCCCATCCGGCCGGCGATCTCCCGGAGCCGTCCGGCGCCGACGTGGTTGGCCGCGAACTGCGCCCGCAGGTCCCCGCGGCGCTCGCTGGGCGTTCGCGAGTTCGCGGCGATCAGCCGCGCCACGTCGCCGCGTTCCCCGTCGGCGTCGGCGATCAGAATGGGCGGGATGCGTAACCCTTCCATCGCGATGTCGGTGGCGGTCGCCGGCATGGACCCCGGCGCCGCTCCGCCGACGTCGGCGTGGTGCGCGCGATTGGCCACATAACCAAGTAACTGGTCTGAGCTGGTGAAGACCCCGGCGACGATGGTGAGATCGGGTAGGTGCGTTCCGCCCAGGTACGGGTCGTTGACGCAAACCTGCTGCCCGGGCTGCAGCTCGCCGTAGGTGTCGAGTACCGCGCGGACGCTGGCCGGCATCGCTCCCAGGTGCACCGGGATGTGCTCGGCTTGGGCGACCATCTCCCCGTCCGGATCGAACACCGCCGCCGAGCAGTCGGCGCGTTCCTTGATGTTCGGTGAGTACGCGGCACGCCGCAGCGCGACGCCCATCTCCTCTGCTACCCCGGCCAGCGCGTGCCGGAACACCTCCAGCTCGACCCCGGACAGCTCAGTCATGCGCGCCGGTTACCGCGGTCGTCGTCATGCGCAGTCAGGGTGCCACGTCCGCACAATGGCCGCTGCGCAAGCCGGCTTCACACGCTGCTGGGTGATCAGTCGATGGTCAGCTGCACCACGAGGTTTCCGGCCTCGTCGACCACGGCGACCTCCCCGGTAGCCAACAACGTGGTGGTGTCCGGCTGCTCGATCAAGGCTGGGCCGCTGACCTCGTCCCCGACTGACAGGCCCGCCCGAGAGACCACCTGGGTGGCGCCCGTGCCGAAGATATCCCGGGACCGCTGCGGCGCCGGTTCTCCCAGGTCCCAGTCGCTTGGCGGCTGCGACAAGATCGGTTCCCCCCGCGCCACCACCCGTACCGTGACGACCACAACCTGCTCGTCCGGCATCGCGTAGCCGTAGGCCTCCCGGTGCGCGCAGTGCAGCAACTGCGCCACATCTGCGTCATCGGCCACGGTGACCCGCAGCTCGTGGGACTGGCCGGCGTAGCGTGCGTCGGCGATCCGGGTCACGGTGATGTCACCCGCCACGCCCTGGCGTTCCAGCTCCTCGCGAGCCTGCGTCTCCAGCGCGACCCAGGCGTCGGTGAGGTCGTCGTCGGACGCCGCCATCACCGTCAGGGAGGCCTCATAACGGGCCGGCGCGAGAAGCAGGCCCAGCGCGCTGAGCACGCCCGGTGCGGGTGGCACCACCACGGCACGGCAGCCGAGCTCGCGGGCCAGTGCGGTCGCGTGCAGCGGACCGGCACCGCCGTAGGCGACGAGCGCCAACCCCGCCGGATCGACGCCGCGCTCGGTGCTGACCTTGCGCAGCGCGCGACTCATCGTCGCCCGCACCACCGCGAGAATCCCGGCCGCCGCACCGGCCCGCTCCGGCAGCGTCGTGACGGCGCGCTCGGCAGCGTTGATATCGAGGCGCAGGCCCCCGCCGAGTTCGCGATCCGGGTCAAGGTGACCGAGTACGCAGTGCGCGTCGGTCACCGTGGGCTCGGTGCCCCCCAGCCCATAGCAGGCCGGACCGGGATCGGCGCCGGCCGAGCGTGGACCGACTCGCAGCGCGCCACCAGTGTCAACCCAGGCGATCGACCCGCCGCCCGCGCCTACGGTATGGATGCCGACCGCCGGGGTGCGAAACGGCAATCCGGCAATCTCGGCGGACGTCGAGACCTCGGGTTGGCCGTTCCTGATCAGGCACACGTCGGTGGATGTGCCGCCCATGTCGAAGGCGAGCGCATCGCTGAAACCGGCGCGGCGCGCCACGGCACCCGCTGCGACGACGCCCGCGGCGGGTCCCGACAGCAACGTGTGCACCGGAGCAGATGCGACGAAATCGACACCGGCGGTGCCGCCACCGGAAGTCATCACGGTGATCGTCGGGTCGGGCAGCCGGGCCGTCAGGTTGGACAGGTAACGGCGCATCACCGGCTCGACCGCGGCGTTGAGCACGCACGTCGAGGCACGTTCGAACTCGCGGAACTCCGGCAGCAGCGCACTGGATCGGGTGATCGGTACCTTCAGCTGGCGCAGTGCGTCGCACAGCCGCCGCTCATGCTCGTCGCGGGCGTAGGAGAACAGCAGGCTCACCGCCACGGACTCCGGCTCCAGCCGCCGCACAGCGCGCACCACCCGATCGATTTCCGCATCGGTCAGCGCGATGACCACTTCACCGGCCGGGCCGGTCCGCTCGACAACGGTCACTACCAGCTCATGCGGCACGAGCGGTTCGGGGCGGGTGACGGACAGGTTGTAGAGCGCGGGACGGTCCTGCCGGGCGATCCGCAACACATCGGCGAACCCGTCGGTGGTCACCAGCACCGTCCGGGCGACTGAGCGTTGCAGGACCGCGTTGGTAGCGGTGGTGGTGCCATGCGGCAGCAGCCGCAACGCCGAACCGGGCCACGCTTGCCTGACGCCCCGCTGTACGCCCACTGCCTGGTCATCCGGGGTGGTCGGCACTTTCACCGCGCGGGGCCGATGTCCGGAGGCGTGCACCACGACATCAGTGAACGTGCCGCCCACATCCACTCCGGCACACGCCGTCACGGGGTCAGCCATAAAACTGTCACCTTCCCGTTTGATTGTTGCCGCGTGTCTTTGGGCGCATCAGGTAAACGGCGTGTACGGAGAGTTACCCTTGTCGCGATGTGTGTCTCTGCGTGGAACAACGGGACGTGCCGGTGACACGGGTTGCCCGCACGATGTCAGTGTGCGCTGCCGCACTGCTCGCCGGGGGATTGCTCACCGCCAGAGTTGCCTCCGCTGGTGAGCCGTGTACCCACACGATCAACAACATCGATGAGGCACGGTCGGCGCTCAACACCGCGGCGCCCGGCGATATGTTGTGTTTCTTCGGTAGTGACCTCGCTAACGTGGATCTGACGCTGACCAGGTCCGGAACGGTCAAAGACCCGATCAATCTCGTCTCTGACGGGCACATCACCGTCCATCAACTCCATGTTCTTGCCGATCATGTCATCATCCAGGGTTTCACGGTCGTCGGCGGTGGCGAGTTGCTGCTCGCCGGGACGGGGATTCTTGCGCAGAAGAACACGGTTCATGACACCCAGCGGGGCGGCATAATCTGCGCTAACTGCACCGACTCGATCATCGAGACCAACACCGTGCTGCACGCCGCCATGACCGGCATCTCCATCAGCGGGCAGCGGATCACCGTGCGCGAGAATCGGGTGAGCGCAACGGTTGCTGGCGGCGACGGCGACGCTGATGGCGTGCGCTTTTTCGGCAATGGGCACCGGATCATCAGTAATTCAATCGAGAACCTCACCGTCAGCGGCTCGCCGGGTACTCCACACCCGGACTGCTTCCAAACGTTCGACACCGGGCATTCAGCCACATTCGACGTTGAAATCGTGGGCAATGCCTGCCAGAACGTCGCGGAGAACTGTCTGGTCGCCACCGGCGATGAGAGCGGCAACAGCGAGGCCCCCGCCGGCGCGCCATCGATCACTTTCATCGGCAACGACTGCGTCACCGACGGTGATCAGGCGGTGGATTTGCGCCGCTGGCCCAACGCCGACGTGCGCAAGAACCACCTGCTCGGTCCGAACCTCAAACGTGCGGTACTGATAACCAACGGCTCCACCCACTGCACAGTGCGAGATAACACCACGCGAGGCGATGTCTCGGCCGTGGAGATAGACGACTCTTCCCGCCCGGGTTTCAACAGTCCCTTCTGACCTATTGCTGCAGCGGTGAGCGGCGGAATCGAGGACCGAAGAAATCGAGGCAAAATGCCACCGCCAGCACGGTAGCGAGAGCGACGCAGTAGCCGGCGACAGTATCAGTGGCGTAATGAACACGCAGGGCGACAAGAGAGATCGCGACACAGACAGCCACAGCGACCGCGGCGAGGCCGACGACCAGGCGCAGGATCATGCTGCGTGGCCACCGCGCTCCGGCGATCAGGATCGCGGTGGCGAAGGCCACCGCGGCCACTACCGTGGTGTGACCGCTGGGGAAAGACAGGTGCCCATAGCTCAGCCGCCCGATGAGCGGCTTGAGGATCAGATCGGTGATGGCGACGGCGGTCACGGTGCCGACGATGGTGAGCAGCACGCCGGCCCACCGCCGGGCGATGGCAGCAGCGCCGGCGACGGCGGCGACGAGGACGGTGGCTTGGCCGGGGTTCCCGAGGCCGACCAGCGCTGCGGTGATGGGCTGCTCCCGGTGCAGGGCGTGTCTGATCAACGCATCGAGGCTGCGGTCGAGGTGCCCAGGCATGTCCTGATCGGCATATCGCATCCCGAAAACGACAATCACGATGATCGCCAACGCGATGACGAGCACTGCGGGACCCCGCACCCGCTCACCCAGCAGCGGTCGGTACCCACTCGAATCACGACCCACCAAGCCGAGGATAGCTGTGGAACCGACCGCTATTCGGAGCCGAACCGCCATCCTGGACCGTGCTGTGGCCGCTAAATGAATCCGAAATGGCGATCTGCCGTGCTAGTTCTTGCCGGGGGTGGATTCGGCGGTGTCTGGGGCCTTGCTGGTGTCGGATTCAGGGGTTCGGCGGGTTTGCACCGGGATGCGCTGGCGGACGCCGGATGAAGCCTTGGGCAGCCGCAACCGCAGGACGCCGTGTTCTAGATCGGCGGTGCAGCTCTCGCTGTTGACCTCACCGGGCAGCGTCAACCGGTAGTCGAAGCGGCCCGTCCGACGTACCCGTCGCTGATCGTCTTCGCCCTGCTCCGCCCCGCCGTACTCCCCACCGATGCGCAGGTCCTTGCCCTGCAAATCGATGGTGACGTCGTCGGGACGCACGCCGGGCAGGTCCGCCTCGACCAGGAAGTCGTCATCGGTCTCCTGAATGTCCACCGGCGGCGACCACGCGTTGACGCTGATCCTGGCTACATCGGGGAACGCGGTGGTCAACATCCGGCTCATCTGGTCGAACAAGTCGTCGAACCCGGGAATCCCGGCCAAAGCATCCCACCGGCGGTTGGGGTAGCGGTTACGGCGCACTGGCAGTGTCATCACGGTTCTCCTCTCGTGTCGAATAACACTGAGGTGTTCCCCGGGAACCGCCATCTAGTCGACATCATCCCGCCGAAGCTGAGCTCACTTCTTGATCGCGGGGGCGCAGTGACTCAGCTCGCGCTGTGCCGGACTTGCCGGGGTTACCGGCCAGTAATAAGCTGGGGTTACCGGTTAGTAGAGCCGGTCTCGACCGCGTCGGAGCGAAGACATGAGTCACTACAAGACCAACCTCCGCGATCTGGAGTTCAACCTGTTCGAGGTGCTCCGGGTGCAAGAACGGATGGGTGTCGGTCCGTACGCTGAGATGGATCGCGACACCGCGCACGACATCCTTGCCGAGCTCGACCGGCTGGCCCGTGGGCCGCTGGCGGAGTCCTTCGCCGAGTCCGACCGGCATCCCCCGACTTTCGACCCCGAGACGCACACTGTCGAGCTCCCTGCTGCGTTCAAAAAGTCATACCAGGCGCTGTGGGACGGCGAGTGGTACCGGCTGGATCTGCCCACTGAGTTAGGCGGCTTCGGGGCGCCGCCCACGCTGCGCTGGGCCGCGTCGGAGCTGATGCTGGGCGCCAACCCAGCGGTGTTCATCTACATGAGCGGTCCCAGCATGGCCTACGTAATACACAGCAACGGCACCGCCGAGCAGCAGCGCTGGGCCCAATTCATGATCGACAAGGGCTGGTGCTCGACCATGGTGCTCACCGAGGCTGACGCCGGCTCGGACGTCGGCGCCGGGCGGACCAAAGCGATCCAGCAGCCCGACGGCTCGTGGCACCTCGAGGGTGTCAAGCGCTTCATCACCTCGGCCGAGCACGATCTCAGCGACAACATCATGCACATGGTGTTGGCGAGGCCGGAAGGGCCCGGCATCACCCCGGCGCCGGGAACCAAGGGCCTGTCGCTGTTCCTGGTGCCGAAGTATCACTTCGACACCGACACCGGTGCGCTCGGTGCCCGCAACGGCGTGTTCGTCACCGGCGTCGAGCACAAGATGGGCCTCAAAGTCTCCACAACCTGTGAGCTCACCTTCGGCGCGCACGGAATCCCGGCGGTCGGCTGGCTGCTCGGCGATGTGCACAACGGCATCGCGCAGATGTTCCAGGTGATCGAGTACGCCCGGATGATGGTCGGCACCAAGGCGATCGCGACGCTGTCCAGCGGTTACCTCAACGCGCTGGAGTACGCCAAGCAGCGGGTGCAGGGCGCCGACATCACGCAGATGCGCGACAAGGCCGCCCCGCGAGTGACGATCACCCACCATCCCGATGTGCGCCGGATGCTGATGCTGCAGAAGGCGTACACCGAGGGCCTGCGTGCGCTGTACCTCTACACCGCGAGTTATCAGGACACCGTCGAGACCGGTGGCGACGACGCTGGGATGGCCGCGCGGGTGAATGATCTGCTGCTACCCATAGTCAAAGGCGTGGGTTCAGAGCGGGCTTATGAAATGCTCACCCTGTCCCTGCAGACCCTCGGTGGGTCGGGCTTCCTGCAGGACTATCCCATTGAGCAGTACATTCGGGACGCCAAGATCGACAGTCTGTACGAGGGCACCACGGCCATCCAGTCCCAGGACTTCTTCTTCCGCAAGATCGTCCGCGACGGTGGTCAAGCGATTGGGCATCTGAGTAAGGAGATTCAAACGTTCCTGGACGCCGGCAGTGGCAACGGCCGGCTCAAGGAGGAACGGGCGTTGCTGGCCACCGCGCTGGCTGATCTGCAGGCGATGCTCGGCGCCATGATCGGTTTTGTGATGTCGGCGCAGCAGGATCCGCGCAACACCTACAAGGTCGCCCAGCAGACCGTGCGCCTGTTGATGAGCACCGGCGACGTGCTGATCGGCTGGTTGCTGTTGCGTCAGGCCGAGGTGGCGCTGACCGTGCTGGCCGGCGAGGTGACCGGCCGAGATGAGGCGTTCTACCAGGGCAAAATCGCCGCGGCGGCGTTCTTCGCCCGCAACATCCTCCCCGAACTGACGTCCCGCCGCGCCATCGTCGAATCCACCGACAACAGTCTCATGGACGTCCCCGAAGAAGCCTTTTAACCGCATTCAGCGGGCTCAGCGGGGTAAACGAGGTGTCAATAACCCCGCTAAGCCCGCTGAATGCGGTCGGTAGGTCACGGTGCGCAGATGACCTGGGGTTCTGGGTCGTAGACCACCTTGCGGGTGTGGCGGGTGATTTCGGCGTGGGTTTTGGCGTCGCGCATCACGCGCGTGTCGGTGACGGTGAAGCCGCGCTCGCCTTGGGTGGGAGTGCACGGTTGGCCGGTGACGGTCTCGGATTTCTGGTCGATGAAGTCGGTGCGCGGCCCGGTGATCGACTCGACGTCGACGTGTTTGGTGCCCCAGAGCGTCACCGTGACCGAGGTCGGTGTCCACACGGTCTGGATGAGGATGCCGGTGGGTGAGTCGTCACGGAACTTGACGTCGATGGCGCCTTCGAACACGGTCGCCTCCCGAGCCATGGGGTAGCGGCTGATGTAGTAACTGTGCTCCTTGTGCTCGACGTCGGTCAGACCCGCGAAGTACGTGGCGTTGTACAGCGTGGTGGCGAATTGGGAGATGCCGCCGCCGATGCCCCGGCTGGGCCGACCGTGGTCGATGATGCCGGCGTCGACGTAGCCGGTGGTGGCGTCACGTGGGCCGGTGTACCCGTTGAGGCTGAAGGTCTCGCCCGGCCGCAGGATCGCACCGTTGACCTGTTCTGCGACCCGGCGGATATTGATACCGGAGTCGGTGGCGAATCCGCCGGTGGTGAACGTGGCGATCTGGGTGGTGATTCCGAGCGCAGTGGCCTGCGCGGTGCTCAGTGTTGGTGGCAGCGTGACGTAGCTGGCCGCCAGGGTGCGTTGCGGTCCGGAGTTGTGCAGCACGTCGAGCAGCGGCAGCAGGCTGGCGGCCCAGTCAATGCCGCGGCCGTCGACCGAGGGCAGTACCACCGGCGCGGTGCCCTGGATCAGGATCTCGGCGTTCTTACCTGGTTTCTGCGTGGCGACGAGCTGGGGGTTCAGCGCGGCGATGACCGTGGGGTTGTCGATGGTGGTGGTCAAGCCACCCCGGCTGTCCGGCGCGAACCGCAGCGCTGCCGCGATCACGTCCGGCATGAGCATGGCCTCCTGGCCGTCACCGGTGACCTTCACCGGGGCTGACACAGCGGGCTCGACAATGTTCTGCAGGGCCGCCCGGATCCCGTCGGCAGTAGTGCGGACCGGCTGCGTGGTCATCGGCACACGCACGGTGCCACCGTGGATGCCGCGCGCGAGTATGAGGTCGGTGGTGGCGGCGACGTCGAGGTGCTGGCCCGCCCGTGGTTCGACCGCGACCGGCCGCGTGCCGACGAAGTGGATGGTGCCCTCAATCGGTTCCCGGTCGGTTGTGCTGAGCAGCCCTTGCAGGGCTGCAGTAAGCGCGGCTCGATCCGTAGCGGTGACCACGCTAATCTCCCGGGTCCGCCACAACGAGCTCAGCCGGGTCCACGGGTTCAGTGGCTGCTTGCCCGCCTGGTCGACAGTGGCGGGCCAGTCCAGGGTGAGACCGGCCCGCGCAGGGTTGAGAGTGGCATTGACGTCACCGGCCTCCAGCGTGATCGGATGGCTCAGCCGTGGCTCGACCTGTTCCCGCAGCCGCTGCTCGGCCGCCACCCGGGTAATCCCACCGACGGATACACCCGCGACGGTGACGCCGCGGGGAACCTTGCCGGAGGACATCGCGAGGTCGATGAAATAGGCAAGCGCCAGCAGCCCGAGCGCGGCGGCTACGAAGATCCCGGTGCGGCGCACTGCCCGGTTCTGGTCGGACTGATGAAGCGGTGTTGCCAGTATCCGGGGGATCTCGGTGGTGCTGCCGGGGGCGGTTCGGGCTGGGTTGTCGAACAACGGCCATGGCTCGGGCTGCGCCGGCTTCTCGGGTGACCTCACAAATACAGGCCTGGTCCGTGCTCGGCGCGCTCGGTAGCCACCGCCTGCAGGTCCCGCTCCCGCATCACCAGGTATGCGCAGCCCTGCACCTCAACCTCGTACTGGTCCTCCGGATTGAACAGCACCCGGTCACCGACCTGCACGGTGCGGACGTGGTTGCCGACCCCGTACACCTCACCCCAGGACAACCGCTTGGCTACCTGGGCCGTTGCCGGGATGAGGATTCCGCCACTGCTGCGACGCTCGCCTTCGTCACCGACCAGGCGCACCATCACGCGGTCGTGCAGCATCTGGATCTCGAGCTTGCTTTCGGGCACGGGCACGGCGAAGAGGGTACGTGCTGCGGCTGGCGCCGCTTGCGGGGCACCAGCCGCTACGGCACGGGGACATAAGAAGGCCCCGTGAGGCTGCCGGGTCGGGGGTCCAACAGCATCACGGGGCTACCAGTGTCATCGAAACACGCCCGGGCACTGTTACAACCCTCCGCAGACTCACCGGCTGTTCACCCATTGGGGGTACCCGCATGCCTCAGCCGACCAGCCTGCCGAGCACGAATCGGCCGAAATGTGGGACGGTAAAGGCGATTTGTCCGCGCTCGGCGGAGTACACGAGCCCCTTTTTGAGCAGGCTGTCCCGCGCTGGGGACAACGATGAGGCCCGTCGACCGAGCTGGTCAGCGACCTGAGTGGTGCTGATCGGCTCGTCCCGGCCGCCGGTGAGTTCGGCCATCGACTGCAGGTACTCGCGTTCGGCAGGGGTGGCCCGCTCGAACCGGGACCCGAAGAACCCGACAGCGAGTTCGGTCTCGGCCTCGGGGGCGGCAACCTGGACGTCGATGATCCCTATCGGCGACGCCGGAGCGGCGTCCCAGGCGGCCTTGCCGTAGGCCTGCACGAAATAGGGGTAGCCGCCGGAGGTCTCGAACAGCTTGTCCAGCGCGTCGGAGGTGATCGCGGCGTTCTCCCGCTCGATCGGCGCGACCACCGCGCGGTCCGCGTCGGCGCGGTCGAGCCGGTCAATCCGGACGTAGCGGAACAGCCGCTCGGAATACGACTTCGACGCGCTGAGCACCGCGGGCAGGTGCGGCAAACCGGCACCGACCACCACCAGCGGCGCCCCGGACTGGGACAACTCGTGGCATGCGGCGCACAGCGCGGAGACGTCGTCGGGTGCGATGTCCTGCATCTCGTCGATTAGCAGTGCCACCCCGGTGCCGACGTCGGCGGCCAAATCGGCGACCGCGGTGAACAGCTCCAACAGGTCGATCTCGATATCACCGGAATCGGCCCGGCCGGTGACGGTCGGCGCGTCGATGCCCGGCTGCCAGCGATCCCGCAGTTTGGCGTCTCGCGGTGTGGCGCGCAACGCGAAGGCCTTCAAGATTCCGAGTACCTCGTCAACCCGGTCAGGGGCGCGGTGGCGCAGCGCGAGATCACGCACCGCCCTGTGCAGTGCGGCCGACAGTGGGCGGCGCAACCCGCCGTCCGGTCGGGCTTCGACTTTGCCGGCGCCCCACCCTCGGCGCATCGCCATCGACCGGAGCTCGCCAAGTAGAACCGTTTTGCCCACCCCGCGCAGGCCGGTCAGCACCAAGGAGCGTTCCGGGCGCCCCCGGGCCACCCGCTCCAGAACCACGTCGAAGGCGGCCAGCTCCCGGTCTCGGCCTGCCAGCTCGGGTGGCCGCTGACCGGCGCCGGGGGCAAACGGATTGCGCACCGGATCCATCATCGGACAATATCCGGCTGTCTAGCGCTCACCGCAGATTCCGCAATAAAGCCCAAGCGGCGTGTCACCGCAGATCTAGTAGATGACGCGCGTGAGGTTAGAGCCGGCGATACATGATGTGCAGGCCGACGTAGCCGTGGACTGGATGGTGGAAGGCTTCGGGAATGGTGGCCAGGACGTCAAAGCCGAGCGAGTGCCACAGGGCCACTGCACGGGTGTTGGTTTCAACCACCGCGTTGAACTGCATCGCACGGTAGCCGTCGGCGCGAGCCCGGTCGAGGATGTGCGCACCGAGAGCTCGCCCGACGCCGCGCCCAGCGTGTTGCGGGTTGACCAGGAAACTGGCGTTGGCGACGTGTGCGGCCGGTCCACCATGGTTGGGTCGCACCGTGGCGATGCCCACCACGGCGCCGCGGTCGTCAACCGCCACGATGGTGCGCCCCGGAGGTTGCAGAAACCAGGTCTGGCGGGCCAGATTCTCGGTCATGTCGCGGTCGAAGCAGAAGGTTTCGCCCGCGGCGATGTAGCGTTGCAGGAACGGCCAGATCGCCGACCAGTCGTCTGCGGTCGCCTCCCGGATCAGCATGTTGCCTAGTGTGCCCGGCCGGCTATCCGTCAGTGGGTAACCGCGTCGTTCGGGGTCCGGCCCCACGGTATTGCGTCGAGCTCGGAACGAAGGTTGCTCAGTTCGTTGTGGGCAGCGGTCATGACTGCGTTCGTACTGTCAAACCGGGCTGGTCGGGCATGATCCCCAGCTGCCTATCCACCGTGGTGTGATCAAGATGACTTGCAACGTCGGCTTCGGCGGCGTGATTGGCGACGCTCCGAACTGAGACCGGTATCGTGGCTACTTCTCCTGTATCTCCAGCGGAAGATCTATGGTCCGGTCAAACTTTCTGGTGATTGAAGGAACCGCTCATGGGGAACCTGCTCCTGGTCACCGGTGGCACCGGCGCGGTCGGCCGGATCGTCGTTCAACACTTATTAGACGCCGGACGGCAGGTGCGGGTGCTCAGTCGCGGCCGCCAGCGGATCGGTCTCACCCAGCATGTCACTGGCGATGTCCGCAGTGGCGAGGGCTAGTCGAGGCAGTGGCCGGCGTGGACACGATCGTGGCCGGCACCGACCCGGCGCACCGGGTGGTCGAAGCCGCGCTCCGGGGCGGCAAGCCGCACTTCGTCTATATCTCGATCGTCGGGGTTGATCGCGTGCCGTTGGGCTACTACCGGCGCAAGCTCGCCGACGAGCGTTCAATCAGCGCCTCTGGGTTACCCTGGACAGTGCTGCGCACCACCCAGTTCCACGATCTCATCGCGGTCATGCTCCGGCTGCTGGCCAAACCGCCGGTGATGATGGTGCCGGCCGGGTGGAGCTTTCAGCCGATCGACGTGCGGGAAGTGGGCGCTCGGCTCGCCGCGCTCGCCATGAGCCAGCCCGCCGGACGTGTCCCCGACCTGGCCGGCCCCGAGATATGCACCATCGAAGACCTCGCGCGTACCTACCGCACCGCAGTAGGAAAGCGCCGTCCGATCGTGTCGGTGCCGCTACCGGGACGCGTCTGTCGCGCCTACCGCGCCGGAGGTCACCTGGCACCTGCCCGTGCGGTCGGCACCATTGCCTTCGAGCAGTACCTCGGCGAGCAGTTGGCCGCGGGCACTCTGCGGCCTGGCGTGTCCTGCCGCACGCGTACCCTTGCCAGCGTCGAACGGGCCGCCGATCCCGTTCCTGATCAGCGCGTCGACCCGGTTTCGGCGGGACTCCACAACTAGCGGCGCTTGGCGGCCGTTCCAGCCGCCGATCTTCGTGCTCAGGCGGGCTGAAGGTGCGGCTCTAGCTCTCGCATGATCGCGGCTTGTGGTCTTGCGCCGACGAACTGGGCGACAACCTTGCCGGCGACGAACAGCGCCAGGGTCGGCATGCTCCTGACCTGATAGTTCCGCGTAGTCACCGGGTTGGCATCGACGTCGATCGACAGGACGCGTAGACGGGCGGCCTCGTCGATAGCGATCTTTTCGAGGACCGGCGCGAGCATCCGGCAGGGGCCGCACCACGTCGCCGTGAAGTCGACCAGCACGGGAGTCTCACTGGCGAGAACGTCGTCGGCGAACGCAGCGTCGGTGGTGGTGACGAGAGCCATGATTTCTCCTACGGGGTGTCAGGTCTAGCGGTTGACTTGTGCAATGAGACGTTCCTGCGGACCGGTCTGCTCGCCGCATTCACACACCAGCCGGGCGGTTACCCGGCCGCCGCAACCACTGTGGCGATAGACGACCTCGGGAGCCGTGGCGGGGCAGAGGTGGCGTTCGGCCCAATCAGAGATGGCTGAAAGCACCGGTAGCAGGTCGTAACCGGCATCAGTCAGGGTGTACTCGAGGCGGGCTCGGCTGCGGGGAACTTGGTATGGCCGGGTGGTGAGGATCCCTGCCGCGGTCAAGCGATGTAGGCGATCGGAGACAACCGCGCGGGGTGCCCCTGTTGCGGCTTGCACCTCGTCGAAGCGGCGCAGCCCAAGGGCCACTTCCCGAACGATGAGCAGCGCCCAGCGCTCGCCGACCACGGTAAGCGCATCGGCAAAATTACCCATCACAGTACTGAGTCTAGACTATGTACTCAGTTGGGTGCGCGCGCTTGAGGGCGGATGCTCTAGTGGGTCAGGACGGGCTACGCCTCGAGCTGCGAGAAGTCACTCCGCGGCGGCGAGCACGCGCAGCCGGTTGCGGACCGCATCGGCGCGTTCAGGTGCCGGCAATGTCGTCGAGCTAGCCGTCCGGTTCGATATCCCGGGCCGCTGCGTTTACCACTGCTCGCATGGAGGACACCGAGACCGCCGGATTCCGCAGTACCAAGCAGCTACTCGCCGGGATGCTGACCCTCTCACCGACCGAAGCCGACACCCGAGTCACCCACGCCACCCAACTCGCCCCGCGTCGCGCGCTGACCGGTGAGGTGCGGGCACCGTTGCTGCCAACCACCGCTGCGGCACTAGCCGCCGGGGAAATCGGCCCTGGGCAGGTGCGGGTGATCACTGAAACGGTGACCGCGATCCCACCACGGTCGGCACCGCCGACCGCGACGCCGCCGAAGCCGAGCTCGCTCGCCACGCCCGGTCGTTCAACCCCACGTCGCTGCACACGATCGGCCGACACATTCTGGCCACTTCGACCCCGACGGTCCGGAGCTTCGCGACGAGTCGGAACCCAACCGTGCCGCCGGAGAGCAGCGGTTATGGAGCCGTCGCGACGGGAGACTCGGCCTGGAGGGATACCTAGAACTCCAGCATAGTGCGGCGTTTCGTTCGTTGATCGAACAACTCGCCGCGTCCCGACCCGCCACGGCGACTCGACCGCGTTAACGGCTACCAGCCGGGTTGGCAGCGGCACGAAGATTACAAATCCCAGCAGCAGGTTCAGCATGAGCATCAGCTGCTGGCCTGCCCCGCAGATTGCTGATCTTCATCGAAGAGCAGCGAGTCATCGTGCGAAGCGCGAGTGACGTTTCGAGCCAGATCAAAGTGAGCCGGGACTACCTTCGAGGGCATGCGCAGCGTCGAACAGACCGATGCCGCTCAGGGGTTACTCCAGGTCGGGGATGCCGACCTGTCGGTGATCGGTGCGGCGTTGGCCGACAAGGGCCGGTGCAAGATCTTGCTCGCGCTGGCCGACGGGCGCGCTTTGCCGGCCAGCGTGCTCGCCGGCGAAGCCGGAGTAAGCGCTGCCACTGCGAGCACCCATCTGCGCAAACTCTGCGACGCTGGGCTGCTGCACGTGGTGCGCAAGGGCCGTTGGCTATATTTCCGGCTGGCCGGTGATGAGGTCGGCGAGCTGATCGAAACGCTGGCCCGGCTGTCTCCCACCCAGCCGATCCTTTCGCTGCGCGAGGGAACCCGTGCCACGCGATCCGGCTGGCCCGCCGGTGCTACAACCACATCGGCGGGCGCCTCGGGGTCGCCATCGCAGACAAGCTGATCGACCATGGCTATCTCACCGGACACGACGGCAGCATCGATCTCGATCATCTACATGGTGACCGGCTCGCCGGTGGCCTTCTCGACCAGGTCATCTATCGGCTCACCGCGCCCGGTCGCCGTGCCCTGCGCCAGCTAGGGGTGATCCCGCCTGACTCGGACACTGTGCGTTGTTGCGTCGACTGGACTGAGCAACGCCACCACGTCGCCGGACCCCTCGGACGTGCAGTGCTCGATGGCTTCACCGCCACCGGATGGATCCGCCTGGCCAGCCGCTCCCGCGCTCTGATCATTACTGACGAGGGCAAACGCGGCTTGCGAGACCACCTCGGTCTCACCGCCATATGAGGGCTTGCACTGCAAAAGGTTCCACTTAGCCGGTCGTTGGCTTCCTGCACTAGCAAAAGGCTCCATTTGGCCGGGCAGCGGCAGCGTTAGGGAGCGCGCAGCGCGTAGCAGCGCAAGTTACGGATGTCATAGGTGAAGATGTCCAGGTCGGTGAATCCGCAGCGGGAGATCAGCTTGCGCAGCGATTCGGCGTCGAACATGGTGTGGTGGGCGTTCCAGATCCAGCGGGGGACACCGCGTGCGTCGGCACCCTGGTGCGCGGTCCGATCGGAGTGGCCACCGAGGATCCAGTAGTTGGCCTCGCCGGTATCAATCTCGCCTCGCACCCACTGCGCGGCGATGAACCGGGCGTCCGGGACTCCGATGTCCAGCACAGCGCCAGGCCGCATCACCCGAGCCCACTCGCGCAGGGTCGGTTCGACGAGTTCGTAGCTCTGGTGCTCCAGCACATGGTTGGCTCGCAGCCCGTCGACCGAGGCGGTGGCGAACGGCAGCGGGTCGATCCAGCTGATCACCTCGATGTCGGGCAGCACAAGGACGTCGACGTGGACGTCGTAGTCGGGGTGCGGTTTTTCACCCGCACCGATCTCCACCTTCAAGGCTGTTCGATCTTCTTGATCATCTTTGCGGGACGCCCGGCGACGACGGTGTAGGGCGCGACGTCGTCAAGCACCAGGGAACCCGCGGCGACCACCGCGTGTTTTCCAATCCGCACTGGACCGAGCACCATCGCGTGGCTGGCCACCCAGACGCCTTCCTCGATCACCACGTCGCGCCCGGATCGGGGGAAGGTGGTCTGGCGCTCCCGGCCGAACTTGGTGATGTCATGGGTGCCCGTGAGAACCGCGACCTCGTGGCCGAAGAAGGCGTACCCGCCGATGGTGATCTCCCCACCGGAGACGTTGAACAGCGCATTGTTCACGATCGCGCTGGGATCGATATGCAGCCGGTCGTGAGCCCCGTGCAGCCGGTACCGGTAGAGCGGGTCCTCGCTGTCACCGTAGGTGAACCGGTTGCGTTCCTCGGCCACTAGGCGCTGCACCGGACCACGCAGCACCCTCATCAGCAGATCATCCAGCATCGACATGATCGGACCTTAGCGAGCGCGCGGTCCCCGCAGGCCGGCGCGGGCTAGAGTGTCGGACAGCCGGCTGGTCAAGGCATCCGGACCGAAGTGCTGCTTGGCCAGCGCGCGGTTACGGGCCAGCAGTGCCGGGTCGGGGTTGGCGAACCAGGCGACGAGCGGACCTGGGTCGTCGATGGGGAACCAGGCGAAACCCAGCCGCGCCACCTCCCGCGCCACCGGGTAGTCATTAACCGCTAGCGGCCGCTCGGCCAGCGCGGACTCGATCAGCGGCAGCCCGAAACCTTCCCACGTCGAGGGCAGTACCACCGCGTCCGCGGCGGCGTAGGCATCGGCCATCGTCAGCCCGCCCGGCAACCCCCGGAGCACCGGACAGCGGGCCCGGGCCAGTAAAGCGGCCAGTTGCGCGCCGTAACCCTCCTCGGCGGCCCCGGTCAGCCAGTAGACCGCGTCGAGCGCCTGTGCCAGGGCGATCCCTGCGGCGACGTTCTTGCGCGGAATTGCCCTGGTGGGTTGCAACAGCAGCCGCTGGCGCGGCGCGACGCCCACCGCAGCCCGACCAGCAGCGCGGTCGCCGCGGCGTGGGATGCGGGCGTAACCGTGGTAGACGGCAGTCGCGTCGATGCCGCGGCGACCCAGCTCTGCGGCGCTGTGCTGGCTGATCGCCACGTGCTGCCAGCTGGCGTGATCGGGTGGCCAGCCGATCACGTGCGTGTAGCGCTCCCGCTCCCACGGCAGGTCGTGGTGGCGCAGCACTGCGCGGCGCCCATACAGCGCCTGGATCACAGCCTCGGTTACCGGCGGGTTCATCGGCAATGAGCAGACATTCTCCACCACGACGAGGTCGACGCCGTGCAACGCCGCTTCGATGTCCTGGCGGCGCGCCGGGCGACGAACGTCAAAGGCCAGCCCAGGCACCAGATGATCCGCGGTACCGGCGCCCGCCACGGTTCGCACTTGGCAGCCCATCTGGCGCAGGCCCGCGACCCACTGCGCCGCGGCGACCGACACGCCGTCCGCCACACCGAGCCGGAACGACAGGATTGCGGCGCTGACCGCCGCTCGTGAGTGAGGAACAGTGCTATAACACTGTTTGCCACTCACGAGCGTGACCTTACTGGAGGAGGGACGATGGCGGACCTCAACGACGTCGATCCGCAAACGCTGTCCCCGGAAGAGTTCGCGAGGCTAGTCAAATATGCCACGCCCGAGCAGCTCGACGCGGTCCTCAATGATCCGCTGCGGCGTGCCGCCGTGCTGGACGGGGTGTTCAACCGGATGGCCGGTCAGTTCCGCCCCGAGAATGCGCCGAGTCGGGACTCCGCGATCCACTGGCGGATCACTGGCGGTCCGAACGGCGACGATGTGTACGAAACCTGGATTACTGGGGCCCATGGTCCTTCGGCCCCGCAATGCTTGACCAGCAAGGAACCATCCCACGATCCACGGGTAACCCTGACGATGTCGGCCGATCAGTTTCTCGCGCTGGTATCCGGGAACAGCTCTCCCACGATGATGTTCATCACCGGGAAGGTGAAGTTAGACGGCGACATCGGTTTTGCTGCCAGCATGACGAAGATCTTCGACATGCCCACGGCGTAACGCCGATGAGGTCGTTCACACTTCTACTCCGCCTACATGGCTGCAGAGACACGCTCATGAGCATCGGCTAACTTCGCCCGTCGACGGGCACGAAGCTCCCGCCGTGCCGCACCTACCGACTGGCGCAATCTCCGTAGCGCCGCGATCTGAGTGGCCAAGTGGAGCTGATAACGCCATAACGAGTATTTTCCGCGTCTCTTCCAGAGCGAATATGCGAACTGCGTGGTGGGCTGCTGATCGATGTAGCGCGGAACATCCTCAAACCACTTGGCGCTGTTCAGCGCGTCCTGTTGTACGGTGAACAAGGCGGACCGACGATCTTCTTGGTAGGCGTGGAGTACCGAGGTGAGGTCGTCGTGAGCGTCCAACTCCTTGGCGAGCGCGATCGCATCCGCAATCGCAAGCTTGGTTCCTGAGCCGATCGCGAAGTGTGTAGTGTGCGCGGCGTCGCCCATAAGGGCTACGTTGTCGTAGTACCAGTTGTTGTTGCTGATGCGCCGGAAGTTTAGCCACGGCGCTTTGTCGACGCCACGCGGCGCTTGATTGATTAACGAATAATGATTCAAGTGGCGTTCGAAAATCTTTTCCAACAATTTGACGCTTTGGTCAGGATCGAGCTCGTCGAAGCCGAGACCCGCCCAAGTCTCCGGCGAGCACTCGACGATGAGCGTGCTGGTCTGCGCGTCGAAACAGTAGGCATGGAACCATATCCAGCCGGCCTCTGTCTCTTCGAATGCAAACGTAAACGAATCGAAGACCCGGTTCGTGCCAAGCCAGATGTACTTGTTGCGGCCGACATCGACATCTGTCTGGAAATGACCGGAATGTAGCTGTCGTATCGAGCTGTTGACCCCGTCGCAAGCGACGATCAGGTCGGCGTCCGAGAATTCAGAAAGATCCCTGACGTCGCGTTCGAACTGAACATGGACACCGAGGTCCCGCGCCCGGTTAACCAGGATATCGAGCAAGCGCTTGCGGCCGAGGCTGTATCCATATCCGCCAAGGTACGCCTTGTGCTCACCGCGGATGTGGACTTCCTGACCTCCCCAGAGCGCACAAACTTCGTGTACTTCGCGTGCACTCACGGGATCATTCCGGTAGAGCTCGTCGAGCAGATCGTCCCAGAACACGACGCCCCAGCCGTATGTCACTCCAGCTGGGTTGCGCTCGACAACGGTCACATCGTGCTTTTTGTTGCGCAACTTCGCCAAGACGGCAAAGTATAGACCCGCAGGTCCGCCCCCCACACAGACGATGTTCATCTGTTCACACTCGTCCCCTGACTCCAGCAACCGCTACGGTCGCCTCGCTGGCGATTCGGTTAGACCTCTTCCGATGCGTAGATGGCCGGATACGCACCCTGGTGCGCATCAGCCAGCTTCACCCGTCGACGGGCCCGGAGCCCGTGTCTCATGGCACTGATGGAGCGCCGAAATTTTCGCAGTGTCGCAATTTGCGTTGCCAGGTGAAGTTGGTAACGCCACAACGGGTAATGCCCGCGACGTTTCCACAAAGAATAGGCGAACTGGGTGATCGGCAGGTTGATGTAGCCGGGAACATTTTCAAACCACTCGATGCTGCTTTTGGCCGCATCCTGCGCATCCGCTATCGCCGCCCGGCGCTTGTCCGCATAATCTTTGAGAGCCACCTGGAGGTCATCGTGGGCGCTCAGACTATCGGCGAGCCCGATCGCGTCCGCCATCGCAAGAGTGGTACCCGACCCGATCGTGAAATGTGTGGTGTGCGCCGCATCGCCCATGAGCACGATGTTGTCGTGATACCACACGGCGTTGGTGATGCGCGTGAAATTCTGCCAGGGCGTCTTGCCAAGATCGCGCATCGGGTTCATCAGCGAGTGGCCATCGAGGTGCTCTCGAAAGATTCCTTCCAACAGCTTGAGGCTCTCGTCGGGACCGAGTTCGTCGAGCCCGAGTCCCCGCCAGGTGTCGGGAGAGCACTCGACGATGAAGGTGGTTGTGTCGGCGCTGTAAGGGTATGAGTAGAACCAGATCCAGCCGGCTGCAGTCTCTTCGAATGCGAACATGAAAGAGTCGAACATCCGGTGGGTGCCAAGCCAAATGTACTTGTTCCGGCCTACCTCGGCACCGGTCTGGAAGTGAGCACCGTGCAGTTTACGCACACGGCTGTTCGCGCCATCGCAGGCGATGATCAGGTCTGCGTCAGCGAGCTCGGATAGGTCATTGACCTCACGCTCGAACTGAACATCCACCCCAAGATCGATCGCCCGCTGAGCCAGGATGTCAAGTAGATGCTTGCGGCCGATGGCGAAACCATACCCACCGAGGTGAGCCCGCTGGGTGCCGCGTACGTGCACTTCCTGGTTGCCCCAGGATGCGGGGTTATCGAATATCTGTCGCGCGCTTTCCGGGTCGTTGCGGTAAAGGCTGTCGAGCAGACCGTCGGAAAATGTGACGCCCCAGCCGTACGTCACCCCAGCTGGGTTGCGTTCGATGACGGTGATATCGTGATCGCGATCGCGTAGCTTCGCGGAGATGGCGAAGTACAGACCCGCAGGTCCGCCACCGACACACACGATTTTCATGCTTTCTCTTCCGCCTCCCTGATTTGACGGCGAGCGACTGCGTTTGTGGAGCACTGCTTTACTACCGTGACGGCTCGTTGGTGCCACGCCATCGGGACCCCCGGAGCAGACTTTTTAGGTCGGCAAACAACTGGCGGCCCGTCGCGGAGCGCCACGCGACATCGTAGACGGTCCGTAGCGCCGCGGGCCTGATCATTTCTACTGGAGTGGGGTAGCGGAATGCCGTGCCCCCGAAGGTGACCTTCGGCTGATCCGCGGTCGGTAGACTGTCACTGCTGCACTCGGTACCGTCCAGCAGCGCTGCAAGGGTCTCCGGACGCAGCCCACCGAAATCGAACCAACGGTAGCCTTGCTGTTTTGCCCATTTGATCAGTTCCCACCGGATGGCCGCTGGCACGCTGAGCCGCATCGCCTCGCCGGTGCGGTCGAAGCCGGACAATCGACCGCGGACCATATCGCCACATCCGGTCATCAGATCGGCAGCGACTGGTACACCGTCGACCTCGCCGACATACAGCACGGCGTGGCCGGTGGCGGCCAGCTCCCGGTACAACGCGAGCATGTAGTCCAGCGGTAACGGCGTATAGCCCTGGTGTTGCGCCGAACTGGCCATCAGCTCAGCTAGTAGCGGAATGTCCCGTTCGTCTCCGACCCGGACTGTGACGCCCCGGGACTCCCATCGGTTGGTCCACGACTTGAGTCGTTTGCCGAACCTGCTGCGGATCTCCGCCAAGTCGGCGGTCAAATCGATCCGGATCGAGCCCTGCGGCGCAATGCCGGCCGACGACGGCCGGAATCCCCGTTGGCGTAGCTCATCGCTGGTGTCCTGGGCGCCTTCAGGCGGTTGGACGAACAGAATTCGCAGCCGCCGCTGCCCCAGTGCCACGACCGCTTCGACCAGTGCGCGCCGGACGTCGGCGGCAGCCGCGGTGTCGGGTGCCACCAGCGGGCCGTAAGGAAGGTAACCGACAACGCCCAACACAGGTATCCGTCGAGTCAAGATCTGCGCCCCACCGACCAGTTCGCCACCGTGATAGGCCAGCACGTACAGCGGAGTGAAACCGACCCGGCCACGCAATCCCGCCCAGACCGAGAGCTGTGTGACGTCGGTGCCTGGGGTGCGATCCACCAGCCGGTCCCACGCACGCAGCGCGTCGGTGCCAGGATCTTCACGCACTACCACGTCGACGTTTCCGCCTGGACTGATGTCGTGGCTCGTCCACGTGACGGCTTGATCCTGTGGTACTCCGTCCCGTGACATCGGGCGAGGCGCGTTCTGGGTTCCCATCCCCATCATCATGCCGACTCCGGTCCACGACCCGAGTGCTCTCACATCACTCACCCCCCAGTAGTGAAGGAGCCGACCCCGTGCTGCGGTGCCTCGGCTCCGCGGACGCGATCACCCTCAGCTATGTTGTCGCCACCACCCGCTCCACCGTTACGCCCCCCTGCTCGATCCGCATTCAGCGGGCTCAGCGGGGTAAAAAGGGCCCGAATAACCCCGCTGAACCCGCTGAATGCGTCAACGGGCAGGCGGTTAGCGCGCCTGACGTGCTTTGGAGAGGGCGGCGCAGACGGTGCGGATCACCTGATCGGGGTGGCGATAGAAATCCTTGCGCAGCTGAAGTCGAAGCGCGTGCCACCGCTCGGGGCTGGCGATCCTGTTCCCGTTTCAATCCCGCCAGTCCGTCCTGGCCAATGCGGTGCGTTTGACGGTGATGCCGCGAATCGGGCCGAACCGATAACGCTCGTCCACGACGAACTCCACCGGATCGGTCGGCCGAGCCAGCTCGACTCCTAGCATGGTGGCAGCCGACCTGCCGGTGAGAACGGCCTCAGCCGGGGAGAGCAGCGCCGCACCCTCGCACCGCTGTTGGTGCGTGCGGCCCATACCGACGGGCAGGTAGATGTCGCGGAACAGCCTACGGACTCCAGGACCCCGCAACTGTTCCTTGGTCATAGTGCCGGCCGCCAGCGCCTCGGTTCCGCGAAACACTCCCGCCAGGTCCACCAGCTGCATCCGCCGTCCCATGCACCGCGCATCACCACACACCCCGACGCGCACCGCGCCGCAACCGCGACTTATCCACACCACCCCCACCATTCCCAACCACAGCCCCGCCGCCCGCATTCAGCGAGCTCAGCGGGGTAAAAGAGGCGCGAAGAACCGCGCTGAGCCCGCTGAATGCGGGAAGAGAGCGGTCAGAAGGTGATCGCTTGGGCGGGGTCGGAGAGCAGGGTGCCGATGTGGGCCAGGAACTGGGACCCTTGTTGGCCGTCTACTACGCGGTGGTCTACGGACAGCGCTAGCTGGCAGACCTTGCGGGCCACCACGGCACCGTCGACCACCCATGGCATGTCCCGGATGGTGCCCAGCGCGAGGATCGCCGACTCGCCGGGGTTGAGGATCGGCGTGCCTGTGTCGATCCCGAAGACGCCGATGTTGGTGATGGTGATCGTCCCGCCGAGCATGTCACTTGGAGCGGAGCGTCCCTCCCGAGCCGATACCGCCAGCTCGTCCAGCGTGACGGCAAGCTCGCGTAGTGCCATCCGATCGGCGTTTCGGATCTTGGGTACCACCAGCCCACGCGGGGTGGCGGCGGCGATCCCGAGGTGCACGTAGTCGAAGTAGACGATCTCGCCAGTGGCCTCGTCCCAGCTGGCATTGACCTCCGGCGTTCGCCGCGACGCAAGGCAGACCGCTCGGGCGGCGAAGACCAGCGGGGACAGCTTGACGTTCCGAAACTGTGGTTGTGCCGCCAGCCGGGCCCGCAGCTCCATCATCGGCGTGACGTCGACGGTGAGGAACATCGTGACGTGCGGCGCGGTGAACGCCGAGGTCACCACCGCCGCCGCAGTGGCCTTGCGCACGCCGCGAACGGCCTCGCGCCGCTGCCCAGAAACGGACCCGGAAACGGACTCAGCGCCGGAAACAAGGCCAGACGAAGCAGCGGAGGCGCCACCGCCATTGCTGACGACGTGGGCGGCGCGCTCCACGTCCTCCCGGGTGACTACCCCGCCGGCTGCCGAACCGGACACTGTCCGCAGATCGACTCCCAGCTCTTTGGCCAGCTTGCGCACCGGGGGCTTGGCTAGCGGCACCATTCCGGGTCCGGCAGCAGCAACGGGCGGCGGAGCCGGCGTGGCGCTGCGGGGCCGGCGGGCCACGGTCGCGGTTCGCGGGCCATAACCGACCAGGGTCGTGATCCGCCCGCTGGGGCCTTCCTCGCCGATCGCACCCGCCGGGGCCGGTCCGACCGGACCCGCTGGTTCGGCGCCGGTTTCGATGGCGATGATCGGGGTGCCGACGGCTACGGTGGCACCAGGTTCGACGAACAGCTCGCTGACCACCCCGGCGTAGGGGCTGGGCAGCTCGACGGCCGCCTTGGCGGTCTCGATGTCGACGATGATTTGGTTAACGGTGACGGTGTCCCCGGGCGCGACATGCCAGCTAAGGATCTCCGCCTCAGTGAGGCCCTCGCCGACGTCGGGCAGCGCGAAGATGCTGGCCATCGCGGTCAGTACGCCAGCACGCGGTCGACCGCGTCGAGCACCCGGTCCAGGTCGGGCAAGTAGTCCTCCTCGCACTTCGCGGGTGGGTACGGCGTGTCGAACCCGGTCACCCGCAGTACCGGCGCCGCCAGCGAGTAGAAGCATTCCTGCGATACCCGGGCGGCCACTTCAGAGGTCAGCGAGACCTCGCTGGGCGCTTCAGACACGCAGATCAACCGCCCGGTGCGGCGCACCGAGTCGAACACCGGAGCCAGGTCCAGCGGGGACAACGTCCGCAGGTCGATCACCTCCAGGGTGTGGCCCTCCTGCTTGGCGACGGTCGCGGCATCCAGCACGGTGCGCACCGTGGGCCCGTAGGTCACTACCGTCGCGGCCGTCCCGGTGCGCAGCACCCGCGAGCGAAACAGCGGCAGCGGCGGCGTCGCCAGGTCCAGCGGTGCCTTCTCCCAGTACCGCCGCTTGGGCTCGAAGAAGATCACCGGGTCATCGCAGGCGATCGCCTGCTGGATCATCCAGTAAGCGTCGACCGGGTTAGCGCACGCAACGACCTTCAGGCCCGGGGTGTGGGCGAAATAGGACTCAGGGGACTCCGAATGATGCTCGACGGCGCCAATCCCACCGCCGTGCGGGATGCGCACCACCACCGGCATCCGCAGCTTGCCCTGCGAGCGGTAGTGCAGCTTGGCGAGCTGGGAGACGATCTGGTCGAAGCCGGGAAAGACGAAACCGTCGAACTGGATCTCGCAGACCGGGCGGTAGCCCCGGACCGCGAGACCGACCGCCGTGCCGATGATCCCGGACTCGCCCAGCGGGGTGTCGAAGACCCGCTGCTCACCGAAATCCTTCTGCAGGCCATCGGTGATCCGGAAGACACCGCCGAGCCGGCCGACGTCCTCGCCCATCACGAGAACCTTGCGGTCGGCTTCCATGGCGGCCCGAAGGCCCTGGTTGAGGCCCTTGGCGAGGGTGATCGTCTGCGGCTCGCTGCCGGCCGCCATCAGGAGATACCGCCAGTGTCAGTGAATGACGCGTGGTACGCCAGGTAGTCATCCCGGGCGGCTTCGACCGCAGGCGTCGTTTCGGCGTAGACCTTCGAGAAGATCCGCTCCGGGCCGGGGGCGGGCATCGAAAGACAGTAGTTGCGCAGACGAACGGCCAGCTCATCGGCCTCGGCGGCGACACCGTCGAAGAATGCCGGCTCCGCCAGTCCCTCCCGCACCAGGTGTACCCGCACCCGCTCAAGAGGATCCTTGAGCTTCCATTCCTCCAGCTCGCTGGCGACCTGGTAACGGGTGTAATCGTCGGAGGTGGTGTGCGCGTCCATCCGGTACGTGCAGGCCTCGATCAATATCGGGCCATTGCCGGTGCGGCACTCGCGCAGCGCCCAGCGGGTGACGGCCAGGGTGGCCAGCACGTCGTTGCCGTCCACCCGGATCCCGGGGAAGCCGTAGCCGCGGGCCCGTTGATACAGCGGTACCCGGGTCTGGCGATCCAGCGATGCGGAGATCGCCCACTGGTTGTTCTGGCAGAAGAAGACCACCGGCGCGTCGTAGACGGCGGCCCAGACGAATGCCTCGTGCACATCGCCCTGAGAGGTGGCGCCGTCGCCGAAGAAGCAGATCGTGGCCTCGGCGCTCTGGGCGTCGCCGATCTTTCCATCCAGCCGCTGTCCCATTGCGTAGCCGGTGGCGTGCAGGCACTGGTTGGGGATCACGATGGTGTAAAGCTGGAATCCGGTGCCGATCGGATCCCACGAGCCTTGATCGACGCCGCGGAAGATGCCGAAGATCTCGGTGGGATCCACCCCACGACACCACGCGACGCCGTGCTCACGGTAGGACGGGAATGCCATGTCCTGAGGAGCCATCGCGCGACCAGCACCGATCTGGGCGGCCTCCTGGCCCAGCAGCGGCGCCCACAGACCTAGTTCGCCCTGGCGCTGCAGGGCTTTGGCCTCCCGATCGGTCCGGCGGACCAGCACCATGTCCCGATACAGCGATTGCAGCTCCACGGGAGAGATCTCCAGCTCGAACTGCGGGTGCGAGACCCGCTGCCCCTCGGGGGTCAACAGCTGAACCAGGTCCTCGCCCTCACTGGTGGCGCGTAGTCCTGCGATCACCTGCTCCGGCGTGTGCGAACCGTCGATGTCCATCGCGGTACCGACGAGCGAATCCGGTGGCCCAACAGACCCCGCGACGGGCACGGGGCTGGAGCGAGACGAGGGGCGATTGCGGGATGGCATCGGGCATCTCCTTCACCCGCAATCCTGGCACGGGTATTCGCGATCGTCACACAGTACGGATTTGGGGGGCGGCGGCGCAGCGTCCTGGCGCCGCTTGTGCAAGGGCGCTCCCGTGGCGCCGAACAGGCCGTCCAGTACTTCCTTCGCCCGGTAGAGGTCCGCGTTGATCTCCTCGCGCAACCTGGACAGCTGATGCACCTCGTGCACGCTGGCCTGTTCCCGCTGGCGCGCGGCGTCGGTCGCCACTGCGACCAGCCGCTGCGCCTGCGCGTTGGCCTGCGCAACGAGCTGCTCCGCCTCAGCCTTAGCCTGCGCGATGAGCTGCTCCGCCTCGGCGTGGGCCGTGTTGCCCACCTTTTCGGCGTCGGCGCGCGCCGCGGTGAACAACTGGTCCGCCTGGTGCGTGACCGCCGTGCGAATCTGGTCGGCCTCGGCCCGCGCCTGCGCCCGGACGTCTTCGCATTCCCGGTTCACTTCCTGGCGAGCCTGCTCCATCTCCTGGCGAGCATTATCGAGCTCCGCCCACCGCCGCTGCAGCGCATTGTCCTGCTCAGCGGCGTGCGCGCGGGCCTGCTCGACCAGCGCCACCGCCGCTGCATCGGCCTGGCTGCGGACTTCCCGCGCCTCGTCCTCGGCCAGCTTGAGGATCTTCTCGACCCGCGCGCCGAA
>JAVXWL010000120.1:0-5839 GCA_032230565.1 Pseudonocardiales bacterium | reverse complement strand
GACCTGCTCATTACGAGTGAGCTGCTCTGGCCGACTGAGCTAAGGCGGCAGCGCTGCCCGGGCAGCGCGGACCACTGTACCGATCGCTCGCATCTCACCCCTCGTCCCCCCAGAACGTTCTGGATCTCCAGAGTCATCAACCCTAAGCTTCAGGGGCTCAGGGCTGTCACGAGGCGCTGTGCAGGGCGGCGGTGAGAGCTTCGAGGGCGATCCGCGGTTTGACGTTAAGCTCCAGCGCCTCGCGGCAGCCGAGCACTGCTTCCAGTTTCCGGAGCAACGCCTCCGGCGTCGAGCGCCCGGCGACGATGGTCACGTCGGCGGCGCGGTCAGGATGGGTCAGGGGCACCGCGGCGCCCCAGCTGGCGACCAGGGTGTCCCGGTAGAAGCCGGCGAGGTCGACCAGTGCGCGGTCCAGCGCGTCGCGCTGGGTGCGGGTGGCCCGGGACTTCTGCCGGCGTTCCAGCTCGCGAATTGCGCCCTTGGCGCCCCGAGTCGCCGCTGCGGCGCCTTTCCCGGTTCCGCCGGCACCCAGCGCCGTCTCCAGTTCCTGGGTCTCGGCCGCATTACGAGCCACCGTCAGACCGCTAGCTTCCGACTCGGCGGCTCCGACCAGCTCATCGGCCAGCGTGAACACGTCGGCGAAGGATGCCAGCGCCGTCGGCACCCGCAGCACCGCCTCCCGGCGGGCCCGGGCCTGCGGATCGGTGGCCAACCGGCGGGCCCGGCCGACGTGGCCTCCGCACACCGAGGCGGCCCACCGCGCCGTGTCGGCGTCCAACCCGTCGCGTGCCGCCAGCACGTCGGCGATCGCCGTGGCGGGCGGGGTCCGCAACCCCACCGACCGGCAGCGCGAGCGCAGCGTCACCGCGATGTCGTCGGGGTGATCCGACGGCGCGCAGAGCAGGAACACTGTGCGCGGCGGCGGCTCTTCCACGGCCTTGAGCAACGCGTTGGCGGCGCCCTCGGTGAGCCGGTCGGCGTCTTCGATGAGCAACACCTGCCACCGGCCCGCCGACGGCCGTCGCGACGCCCCGACGACCAGCGCACGCATGTCCGCCACCGAGATGGACAGACCTTCGGGAACCACCTGCCGGACGTCGGGGTGGTTGCCCGCCAGCGTGGCGCGACAGCCCTGGCAGCTGCCACACCCCGGTCCCGCCACCGCATCAGTGCACTGCAACGCGGCGGCGAAAGCCCGAGCCGCGACCGAACGACCACTGCCGGGCGGACCGGTGAACAGCCATGCGTGGGTCATCGCCCCAGCCGGTCCGGCGGCTTCGACCAGGGTGGCCACCGCCGGCTCCTGCCCGACCAGGTCGGCCCACACGCTCATTCCGGTGCCGGCGGTGCTGGCGGGGCCATCGGGACTGGCGGAGCCGCCTCAGTCGACCGAGTCGCCGGGGCCTGCGGAGGGCTAGTGGGCGCACCGCGGACTCCGGCCCGCAGGTCAGCCAGCAATGATCCGTTGTGCCGGTCGTCCATCTGGCGGTGCGCGACCATACCGACCATCGCCGCCAGCAGGCCGGCGCACAGCAGCACCGGGCGGGTGCCGTCGATGGTCACCGGCTCGCTGAACAGGGTGATGGTGCGCTGCTGGACCAGCCCGACCGCGAACGGGACCAGGGCCATCGACGCGAGCAGATCCAGCCGGACCAGCGACTGGACGAACGCGATGGTGCGGCCCCGCATCTCATCGGCGACCTGCGCCCCGATGATGGTCAAGCCGGTGAGGAAGGCGACGCCGCCGGCGCAGCCCACCAGGATGACCGCGGCCAGCGCGGCGATCAGGTGCGGTGCCAGCGCGACGGCGACCAGCGCCAACCCAGCCGCCACGATCGCCAGGCCGAACAATCCGCGGTGCCGGATCCGGCGCGCTGCCAATGGCGCCACAGCCATGCCCAGACCGAGACCGACGAACAACGACGCGAACAGCAGTCCGTAAGCGGCGTCGCCACCGCCGAGGCTGGTGGAGTACAGCTTCGCGCAGGCGATGACGGCCCCGCCTGCGGCGAAGGCGCCGAGGATCCCGGTGACCAAGCCGCGGACCAGGGGCGTGCCGCGGACGAAGATGACGCCGTCGCGCAGCATCGTGAGCAGGCCCGGTTGGGCCTCACGCCTGGCCAGCGCGCGGCCGGAGATTTCCGGAATCCGGGTCCCGACCACCAGTGCACAGAATGCGTAGGCGAAGCCGTTGATACTCAACGCAAGATAGGCCGAGCCTTCGACGCTGTGAATCAACCCGGCCTGGCGCAGCACCGGACCGAATTTGGACAGCGCGCTGAATACCCCGGAGGCGAGCAGCACAGCCACCCCGTAGGTCATGATCAACGATAGTTGGTTCGCGGTTTCGACTTGCTCGGGGCGGCGCAACAGGTTGGGGATCGAGGCGTCCTTGGCCGGGATCCAGAACAGTGCGCACAGCTCGATGAGGAAGGTTGCCGCGAACAACCAGGCCAGCTGGCCGACCAACGGGATGGACAAGAACAGACCGGCCCGCAGCACATCGCAGACCACCATCACGTGCCGTCGGTCCAGCTTGTCGGCCAACGCCCCGGCCAGCGGGCCGAGCAGCATCGCGGGCAGCAGCTTGGTAGCGACCACCCCGCCGAGCGCGAAGCTCTGAGCTTGGTAGCCGGTGGTCAGCTGGGTGGCCAGGGCGGACAGCGCCAGCAAAGACTGCCACTCCGCGACCGCGGTGATCGCCGTGACGCCCCACAACCGGCGGAATGCCGGAATGGCCAGTACTCCGCGTATCCGTTGCGCGCTGGATCCCGTCAAGTCGTGCTCGACTGGGGGATCCATGCTGCTCCAGGTGATTCGCTGTGATGACGACATACCGTTATATCCGGATTGAGTCAAGCAGATCAGCGAGGCGCTGTGCGAGTTGTGGGCGTGCCGCCGGGGCCACGGTGTACCAGCGGCTGGCGTCGACTCCGCGTTTCTGCTCGATGGTGTAGCCACCGCGCTCGGTCTCGTAGTAGGTGACCACGAAGTCCGCGACGCGCCTGCTGCCGTGACGATCGCGCCAGGCCGCACCGAACTTCCCGCCACCGAGCTTGGGTCCCCGCAGCATAGTGCGGAAACGTCGCACGTCATCGGGCCGCGCTCCGCCGTCCAACAGGACGCGTTCCAGCTCGGCGCCGGTGAGCCCGTGCTGGTGGCCGGCAAGGACTTCGGCCGGAACCGACACCGCTGTCCGGCTGCTCATCGGCCGGTCCGGGATGACCTCGGCGACCGCGATCGGTAGCGCCGTGGCGCGGGTGGTCCGGATGCGCATCCCGAACGCACTGAGCTCGGCGACGGCAGCGTGGTCGCCGCGCGCACCTCCTACGACGGTGCGTCTGTCCTCAGGCCAGTCGAGCTGTGCGTGGAGCTCCGCCGCTGGCCGGGCGATGAGGTGCAGCGCATCCTCCAGTTCCGGAGCGAGTTGCTGACTGCGGGCCAGGCCACGGGCCCGCAGCTCATCCCAGGTCCGGCGTTGGGCAGCCGTGCTCTCCTCGACCGTGCGCTGCTGCTCGACACGGTGTGGTTGGAGGTTCCAGTGCACCAGCCCGAGCTGGAGATGCTTCCACGCCAGCAGGTACTGCTCAGCGGTGAGTTCCAGCACACCGCCGCGCAACACCGACGTCATCGGTAGTTCTCCTCGGCCCCGATGACCGGCGGGGCGGTGCGAGGTAGCTCCCCGACGATCGCGTTGGTGTCCGACTCGATGAGGTAGCTCGCTCGCCGGTGCTCGCGGCTATCACCGTCGCGGCCGGAGCCACCCGGCGTCCCGAGCGGGGCGTCTCCCCAACCTCCCGCTCCTCGGACAGCTCGCCCAGCACTAGCCTGCTCGGCGCTTGCCTGCTCGGCGCCGCCATAGGTGCTCAGACGCGATTCGCTGAGATTGACGCCACCACCATCGAACGCGGTGGGGCGCGGCCCGAAGCTGCCCGCCCGCGGCACGCCACCGCCGTCGGAATACCGTGATCCACCCCGCACTGGCTCAGCACCGTGAGACATAGCGAGGATCGGCGACGGCCCGAATGGCTCCGCCGCAGCCGCCCGGACCGCGCCCGATCCGGCCATCGACGGCTCCGCTGGGCTGGGGTAGTCCCCAGCGAGCTGCGGCGTAGTAGTCCCCGCTGCCAGCTGCGACGCGGCCGCCGCATGCATCGGGGCATCTGCGACCGGACCCCGATGGACAGCGGCAGAATGCGCCAGCATCGGACGCGCCCCGGCCGCTGCCGGCTGCGCGCTCCCACCGCCGGATGCCCCGCCGACCCCGCCGACCCCGACGCCGCCGGGAGTCGGATCCACCACCTCGGCAACCACCATCGGGGCTGCGACGAAGGGCTCGCCGACCCCCAGGTTGCCGTTCGAGGTGTCCTGATAGCCAGCCATCAGCTCCCGGGCGCGCTCCTGGTCCTGCTGCGCCGCCACGTGGGCGGCCTCGTTCTGAGTCTGAATCCCAGGCAACCATTCAATGGCGTGATCAGCCGTCCACGTCACCGGGTTCTGGCTGAACGACACCTCTGGAACCACTTGCGGCGGCGGCATACTGTCCCGGGTGTGGGCAAACGAGGCGGCCTGCTCAGATACCCGGGCCGCCGTTGAGTTGGCCGCGGTGACGCAGCGATCAAGCCACGGCATCAGCGCCGACGTGGAGTGGGTAGCCGCATCCGCCGCCGCCCCCCGCTGCGCCAAGCCGATCCCCCGCACCGCCTGCTCCACCGCACCGCGGAACTGCTGCATCTGCGTCGCGATGCTCTGCCAGCCCTGGCTGTTTTCGATCATTCCGGAGTAACCGGGGCCACCGGTGATGTGCTGGTAGATCGTCTCATGCGAGACTGTGCTGTAGTCAATGGTTGTACCCATCGTCTCGCTTCCTCAGCTTTTCAGCGGCGGCAGATTGGCCAGGACATCCTCCGCGAGCGCCTTAGCTGGCGCACAGGGTTCCTCCAGCCCCTGCCGCAATGACGTGAACCGGAGGACAAATGTCTGCCTCTCGGCGGCAGCGACTTGGAAGAAGCAGCTGGTGCCCGCCTCGTTGTTCTTGACCCGAATCGCTGGATGTTCAGCGACCTGGGTGATCTCGAAGATGGGGAAGGTGGCGCGCTGGGCGTAGACGTTGTGCAGTACATCGTTGCTGGTGTCCACATAGACCGTGATTTCGCGGGTGTGGGCTTTGTTTCTCCACTCACATCCGGGAGCGTCCAGCACACTCTCAGGCTGGGCGGGCAGGTCCATCTGGTTGGCAGCTAGCTGCGCCGGGGTGAGCAGCTGGCACGGTGGCGTGCCCACGAGGTTCTTGGGATCCCGCACCGGCGGGATCGGGTCGCTCGGTGCGCTGGCCGACGGTGTCGGCGCCGCGGCCGTGCCGGTGGGCTGCGGACCAGCCGCCGAGCAGCCAGCCAGCACGGCGGTTAACACGAGCACCATCACAACGCGGCCCGTCACAATTCTGTCCGGCTCAGGTGGGCGGCATTGACCTCATCGGTGTTCCGATGGATGGCCAGCGACTGCTCCAGGGCGTCGGCTGCCATCTCCAGCTGGGCCGCGCCGGACTCCAGCGCCCACCGCAACGAACCCGGCTCCTCACTGATCGCCCACTGCCCGATTTCCTTCGCAGCGTTGACGCTAACCGCGTCGAAACCCGGCGCCGGGACGTTGGCCAGCCGGAGGGCATCGTCCATCAGCTTTCGCATCTGCTCGGCGGCTTGTTGGAAGGCTGCGATCGTCTGCGGGGCCTGGTCCAGGTCTAGCTGGAAGTGCTGCGCGAGATCACCCAGAACCGAGGTCAGGTCCTGTATCGGCGCCGGCCCAGCGACCGGTGGATTGATCAGTCCATTGAGGTTCG
>JAVXWL010000052.1:0-5277 GCA_032230565.1 Pseudonocardiales bacterium | reverse complement strand
GAACTCGGTGTGGATGCCGACCCGAGGCATCAACTGTCGGCAGCCTTCGCTGAGCTCGCGCTCGCGGTCTGATGCAAGGCACTGAGCGGTCGAGTCTGCCCACCATCAGATAACGCAACAGCCCCCTGCTGGTCGCGCTGGCCCTCGTCGCGGTAGTGGCGGTCACGGTGTGGGACCGGCAGCGGTGGCGCACCGCCGTCGTGCTCGGTAGCTTCCCCGTCATTTACAGTGCGGTGGTCGCCATGCAGTCCGTGCGCAACGACCGCACGATCATTCTGGTCCTGGCGCCGCTGGCGGTGCTCGCCGCCCTGGCCATCGAGCCGCTGTTAACGACGTGCGCGGATCATCATCGAGCGGTGGGGCTCGCCGCCACCACCATCGCGGTCGCGGTGCTCGTCGTCGAAGCCGTGGCCCGGCTCCCGTATCCAGGACCGTCCACCTGGAATGCCGCACAGCACTGGCTTGATGAGCGCACACCGTCCGGCACGACCGTCCTCATCGAGCCCTACGCCCCGTGGCTCAACCCGGCCCGATACAAGGTGATTTCGTGCGGACGAGTCGTCGATTGCCCACTACCGCGCGGGGGCTACGTGGTGGCCAGCGAGGGGATGTACGGTCGCTTCACCGAACAACCCAAGAGCTACCCCGCCGACGCGGCCGCCTACCAGCAGCTATTCCAAAAGTTGCCTCAGGTCGCAATCTTCGATGCCCCTACCAGTCCGGTCATCCGCATCTTCAAGGTTCCCGCAGGATAGGTGCGTCACCTAATCAGGACGTAGCTATTCAGCCGCCCCCGCGGTCGGTGTCAGACATCCCATGTGGCCGGTAGGTCGTTCGGCCGGTGTGTCGGCTTGATCTTGCGGGTGTTGTTGTGATCATGGGCTGGTGTCCGAGCCGGTGCCGTCCTCTGTGGAGGAGTTGGCTGGGCTGGTCATCGAGCTTCGCGCGGCGAACGCGGGTCTTCGTGAGGTGATCGCCGCGCAGGCTGAGCGGATCGCGGCGCAGGAGGTGGCGTTGGCGGCGCAGGCCGCGGAGCTGGACGAGCTGAAGCAGCGGCTGGGCAAGGACTCCTCGACGTCGAACAGGCCACCGTCGTCGGACCCGCCCTACCGCAAGCGACCCCGGTAAGCAGGATGGACGCCGGGCTCGGCGATGCCGCTGGTCGAGGACCCGAACGAGACCATCATCTGTGACCCGGGCAGCTGCGCGGACTGCGGGGCGGACCTGCGCGGAGCCCGGGTGACCGGCACGGCGCGCCGCCAAATCACCGACGTGCTGGCCCCGCCACCGCCGTGGGTCACCGAGTATCGGATCATCACTCGGGCCTGCCCGTGTTGCGCCGCCCGCACCCCGGGCGACGCTCCCGCGGGCGTGACGGGGCGGGCGCAGTACGGGCCGGGGGTGCTGGGCCGGGTGGCGGAGCTGCTGTGCGGGCACTACCTGCCCGTCGCCCGCGCCGCTCGGCTGATGGCCTCGATACTCGGCGTCACGGTGTCGACCGGGTTCATGGCCGGTGTCCGCGGCCGCGCCGCCCGGCTGCTCGAGCGGGAGTTCCTGCCCCGGGCCCGGGAGTTGCTGCGTCAGGTGGGGGTGCTGCACGTCGATGAGACCCCGGTCCGCGCCGACGGCGGCCTGGCCTACGTCCACGCCGCCTCCACCGAGTTCCTCACCGCGATGCACACCGGCGGACGCACCAAGGACGACATCGACGCCGGGCAGGTGTTACCTGGCTACACCGGCACCATCGTCCGCGACGGCTACGCCGGCTACGTCCACCTCATCGACGCCCACCATGCCTGGTGCGGAGCTCACTTGCTCAGAGATCTGGCCGCGTTCCACCGAGCCGACCCCCAGGGCCAGCTCTGGGCCGCGGCGATGGCCGACACCCTCACCGACGCCCACCACCACGCCCAGGCCGCCCGCGCCGCCGGGCACGACAGCCTCGACCCCGACGTCCTCAGCACGATCCGCCGCCGCTACCGCGGCGCCACCACAGCCGGGATCAGCGACAACACCGCCCGCGCCGGGCCGCTGGCCAACGACGCGCTCACCCTCGCGAAACGGTTCCGCAACCACCAGGACATGATCCTGCGGTTCGTGGTCGATCTTGCCGTGCCCCTCTTAACCGGCTAATCGCGAGGCGCCTCGAATCAGACAAATCGGCCTCGATTAGCCGGTTAAGAGGGGTTATCCGGGACCGAAGGTCGAACTAATGTTCCATTAGCCGGATAACCCTTCACGAACAACCAGAGTGAACGCGACGTCCGCCCCGCAAAGATCCAGCAGCGCAACTCCGGCGGATGCTGGCGCACCCTCGATGGCGTCGCCGACTTCGCCGTCGTCCAGTCCTACCTGTCCACCGCCACCAAATGGGGCATGGACAGCTTCGCCGTCCTCACCCAACTATTCACCACCGGCGCCTGGATACCACCCGCCGCTACCCCCGACTGATAGCTACATCAGGACAGTCAGTGGCTAGAAACCAGTAACACTTTGCCGCAGGATTCGATGAAACAGCAATGAGGGGAACCGTCCTGACTGCCTGCAATGTTGGCTACACAACGCCGCCCGATAAGGCACTGTCACATTCCGACAGCAATCACGACGAAGAGCATGTCGGGATGCCGCGACGACCTCCCGGCGATCCCTGCGCAGGACGGCGATGACGACCAGTGGACCCAGGCAGAGGGAGACTGGCACCCCACTTGGCGGTGCGCTGCCTGGGTTGGTCCGTACTCTGCGGCCCCGGCATTGGGTAAAGAATGTTGTGGTGCTGGCGGCGCCGCTTGCTGGTGGCACCCTGTTTGAGCCGCGTGTGCTGGCCGCAGTTGGGATTGCCTTTGTCGCGTTCTCATTGGCTGCGTCCGGGGTGTACCTCGTCAACGATGTCTACGATATAGACGCTGACCGGGCGCACCCGACCAAGTGTCATCGTCCGATCGCTGCGGGGCTGGTGTCGCCGCGGCTGGCGTTGGCGGTGGCGGTTGTGCTGTTCGTGAGCGCGGTAGGAGTGTCGTTCCTGGCGTCGGTCGAGTTGGTGTTAGTCACCGTGGTGTATCTCGCGGTGCAGCTGTCCTATTGCTGGGGGCTAAAGCATCAGCCGGTGGTTGACATCTCCATTGTCGCGTCGGGGTTTGTGTTGCGGGCGATCGCAGGTGGCGCCGCAGCAGGGATTGTGTTGTCGCAGTGGTTTTTGCTCACGACCGCGTTCGGGGCACTGTTCATGGTGGCGGGTAAGCGGTATGCAGAACTCCAGCTCGCTGAGCGCACCGGGGCGCACATCCGTAAGTCGCTGGAGCGTTACACCGCTTCCTATCTGCGTTTCGTGTGGACGCTCTCGGCCACCGGGGTGATCATAACGTATGGTTTGTGGGCGTTTCAGCTTAGCCAGACCAATCACTCCCGCTGGCCGGTGATCTCACTAGTGCCCTTCACCCTGGCCATACTGCGCTACGCCATGGACGTCGACGGCGGCAACGGCGGCGAACCCGAAGAGATCATTCTCAACGACCGGGTACTCCAGGTGTTGAGCAGCGGCCTACTCCTCACCTTCATCGCCACCACCTACCTGTAATCATCGGCTCGCCGACGTGTCAGGCCGGGTCTGTTGCATTAGGAGGCAGGCAGACATATGTAACGGCGTAGACACCCTATTCAGATGATGAGGGCGAGCTCGGTGAAGACCACCGGAAGCTGATACCTAGGGTCGACATCGGCACCGCATATCGGACCAGGCCATGTGTTCGTTACAGCTGGCGGATCTATCAACACTTCAGGTGAGAAGACCATCACGGTCTTAACATTCGCCAGTGCACCCGCGATGACGTCCGTGTGCAGTTCCATATAGGGGGCCGCGACATCGCTCAAGGTGGGACCTGCTCGTCAAATCACGACAGGGAGCTTATACATGTCAGCACAAAAATTTCCGGGGTGGAGCGGGCGACGGCCATCGAGTCCGCATCGCCAGCTTGGAAGATCGGGCCGCGATCATGGTCTAGACCAACAGAATGCTGACCTGCGGCTACCCGGCGACAGAGGACAGTAGTGACTGTGATTGACCGCTGGTGGCCGTCAGAACGGCACGCGGGGGGCACGCTAGGCCGTAGTGGCAATTCTATACGGGGTATTGGCTTACAAGCGGTGGTGGGGTGTGGGTATCCCGTCGCATCGGCGAGCTTGTTTCGTAGTGGGCTGGGGGATCACGTGGCAGATGTCTGCGACCGGGCGCTGGGGAGGATTTGGTCCTGGTGCCAATCGATGAGGTTTCACGTGCGGGTGCTGGGGGTCTGGCGGATTGGTCTTTTTGGCGCTCTTGGTGCTCTTGCCGGTGCGCTGGTGCTAGTTGCCACGCGTCGTTACGGTATCAACATCAGCCCTGATTCCACGTACTACCTGGCTGCGGCACGGGGCGTTGTCCGAGGTGACGGGGTTGTTGGCTTAAACGGTGCACCGTTGTCGCTCTTCCCGCCCGGTCTGCCCTGGGTTCTTGCCGGAGCGGCTGCTGTGGGTGATCCGGAGACGGTTGCCCGATGGTTCAACGCCGTTTTGTTCGGTACGTCGGTCTTTGGGGTGGGGCTGTTTCTCGCCGCACATATTCGTTTCTGGCTGGCCGTCGGAGTCGCCGCGGCCCTGGCCCTGTCTCCGTCGTTACTGAATGTCTACACGTGGTTGTGGTCCGAGCCGGTCTACATCGCGGTGTCGCTGGTGTATCTGGCGGTGCTGGTATGGATTGCTGGTGCGGCCCGGGCCGGCAGGACCGCCATTGTGGTCTGCGGTGTCCTCGCGGGCGCAGCCACGCTGACGCGGTACTCCGGGATTTCCCTGCTTCCGGCGGTTGCCGTGGTGCTTGTCGGTCGAAGCCTTCCGTGGCGCAAGAAGGTCGGCGACGTGTTGGTATTCGGTATTTCCTTCGCCTGCGTTGTGTTGCCCTGGCTCGTCAGGAATGCCGTGATCACTGGACACTTGGTAGGTGGGCGTTTCTCTAACGGACAGTCCCCGGTCCAGGTCCTGCTGGAGGAGGTCAAGGGCTTTATCGCCTGGGTGGTTCCGGCTTCGGCGCCGTGGCTGGTGCAAGGTCTGTTGAGCGTCCTTACCGCTGGCGTAATCGTTGTCGTGGTGTGGGCATTTATCCGGTCTTGGTCTACTCCTTTTGATCGGCGTGTCATCGTGCTCGCCGTCGCAGCCATCTATGTGCTCTCGGCGTTCACCGCGCTTTATCTCATAAAGGTCCAAATCACTCTGGATCCACTGCGTGGTCGGCTGCTAGCGCCTCTGCTA
>JAVXWL010000037.1:0-2969 GCA_032230565.1 Pseudonocardiales bacterium | reverse complement strand
GCCGTTATGGACGTCATGGGTTGGTCCACCGTCGCGATGAAGCAGCGGTACATGCACGTCACGGAAGGGTTGCGTCGGACTGTCGCCGACCAGATCAGCAGTTACTTCTGGAAGGAGAACTGAGAGCCTCACGTTCGCGAGCCCACACCGTAGAGCGCAAAAACTCTGGTCAGAGGTGGTGGCCAGGGGCGGGGTCGAACCGCCGACCTTCCGATTTCCAGTTCAGAGTCCACCTGATAGGAGTAGCACTACCTGGCATTTTGCTTGCCGTAGTTGCATCCTAGAGGCACCACAAGCAGCCGGAAGCTGGAGTTATTGGACAGTCCATTGGACACCATATGATTGGCAGCGGAGCTATCGCCCACGCTGCACGCTGTAGCCTGCCGCAACACCACCATCGCTCGCTGAGCGGATGAGCACCGGAGTATCGCCAGCTTCTACGCAGACGGCAAGACCGGCCGTAGTCGCGATCAGCGGTAGGCATCCCGCCGGTGGCTGATGTCGAGAACGTGGACGGTCTGGGTGCTGTCGTCGATGGTGTACCGGACTCGGTATTCCCCGCGCCGAGCGCGCCAGTAGCCCTCGAAGGGCTTCCGCAGCGGAGCTCCCACGCGATATGGGTTCTCGGCCAATGGCCCATAGAGGAACTCCACGCATGCCGCGGCGACAGCCTCGGGCAGTTGTTCGGTGAGTTGGCGTGCCGCGGTACGGGCGACACGCACCCGGTAGGTCACTCGGGCTGGGTCCGGTTTCGCTCGCTGATCAGCGCCCGCACCTGCTGCTCGTCGAGCACATCACCGCGAGCGAAGTCGGCTTCGGCAGCGGCGATGCGCTCCTGGGCTTGTGTGTCGGCGAGCAGCTCCAGGGTCGCCTCGATGGACTCGAGATCCTCAGCAGCGAGTAGTACGACGTATTCACGGCCGTTGCGGGTGATGTGGACGCGCTCGTGAGTGCGCCCGACCTCGTCAGCGATCTCGGAGAGTCGGGCCTTCGCCTCGGACAGCGGTATCGTACTCATGGACCAGAATTATAGTCCACCAGCCTGTCAACGGCTCCCTGGTGGCTGCAGACAGCCATGCCAGCCGCGCGAATCCTGCACTTGGTAGGGGCCTCTCGCTGCCCGATGCCGGTCGGATCCTTCGGAAGCTGCTTCGTCCGTGAGCGCAACTGGACGCAGAAGAATCGGACAGCCAGTTGGACAAAGATCAAGCAAATGATCGCCGTAAGAGACCGCTTACGCTGGTCAGGGGTGGTGGCAAGGGGCGGGGTCGAACCGCCGGCCTTCCGATTTTCAGGAGTTGGGATAATAGTTCGCCAGGTAACGCCCGCGTTCGTGACGTGCATTCCACATTGATTTGAATGCCGATGAGGCCAAACGAACGTAGATGGATGAGACCAAAGATGAGACCACGATCGCACACTTGACTCACGGACATGAAGCTCCGGGGAGGGATAGTGACGATCCTGCACTCTACGGCTCGTGTGACATCTCGTCGCCCTGTGCTGGCAGAACTGGGCTATTGGTCGTGCCCGGGCAGGGCGGCTACGCCGTAAGGACTGTTGCCGGTGTTTACGGTGGTCACCACGTGGAGTGTGTGCGGATCGATGACGGACAGTGTGCTCGCGCCCTGGTTGGCGACATAGACGGCGTGGCGGGTGGCTGCCGTGTTGAAGGGGTCCGTGCCGGAGGAACCCAGGGTGACCGTCGAGGAGGTTTGGCGGGTGTTGGTGTCGATGACGGCGAGCTCGCCTGGGCCGAGATCGGCGACGTAAGCGACGTTGTCGGTCGGGCTTGTTGCCACGCTGAACGGGCCTATCCCGGACGGCAGTGTCGCTTCCACCGCGCCGCTTCGGGTGTTGATGACCGTGACATTGCCTGACAGCTCGTTGGCGACGTAAATCCAGGCGCCGTCATGGGTGACAGCGACCCCTGCCGGGAACTGTCCTGCCGGGATGACTCTGACGACCCGATTGGTCTGGGTGTCGATGACGGAGACATTGTTGGATCCGGAGTTGGCGACGTAGGCCGACGCGCCATCCGGGGTGACGGCGACGCTGACCGGTTGGCTGCCGACCGGCAGGGAAGCCACAATTTGATCGGTTCGGGTGTCGAGGACCGCGACGCTGTTGGAGCCGCCGTTGGCGACGTAGAGCAATTGCCCGTTGGGGGTCAGGGCCACGCCCCGGGGGTGGTTTCCGGGGGCCACCGAAACGGTTTTCGTGATGGTGTTGGTGCTGGTGTCGAACACCGCGGCGGTGTTATCCCCGCCCTGGGCGATGTAGGCAAGCCTGCGGTCTGAGGACACCACCACCCCGGCAGGGAAGGCACCGACCGGCACCGTTGCGACCACGTGGTAGGTGCTGCCGTCGATGACCGACAGGGTGTTGTCGAGCTGGTTGGTGACATAAATAAGGCGGTCGGGGCTCGTGGTGGGGGCGCCACAGGCGGATGCCGACCCGAGCAGACCGGTCACCAGCAGCCCGAGGGCGACCGCTGCGGCCGACGATCGCGCGGTCGGTGGCTGCCGCTTCGGCGCGCCCGGACGGGACTGTCGAAGCAAACGCATCTGTCCTCCTCTGCGTGGCAGCAAATCCTGTGCGTGGGCGGTGACCCGCGCGGTCGTCAGGGACACGCATCAGGTCAGCAATGCGCGGCCGTAGTAGTCCTGCGCGCCGTTCACACCGGGAAGGGCGAAGAAATAACCCCCACCGTTGGGGCTGATGAACGGGACCAGCATTTCGTCCTCCAGCCGGGTCTGCATGGCGATGTAGGTGGCCAGTTGTTGCTGGAAGCAGCAGAACACGTGCCCCATGTCGGGGTTGCCCTGCACATCGGGGCTGCGGTCGTACTGGAAACTGCGACGCAGGATCGCACTGGTGGCCGCGGTCTGCGGAGTCTGCGGGTTGGCCAGGCGGATGTGGCAGTTCAGCGGGGTGAGCAGACCCTGAGGGTCGTTGGTGTAGATGGG
>JAVXWL010000027.1:0-4332 GCA_032230565.1 Pseudonocardiales bacterium | reverse complement strand
GACCTGCTGCGCTGGGAGGCCGAGGACGGCGCGGGCGGGTGAGGTGCCCCAGGGCGGGTGTGAAACGCCTGGCACCACCGGCTCGTGACACGGCACGTGGACCGCATGGACGTGGATCGCCGATCACTCGCAGCGCCGTCCCGACCCCCGTTGGGTAGATTCCGGTTGACCTGCACCGCACCGTCCTGGTCGACGATCGCGCGACCTGCGAACGTGACCTCCCCACCGCAAACCCCCGTCCTTCCAGCGCGGAAGGGCGGGGTTCGTCGTTGGGCGGCCAGTCAGGGCTTCGCCGTAGTCGCTTGACACCCGATTCGTGACAATCTGTCAGTTCGACGGGGTTCTGGGAACGTGACAGGCACGGACTTGCAAGATCATGAGTTCTTGACGCCCCCGTGATCCGAGTGGAAGACCGTGCCTGCCGACGCATCATCGCCGATCCCGCCTGCCTTTGACCAACTCCGCGAGCATCCCGGGGCCGTGCCGAGGAGATCCCGGGCCTGCTGGAGCGACTGGCCGAGGTGCCCGACCCTCGCGATCCGCGCGGCGTACGGCACGCTTTGGTCGTCGTGCTCGCGCTGACCGCGTGCGCGGTTCTGGCCGGAGCGACCTCCCTGCTGGCGATGGGTGAGTGGATCACCGACGCCCCACCGTCCGTCCTGGAGCGCCTTGGCGTACGGCCCGATCCGCTGTCCCCGAAGCGGTGCCTGCCGGCGGAGGCGACGGTGCGGCGGCTGCTGGGCCGCATCGACGGCGACGCGTTGGACCGGGCGGTGGGCCGCTGGCTGGCCGACGGGCGCGCGGGGGCCGACGGTCAGCTGCACGCAGTGGCGGTCGACGGCAAGACCGTCCGCGGAGCGGCCAGGGCCACGGGCCGCAAGATCCATCTGCTCGCCGCCTGCGACCACCCCTCCGGCCTGGTCCTGGCCCAACTCGACGTAGGCGAGAAGACCAACGAGATCACCTGCTTCTAGCCTCTGCTGGAGACCCTCGCCAACCTGGCGGGCGTGGTAGTGACCAGCGCCGCCATGCACACCTAGCGCGAGCACGCCAGCTACCTGCTCGACCGAGGCGCGCACTACATCGTCATCGTGAAAGGGAACCAGAAGAAGCTCCACAAGCAGCTCAAGTCCCTTCCCTGGAAGCAGATCCCGCTGCAGGGCCGCACCCGCGACGCCGGCCACGGCCGCGGTGAGATCCGCCGCATCAAGGTGTGCACGGTGAACAGCCTGCTCTTTCCCGGTGCCCGCCAGGCCGTCCAGCTCAAGCGCCGCCGAGTGGACCGCAAGACCGGCAAGGTCGGCATCAAGACTGTCTACGCGGTCACCAGCCTCACTGCGGAACAGGCCACACCCGCCGAGCTCGCCCGGCTGATCCGCAGCCACTGGAAGATCGAAGCCTGCACCACGTCCGAGACGTGACGTTCGCCGAGGACGCCTCCCAGCTGCGAACCAGCTCCGCACCCCGCGCCATGGCGACCTGGCGCAACCTCGCCATCGGCGCGCTTCGCCTCGCCGGCAAGAGCAGCATCGCCGCCGGCCTCCGGCACAACGCCCGCGACGCCAGCCGACCGCTCGCCCTCCTCGGACTCACATGATCATGAAACGGACATCACGCGACCACGCCGAAGCCCTGCATACCAGGCGCCCACACCACGCATAAGAGATCAACAAGAAGACGCTTGACAACTTACAACCGTGGGATGTCTGGACCGACCGCAGGTGCCGCGCGCGGCGCATCAGCTCCGTCCGGCAGGTCGGCGGCGATCAGCTCCTCGACAGTGATCTCCGGGATCAGCTTGGCAGGCCCGCAGCCGGCAGTCTTCGCCTGCCAGCCAGCGGCCCGCACCGGGTTCACCATGCCGGACCGCTACGAGCTGTCCTCCACACCAACGTTGTAACGGGTCACTCTGCGATTTCCTTCTCGGGCGTTTCAGCCCAAACAACCAGCGACGCCGGCGGTGGTAGTCATAACAGATTCGGGAGCAGGGCGGCCATCTCGTCGACCACGACCAGGTCGAGGACAACCAGGACCGGCACGCCGAGCGCCCAAGCCGGCCACGGTCCGGCTCGGAAGCGAAACCACACCGTGGCGATGGCCGCCGCGACCAGCACCACCGACCACCCGAAAACGCCCAGCAGCGCCGAGCTGTCACCGGCCATCAGCGCTTCGGCGGGGCGCAGGGCCTGTGAGGGCAGCTGGGCGGGCCTGGATTGGGCCCCGCTGACCAATGCCGCGTCCACGCGGAGCACATCGGTGGGTCGCAACGCCGCCAGGAACCCGTGAGCCGGCACCTCGGTGGTCACCAGGGTGAGCCGGCCCTGGCCGCGGGTCAGGGTGGGTGGCAACGGATCACCGGCGTGGCGCACCCCGAGCACAGTGAAGGAGTGCTTGCCCTGCCCAGTGGTCACGGTGATCTGATCACCGGCGCGTAGCTGGTCGATCGACCGGAACGGTCGGCCATAGGTGGCCCGTCGCCCGGCGAGCACGCTGGTGCCGACCTGACCAGGAAGCGGAGTGTCCCTCCGGTGCCCCGGACCCGACATCAGTGGAACCGATGAGGTGCCCTCCATCACGATCTCGTGCAGGCCCAACCTCGGGATCTCCAGCAGAGCCACCGGTGCCCCCAAAGCCAACGCGGTGTTCGTGTCATCGAATGGACCCACCGGCGCGATCCCCTTGGCGAGTTCGATGCGGAATTGCGACGCAAGCTGGGCCTGGTCCCGGTCGTGGCGCAGGTTGCCGAGCGCGGTTAGCTCGATAAGGAAGGACAGACCCAGTACCGCGACGATGACCAGCACCTGCCCGGCAAGCCGGTACTCGGGGCTGCGCCAGATGGCCGCGGCCGGGCGCGGTGGCTGGGATCGCTCCCCGCGCTGCGCCGGCCGCTCATCCATCCGGTACCTCGGCTCCCGTGTGGGACCAGCGTCACGGGTGTCAGCTCGATCGACCATGAGCCGCAGCGGAGAGCTGTCCAGGGACTGGCGCCGGGATCCACCCGCCAGGGCGTCCCGTCGGGTGGTCACGAGGAACGGCGTTTCCGGATCCGGTTCGCCACCGCGATCACGACCCCGGCGACGAGCACCGCTGCGGCTGCGATCAGCCACGCGATGCCGTGGCCGGTCGCGTCGTTGCGCTCGGCAGTGAGCTGTCCGGCCGCCGACCGCGGCGCGGCCTGCGCCGCCACAATGGGCGCTCCCGGCCCTGCCGACGTCCCGACGGGTGGAGATATCGTGTCCGGCGCAGGCGCGAAACCGTAGGGGTCCTGGTCCAGCGGCGGTGGCGGCGGTCCGGTCGGTTTCGCCGCACCCAACGCCTCGTACCGGGTCGGGCTGGTGAACTCGAGCGAGCCGGCGAACTCCCCGTAACTCTTCAGGGTGACGTGGTTGGCGCAGTAGACCGTGATGTCGTAACGGCCGCCCAGCGTGATGTGGTTGTCCGTGGCGTAGTCCCGCATGATCAGCGCGACATATACGTCGAACCCGACGCTGTGGGACATTCCGGCGTCGGTGTTGGTCGTGATGATCTGGCCGTCGGGCGGGAAGCCCGGGCCACGCATCTTGGCATAGTACGCGTTGGCCTTCGCGGGGCACCCGGCTGACGTGCGCAGCCGGAGCGGGTCCAGGTCACTTCCGGTTCCCGGGATGACGATCACCCCGCCGATCGGGTCGGCATGGGCCGGCCCCGGAGCCAGCGGCACCAGCACCCCCATCGCGACCACGAGTAACACTGCGACGCGAGACAGTCGGTTCATGGATTTCCCTTGGTGGCCGTGAGCGGGAACCGGTGAGAAAGCCACCGATCCCCGCTCACGGATAATTGTCAGATGGCGGTCAGAGCTGCTGGCCGCCGAGATGGACTCACTGAGTTGCGGCTGCTCGGTGTGAATCACCAGGAGTCGCAACCACTTTAGAACCTGAACGTCACGGTGTTCGATGTCGACGACTTGAACTTCGCCGGGTTACTGGGGGTAAACACCGCCTTCATGGAGTGCTGGCCCCCACGCAGGGTCGTGAACGGGCCGACGGTAATGCCACCGAACACCGGCACCGGACCGCCGATGTTGTTCCCGTTGTCCGTGAACTGCACGGTTCCTGCCGCGTTAGACGGCGCCAGGTTCGCGATAGGGATCGTAAAGCGCCCCAACCCGAAGGGCAGCGGAACTTGAATCACCGACAGCGTGGTCGTCGTATTGACCGCCCCGGGTGCCGGCGTTGGTGTCGGTGTCGGTGTCGGTGTCGGTGTCGGTGTCGGTGTCGGTGTCGGTGTCGGTGTCGGGGTCGGGGTCGGTGTTGCGGTGGGTGTCGGGGTCGGGGTCGGGGTCGGTGTCGG
>JAVXWL010000233.1:0-2898 GCA_032230565.1 Pseudonocardiales bacterium | reverse complement strand
AGCCTGGGTTTCTCCCGTTACGACGAGGTGGGCGTGCCGTTCGACCCGGCCCAGCATGAGGTCGTCAACGTGGTGGACGACTCGGAGGCAGAGCCGGGCACGGTGGTCCGGGTGCTGCGCCCGGGCTACGGCACCGCGGAGCGGCAGCTGCGGCCGGGTGCGGTGACCGTCGCCGGCCGCCGGGGTTGACGGCCGATGGCGCGCGACTACTACGAGGCACTCGGCGTCTCCCGCACCGCGAGCGCTGAGGAGGTGCAGCGCGCGTATCGCAAGTTGGCCCGCCAGCATCACCCGGACGTCAACCGCGATCCCGGGGCCGAAGAGCGTTTTAAAGAGGTCAGCGAGGCCTACAGCGTGCTGTCCGACCCCGACACCCGGAAACGCTACGACCGGTTCGGGCCGGACTTCCGCCAGATCCCGGAGGGCTACGAGGCCTACGCCGACGCCGCTCGTGCCGGGGGACGCGGCTCACCAGCGGGCTCGCGAGGGGGGTCGCCGTTCGGTGGTGGCCGGGTGTGGGTGGACTCCGACGGTGGTGAGAGATTCGGCGTCGGGGACATCGACTTCGACGACCTGTTCAGCGGACTGTTCGGTTCCCGTGGCGCGGGCGGGCCGATCCCCGGTGCTGATCAGGAAGCCGAGCTGGAGCTGTCGGTGGAGGGAGCCTACCGCGGCGGCAGCCGTCGCATCACCCTGTCCGGCGCGGGCGAGCCCTCCAGCTTCGAGGTGACCATTCCCCCCGGGGTGACCGATGGGCAGCGTATCCGCCTGGCCGGCAGAGGTGGGCAGGGTTCAGGCGATGCCGCGGCCGGGGATCTCTACCTGGTGGTGCGGCTCGCGCCGCACCACCGTTACCGGGTGAACGGTCGGGATATCTCGGTGGATCTGCCGTTGGCGCCGTGGGAGGCGGCGCTGGGGGCCAGCGTGCCGGTGCCCACCCCGGGCGGGGAGGCCAAGGTGCGGGTGCCGGCGGGGTCGTCGACGGGTCGCCGGTTGCGGTTGCGCGGGGAGGGAATGCCCAACCCGCGCGGAACACCGGGCGACCTGTATGCCGTAGTGAAGATCATGGTGCCGCGGACGTTGACGTCGCGGGAGCGGGAGCTGTTCGAGTCGCTGCGCAGGGATTCGACCTTCGACCCCAGGGGGGAAACGTGACGAGTTACTCGTTGATGCGCGTGTCCCAGCTCAGTCTGGACAGCTTCGCCGCGCGCGCCGGGATGCATCCCGAACTGGTCCGCCGGTTCGTGGCGTTGGGCCTGTTGGAGCCGTCTCGGGATGCCGCCGGCCGGTTGTGGTTTGCTGCGCCGCAGCTGCGGGCGGTGGCCCGGATACAGCGGCTTCGGGCCGGTCTGTCAGTGAATTACGCCGCGCTCGGGCTGGTCATGGACCTACTCGACCGTATCGAGGTGCTCGAAGCCGCGCTGCGCACCACCGGTAGCCAGCTGCCCTATAACTCCGTCCGTTCGCCGTCGCCGGTAGCCCGGTGCGAGGAGTAACACCTCATGGACATGAACCGCCTGACCCAGAAGTCGCAGGAAGCGGTGCAGCAGGCTCAGGCCATCGCGTTGCGCTACGGGCACACCGAGGTCGACGGGGAACATCTGCTGCTGGCCCTGCTTGAGCAGCCGGAGGGGCTGGTACCGCGCCTGTTGCGGCAGTTCGACGCTGACGTCGACGCGCTAACCGCCGCATTCGACGGTGACCTGCAGCGCAGACCGAAGGTGACCGGGCCCGGCGCCGCCCCCGGCCAGGTGTTCGTTACCCAGCGGCTGGCCCGCTTGTTGGACGCTGCCGAACGGGAGGCCAAGCGGCTCAAGGACGACTACGTGTCCGTCGAACATCTCGGCTTGGCGCTGGCCGGCGAAAGCGGAACGCCTGCGGCCCGGCGGCTGGCGGAGTTCGGCGTGACCAACGAGGCGTTCTTGTCCGCGCTGACCCAGATTCGCGGTAACCAGCGGGTGACCTCTGCGACCCCGGAGGGTGCTTATGAGGCGCTGGCCAAATACGGGCAGGACCTGGTCGACGCGGCCCGCTCGGGCAAGCTCGACCCGGTCATCGGCCGGGACGCCGAGATCCGTCGAGTGGTCCAGATCCTGAGCCGTAAGTCGAAGAACAATCCGGTACTCATCGGTGACCCCGGGGTGGGCAAGACCGCCATCGTGGAGGGGTTGGCGCAGCGGATCGTGCGCGGCGACGTCCCGGAAGGGCTTCGCGACAAGACGATTTTCGCGTTGGACATGGGATCGCTGGTCGCGGGGGCGAAGTACCGGGGGGAGTTCGAGGAGCGGCTCAAGGCGGTGCTGGCCGAGGTCAGGGCCGCCCAGGGCCGGATCCTGCTGTTCGTCGACGAACTGCACACCGTGGTGGGCGCCGGCGCGGCCGAGGGCGCGATGGATGCGGGCAACATGCTCAAGCCGATGCTGGCCCGCGGTGAGTTGCACATGATCGGCGCCACCACACTGACCGAGTACCGCAAGTACATCGAGAAGGACGCCGCGCTGGAGCGTCGCTTCCAGCCGGTGATGGTCGACGAGCCCAGCCTGGAGGACACCATCTCCATCCTGCGCGGGTTGCGGGAGCGGCTGGAGATCTTCCACGGGGTCCGCATCCAGGACGGCGCGCTGGTCGCCGCCGCGACGCTGTCGCATCGGTATCTCACTGACCGGTTCCTGCCGGACAAGGCGATCGACCTGGTCGACGAGGCGTGCGCCCGGCTGCGCACCGAGATCGACTCGATGCCCGCCGAACTGGACGAGGTGACCCGGTCTGCACGGCCTCGTCCTCCGGGAGGCGGTGCTCGGTGACGGCTGGTGACGCCGGCCGATTCCTCGGCTGCGGAGGAGATCGCCGCGCGGGCCCCGGGTGCACGGGTGGTCAAGGCGTTCAACACCACGTTCG
>JAVXWL010000225.1:0-3678 GCA_032230565.1 Pseudonocardiales bacterium | reverse complement strand
CTGAACCGTTCGGTGTCGACCCCGATGTATCTCTGTCCACGGCTTGATCACTGTTACCGCAGCGCGCCGCTATGCGATGTTCCTCGGCCGCAGGCCCGCACCGGGCGCCTTCGGACCTGGAAGCGGGCAAGGGGCAGTAGTCGGTGAGGGAGACCGCCCGGGCCGATCAGGTGTGGGGCGTAGTGACCGCTCACGCCGAGGCACTCGGCGTCCCAGTGTCCCTGCGCTCTTTGTGTCAGGCGGCTGCGGCCCGGTTGCCGGTCAGCGGAGTTGCGGTAGCGGTTCGCAGTGGCCGGGTGGTCTCTGAGGTGCTCTGTGCCACCGGCCCGCTGAGCCGGGAGCTGGAGGAATTGCAGCTCACGGTGGGCGAGGGTCCGTCTCTGCGGGTGTTGACCGGTGGCCCTTCGGTGCTGGTGGGTGAGCTGGACTGCGCCGAGCAGCAGGCTCGCTGGCCGTTGTTCGCCCCGGCGGCCGTCGAGGCCGGGGTTAGGGCGATGTTCGCGTTGCCATTGCGTTTGGGTGCCATCCGCCTCGGAGTGTTCGTGCTAGCTTCGGACCGGCCGGGGAGACTGTCGGTCGAGGACCTGGCTGAGGCGTGGGTATTCGCTGAGTTCGCCCTGCGGCTGGTGCTCGATGAGCAAGCCGGCATCGATTCCCAGGACGGCTATTCGGTGGTTGATGAGCTGTCCGACAGCCGCCCCGAAATCCACCAGGCCACCGGAATGATTTCAGTACAGCTCGGTGTCGGGATCGCTGAGGCGTTCAGCAGACTGCGCGCGCGGGCATTCGCCCAGGGGCGCCCGCTGTCTGAGCTGGCCGCCGACGTCGTCGCCCGCCGACAACGATTTAACCCCGACCACACCGCATGAGGAGGCGTATGGTGGTCCACGATCTGTTCGTCAGGGGTGACACCGATGGCCGATGACCAATTGGCCCGAACCTTCGTCGAGCTCGCCGACACCCTGGTCGATGACTTCGACGTGGTCGAGTTCCTGCACATGCTGGTGGATCGCTGCGTGGAGCTCCTCGATGTGTCCGCGGCCGGGCTGCTGCTGGGCGACTCTAGCGACCGGCTGCGGGTGATGGCCTCCTCCGCCGAGAACATCCACCTGCTGGAGCTGTTCCAGCTACAAAACCACGACGGGCCTTGCCTGGAGTGTTACCGCACCGGCGCGCCGGTCAGCCACCCCGACCTGGGCGTGGCCGCCGACCGGTGGCCGCTGTTCGCTCCCGCGGCCACCGAGTCCGGGTTCCGGACCGTGCACGCCCTGCCGATGCGGCTGCGCTCGCAGGTCATCGGGGCGCTGAACTTGTTCCACACCGATCCGAATGCTCTGGCACCAGAGGTCACCCAGATCGGTCAAGCCATGGCCGACGTGGCCACCATCGGCCTGATCCAGCAACGGGCCCTGCACCAGCAGGACATCGTGGTCGACCAGCTGCGCACCGCGCTGGACAGCCGTGTTCTTGTCGAGCAAGCCAAGGGTGTTCTCGCCGAACGCCATGGCGTCGACCCCGGCCAGGCTTTCACCCTGTTGCGCGCCTACGCCCGCAACCACGGGCAGCGGCTCACCGAGCTAGCCGCCGCCGTCATCGACGGCACCACCACCGAACTCTTCCGCGGCGCACCGGCTGCCACCGCCCGGCCAGTGACCCGTGCCCGAGTCCCACGTGGGCAGGAATAGACCACCTCCCCCCGCGGCGGACGGGTGTTGTCGGTGATCACCGACGTCAGGGACGCGGCGGCTGTTGAGGCGCTGGCGTCCCGCACCCTTGAGCACGGGTAGCCGTGGTCGTCAACAACGCCGGGTACCGCACCCGGTGGCAGCCGGCCGCTGTGGCGGACTGCCCCGCAGGACTGGCTGCGCGTCCTGGCGGTGAACGTGCTGGTACGGGCGGGCAAGACCAAGACCATGAAGTCACGCCGCGCGCTGGCCCTGCCAACGCGGTGCGTCAGCTCGTTGCATACGAAAGTGGACGGGACGTTTGGGCCCTGGTTTCGGTGCAGGCATCCGGCCTGGTCAGGTGGTGAGTTGCTCGAAATAGCGGTTGATCGACGATGCCCGGTTGCCGCAGATGTTCTTGATCGCATGGGTGGTCTTGTCGGGTCCTTGGGCTGGGAGTCGGGCGGCTACCTCAGAGGCAAAGGCAGCTGCGCAGCTCTCCGACTTGGCCCAGAAGTCTAAGATGCTTTTGGCGGTAGCAGAAACGATTGCTGCCTTGGCCATTGATTGGGTGTGTGCGGCGATTTCGGAACACTCGTGGCGGAAGGTGTCGATCGTTGTTGCGGCGGCGGCAGCTGAGGCCTGCCGGCACCGGGCCATGACCGCCTGGACTTGCGGGAAACTCTTGCCTTGCGGTGCGCTGGCCACGACGTTGGTCATGCAGGTCTGCTCCGAGCCGTTGATCTCCAGGAGTTTCGCTCGGAGTTGCTCGACGGGATCAGCCAGTTCGGGCGGGAGGGCTGACATAGAACGGCTCCTTCCGTCGTGACAGGACCGTGCGATACAGCCTGACATCGATGCGGTGCGGGAGGAAGGGTCGGGGTCGGAGGCGGTCAGCCACACACTGATGCAGTCCAGCAGTTAGGGGGTGTCCCCGCGTGGGAGACCAGCGGCGGGTGACGATGATCACCTCTGAGCCCCAGTTTGGAAGGCTGTGCCCACTGCGCCGTCAGAGGCCTGGATCGGTGGTGAGGCCGAATCACAGGTACCCGCTGGTGACCGTGGTTGACCAATGTTAATGGCACGCTAATGGCACACGCGGTTGTCGGTCGTGCCTGTCGCCGAGTAGGCGAGAGAAGCGGGATCCCGTCGCGTCGGCGAGCTTGTCCGGGGAGGTTAAGGCCAACGCCGCGTTCCAGCCACTTCAGCCGGGGCAACCCGGGCAGCCGGGACAGGCGCGAGCTGGTGCTAGGTTGCGGGCCGCTCGGAGCGCCATCCAAACCAACCTGGGGGCCTGAACGTCATGCGACGGGGAGTCGTAGCGACCATCATCGCCGTTGTGGGGATTGCGCTGGCTGGGTGCAGCGCCTCAACCAGCAGCACACCATCACCCACCACCACGGCCACGGTGACGCTGGCGCTGGCCAGCACCGCTGCACCCTTGACGCCGAAAGACGCCAACGTTGTTGCTGCAGCGGCCGCGATTCCCGCTGGTAGCTGCCACGCCCGGCACGTCAACCTCACCGACGCGCAGGCGTGGGAACCCGACCCCGCCTGCACCCCGGGGGCCACTGACGGTGGTCTACCCATGGCCCAGCTGTGCCCGGTCGCGCACACCAAACAAATCCGTCCACCCGCGTCGTACACCAACGCGCTCAAGAGGACGCAGATGCGGGCCTACGGCGATACCGGCTCACCCGCTACCTTCGAAGAAGACCACCTCATCGCGCTCGAACTCGGTGGAGCACCACGCGACCCGCACAACCTCTGGCCGCAGCCGCATTCGTCACCGAATGAGAAAGACACCGTGGAAGGCGCCGCGCACGACGCCGTCTGCACCGGAAAGATCGCGTTACCGGATGCACAGCATCGGATCGCCCCCGACTGGTACCAGCTAGGCAAAGACCTCAACGTCCTCCACTAACCGACCCCGCTCAGGAGCTCCTCACGCCCCAGCGCGGCCCCACAGCGACCCGAAACCCGTCACGCCGCGACGGCGAAACGACGTTCAGGC
>JAVXWL010000159.1:0-18648 GCA_032230565.1 Pseudonocardiales bacterium | reverse complement strand
CGCCCGGAGGCGCATCGACCGTGCTCACCAGATCAACGGCGATGCGCGACAACACGGACTAGCTCCAGCCCTGACGCACCTTCCCCGGCGCCAGGATCTGGCACCGGGCGGAGACCTGGCGGCACCGGGAGAGTTTCCGGATCTGCGCCGGCAATCCCGGCCGCGTTGGCGTAAGGAGGGGGCGGTGAGCGGAGGGAGGCTGGCGGTGGCCGATCGCTCGCAGCACGTCCCGGTCTTGCTGCACCGGTGCCTGGAGCTGCTCGGGCCCGCGCTGGCAGACCGGCCGGCGGTGGTGCTCGATGCCACGGTGGGCCTCGGCGGACACGCGGCCGCACTACTCGAGGCGCATCCTGCGCTCACCTTGATCGGGCTCGACCGTGATCCGCAAGCGATCAGGGAGGCCACCGAGCGGCTGCATCCGTACTCCGGTCGCCTTCACCTGGTACACGCCGTCTACGACGAGCTGGCCGACGTGCTGGCGAGCCTTGGCCTCCAGCGTCTCGACGGTGTGCTGTTCGACCTGGGAGTGTCCTCACTGCAGCTCGACGCCGTCGAGCGCGGTTTTTCCTATGCCCGCGACGCCGTGCTGGACATGCGAATGGACTCCAGCGCCGGACCTACCGCCGCCGACGTTCTCAACGGCTACTCCCACGCCGACCTCACCCGGGTGCTTCGGGAGTACGGCGAGGAGCGCTTCGCCAGCCGCATCGCCGCCGCCGTGGTGGCTCAGCGGCCGTTGCGCACCACCGCGCAGTTGGTCGAGATCGTTTACCAGAGTGTGCCGGCGGCCACTCGCCGCCACGGTGGCCATCCCGCTAAGCGAACCTTCCAAGCCTTGCGGATCGAGGTCAATCGCGAGCTCGTGGCGCTGCGCGCGGCGGTACCAGCGGCGCTGAATGTCCTCGCGGTTGGCGGTCGGCTGGTGACGTTGTCGTACCACTCGCTGGAGGACCGGATCGTCAAACGGGCGTTGGCGCAGTTGAGCATCTCGCGTACCCCGGCCGGTCTGCCCGTTGAGCTGCCCGATCACGGGCCCGAGCTGCGCACGTTGACCCGTGGGGCCGAGCGCGCCGACGTGGCCGAGACCGAGGCCAATCCTCGAGCAGCGTCAGTGCGGCTGCGCGCCGTACAGCGCATCGCACCGGCTCCAGAGCGCAGGGAGCCGACCCCGTGACGGCTCCCACCCGCACCGGGAAGTCGGTGGCTGGCCGGGCCACCGCTCCCGCCCACCGCCGGGAGACCGGCGACCAGCGGGGCCGCTCCCCGGCCGTCGCCCGCGCCTACGCTCGGCGGGCGCAGCGCGCCGCGCCCCGCCACGGTTGCCCGGACAGTGCGGACGCCCGGACACCGTTCGTGATGGTCGTGATGGCGCTGCTGGCGATGGGCTTGATCGCCACACTGTGGCTGTCCACGGCCGCCACCGCGGACTCTTATCACTTGGAAAGCGCCCGAAAGACTGTCCGGGACCTGACCGAGCGTTCGGAAGGGTTAAGCCGAGCGGTGGCCACTCTGGAAACCGCGCCCGAGCTGGCCCGCCGCGCCCGCGAGCTGGGAATGGTCCCGGCGGGGGACCCGGCCCGGCTGTTGGTCGGGCCAAACGGCACCGTCACTCTGATCGGGGAGCCTCGACGGGCCGTCGCACCGCCACCGCCACCCTCACCGGCACCGCCACCGGCGGTAGCGCCAGTGTCGCCCGGGCAGCCGTTGCCGGCTCAACCGGTGTCGCCCGTGCTCGTCCAGCCCGTGCCCGTCCAACCGGGGCCGACCCAGCCGGTGCCAACGCAGTGACCAGGGGTCGGTCCACCACGGTGTCTCGCCGCCGCCGGAGACCTCTCCGGTCAGCAGGCGGTCTGCGAAGTCGCTTGGGGTTGGGTCGGGTAGTGCTCGTCCTCGCGCTGGTGGCTGCCGGACTGAAGTTGGCTGCCGTGCAGGGCCTGCAGGCGGCCGAGCTGTCGGCACAGGCGGTGAACCAGCGCACCACCGTGCAGACGCTGCCTGCGCAACGCGGCACGATCACTGATCGCAACGGCACGCCGCTGGCGTTCAGCGTCGAGGCCAAGGCTTTGTACGCGCAGCCGCAGCGGATCATCACCGAACAGCGCGCGGTGCGAGTCGACCCGGATCTGCACAAGCAGGCGATGGCCCACCGGGTCGCTGAAGTGCTCGGCCCGGCGGTGTCTGAGCAGGAAATCTTCACCGAGCTGCGCAGCGACCGCACCACAGTGTTACTGGCACCGTTGGTGACGCCGGCCCAGGCCAGGGCGATCCAGCAGGATTTCCCTGAGATCAACGCCGAGCATCGGGAGATCCGCCAGTACCCCGGCGGTGAGCTCGCATCCAACGTTGTGGGAGTGGCGAACTGGCGGGCTGACGAGCGCAAAGCGCGGGGACTGGTCGGCCTGGAGAACTATGCCGACACTGTGCTGGCCGGCCGGGACGGTCGTCGGGTGGTGGACACCGCCGAAGGCTCAGACGCGGTCATCCCGGGCAGCGAGCGTGCCGAGCGCTCGCCGGTACCCGGTACCGGGCTGGAGCTCACCCTGGACTCCGACCTGCAGTTCACCGTGGCTCAGATGCTCCGCGACTACGCACGAAAGTATCGTGCCAAAGGGGCTAGCGCGGTGGTGCTCGATGCGCACACCGGCGAGGTCTACGCGATGGCCAACGACGTCACCTTCGATCCGAACAACCTTGCAGCGGCCACGCCTGAGTTGTTGGGCAATCCGGCGGTCTCGGCTCCCTTCGAACCGGGCTCGGTGAACAAGGTCGTCACCGCCGCCGCGGGTATCGAGACTGGCGTCGTCACGCCGGACACCGTGCTGCAAGTTCCCGGCGAACTGCAGATCGCTGACCGGACCGTCCGGGACGCGTGGCCACACGGCATCGTGAATCTCACGTTCACCGGAGTACTGGCGCTGTCGTCAAACATCGGCACGCTGCTGACCGCGCAGCGCGTCGGTCCGGACCGCTTCGTTGACATGCTCAACCGGATGGGCTTGGGCCAGCGCACCAACGTGGGGTTGCCTGGCGAGAGCGCGGGTCGGGTGCCACCCCGCGACCAGTGGTCGGGCAGCACGTTCGCCAACCTTCCCATCGGCCAGGGCTTGTCGATGACCGTGCTGCAGATGGCCGGCATGTACCAGGCGATCGCCAATGACGGCCTGCGCATCCCGCCACGCATCGTCAGCGCCGAGATCGCTCCGGACGGCACCCGGACCGCGATCCCACAACCTGCCGGTGTCCGGGTGGTCAGCCCGCAGACCGCCCGTACGGTTCGGGACATGCTGCGAGCGGTCGTGCAGAACGAACGGGGACAGCGCGGTACCGGCGTGGAGGCGGCCCTGGACGGTTACCAGATCTCCGCGAAAACCGGCACCGCGCAGAAGGTCAACCCGGGCTGTGGTTGCTACAGCAACTCCAACTACTGGATTACCTTCGCTGGCATCCTGCCCGCTGACGCTCCGCGCTTCGTGGTAGGGATCATGCTCGACGACCCGGCCGTCGGCAGCGCCGCGCCGCTGTTTCACCAGATCGCTTCCTACCTCGCGGGTCGCTACCAGATCCCGCTGTCCCCAGGACCGAGTCCGCTCGCCACACTCACCGCGCGCTGATACCGGTCCGCTCCCGATCACGCAGGGCAGCGCCGGTAGCCTTCGTGCCCGCTGAGCATCAGCAGACCCAGTACCCGACTCAGGATCGTGACAGCTCCTGTGACTCCCTCGTTGGTCGACACGCCGCTGCGGCCCGCGCATACCGCGCCGACCGCGGTGCCCGCGCTCGTCGCGCTCGTCGGTGCTACCGTCCAGGGCTGCTCAACCCAGGGCTGCTCGGCGGACATCTCCGAGCAGACCGTGGTGAGCGGCATCACGGTGCGCGGCCAGGAAGCCCTTCCCGGCGATCTGTTTGTGGCGCTGCCCAGCCTGACACCCGGCCGGGCGCATGGCGCCGACTTCGCCGGCATCGCGTGCAGCGGTGGCGCCATTGCGATGCTCACCGACCCCGCAGGTGCGCGCCGTCCCGCGTTGGCCGCCGCGATCGCGTCCCAACCGGGGATCCCGGTGCTGGTGCACCGTGACCCGCGGTCGGTAGTGGGCACCCTGTCTGCCCGCATCTACGGCAACCCGTCTACCCGGCTGGCGGTGCTCGGGATCACCGGCACCGCGGGCAAAACCACGACGGCATATCTTCTCGAGGCCGGATTACGGGCGGCGGGCGTGCATACCGGCCTGCTCGGCACCGTGGCAGCACGGATCGGTGAGGCACTGCTGCCCAGTACCTTCACCACGCCGGAGGCTTCGCAGCTGCAGGCTCTGTTGGCCCTGATGGTCGAACGCGGCGTTACTCACGTGCCCATCGAGGTATCCAGCCACGCGCTGGCGCTGGGCCGGGTGAACGGAACCACTTTCGCGGTCGGCGCGTTCACCAACCTGTCCCAGGATCACCTCGACTTCCACACTGACCTGGAGGACTATTTCGCCGCAAAAGCGATGCTGTTCGACGGGCGGGCCAGTGCCGAGGTGGTATGCATCGATGATGTCTGGGGCCAACGGTTGGTCACCGGGCATACCACGACGGTCTCCCTGACCGGCGGCGCGACCTGGCACGCCACTGACATCACCGCTACGCGTTCCGGAACCCAGGAGTTCCGGGCACTCGGACCAGACGGCTTCGATCAGCGCTTGGCGGTGCGGTTGCCGGGTGCGTTCAATGTGACCAACGCGCTGCTCGCGCTGGCCGTCGGGCACACCGCGGGTGTCGATCCAGTGCTGCTCGCCCGCGGTGTCGCCACCGCCGAGGTGCCCGGCCGGATGCAGCGCGTGGACCGCGGCCAGGGATTCCTCGCCCTGGTCGACTACGCCCACAAGCCTGCCGCGGTGGCCGCACTGCTCGACGCGGTACGAGCTCAGGTCGCTGGGCGGGTGCTCGTAGTGCTGGGTTGCGGTGGGGACCGCGATACGACCAAGCGGCCGCTGATGGGGGCGCAAGCGGCTCGCCGGGCCGACCTGCTGGTGGTCACCGACGACAATCCCCGCACTGAGGACCCGGCGGCGATCCGGGCATCGATGCTCACCGGGGCCGCGGTCGGCTCCGCCGAAGTGGTGGAAATCGGTGACCGCGCGGAGGCGATCGCCTACGCCGTCAGCCGGGCCCGCCCAGGGGATGCCGTGGTCGTGGCGGGCAAAGGCCACGAGAGCGGGCAAGAGGTGCACGGCGTCAAGCGCCCCTTCGTCGACGCCGACGTGCTCGCCGCCCTGCTCGACGGGTGCTCGGGGTGAACCCATGATTGAGATGTCCCTGGCCGAGGTGGCTAGTGCGGTAGGCGGTGTGCTGCATGGCGCCACGGGCACCGAGGTGGTCACCGGTGGGGTCGAGTTCGACTCCCGCCGGATCAGGCCCGGCGGGTTGTTCATCGCAGTGCCTGGCGAGCGGGTCGACGGGCACGACTTCGCCGCCGCCGCCATCGCCGCGGGCGCTGTGGGCGTACTCGCCGGGCGGCCGGTGGGCGTCCCCTCGGTACTTGCCCCACGGCTGGCGATCGACGCACGCTCGACGTCCTACGCGCTTGCCGCGGACACTGATGGCGCGGGTGCGGCGGTGCTGGCCGCGCTGTCCGCGCTGGCGCGGACCGTGGTGCACAGCCTGAGCCAGACCGGCCTGCAGGTGGTGGGCTTGACCGGCTCGTCGGGCAAGACGTCCACCAAGGACATGGTGGCCGCACTGCTGACCCCGCTGGGGCCCACCGTCGCGCCACCTGGGTCGTTCAACAACGAGATCGGCCATCCCTGGACCGCGCTGCGCGCCGACGCCACCACCCGGCACCTGGTGCTGGAACTCTCCGCGCGGGCCTGCGGCCAGATCGCCGCGCTGTGCCTGGTGGCCCCACCGTCGATCGGGGTGGTGCTCAACGTCGGCTCGGCGCACCTTGGCGAGTTCGGTTCCCGGGACGCGGTAGCAACCGCCAAGGGTGAGCTGGTCGAGGCGCTGCCGGCGGCTGGCCTGGCGGTGCTCAACGCTGATGACCCGGTTGTGGCCGCGATGGACCGGCGCACCGCTGCCCGAGTGGTCCGCTTCGGGCAGTCGCCGTCGGCGCAGGTGCGCGCGACCGACCTCGTTCCCGACGGTCGCGGTTGCTTCTCGTTTCGCTTGGTCACACCGGTCGGGCAGGCCATGGTGGCGCTGACGGTGCCTGGCGAGCATCAGGTGTCCAATGCCCTGGCCGCGGCTGCGGTGGCTGTCGAGCTGGGTGCCACCCCGGCGGGTATCGCCGCGGTACTCGGGTGCTACCGGCCGGCGTCGCGCTGGCGGATGGAGGTCACCGACCGCCGCGACGGGGTGACCGTGGTCAACGATGCCTACAACGCCAACCCCGAGTCGGTCGCGGCGGCGTTGCGGGCACTGGTCGCGATGGCCGGCACCGAGCGACGCAGCTGGGCGGTGCTCGGTCCGCTGGCTGAGCTCGGCGAGGCCACGGCGCAGGCGTACCGGACGATCGGCGCGCTCGCGGTGAGCCTCGGCGTCAATCGGCTCGTCGTGGTGGGGGAGCAGGCACGGTCACTATTTTCTTCGGCGCCGGCTTCACCGACTGGCCGGTCGACTCCGGTATTGGTGGCTGATCCGGCCGCGGCGCTGGAGCTCTTGCGCGGGGAGCTTGCTCCCGGGGACGTGGTGCTGATCAAGGCGTCCCGGGCGGTAGGGCTGGAACGGATTGCCGACGGACTGCTCGACGCCGAGGGAAGCAACCGGTGAGCACCATTCTGGTTGCCTCCGGGATCGCGCTGCTCGCCTCCATCCTGTTCACCCCCTATCTCATCCGGCTGTTCACCCGGCAGGGCTTCGGCCAGGAGATCCGGCAGGAGGGACCGCACTCCCACCAGAGCAAACGGGGAACGCCCACGATGGGTGGAGTGGCCATCCTGCTCGCGACCTGGAGCGGTTACCTGGTTGCGCACCTCACCGTCACCCGGCACGGCATCACCGCGTCGGCCCTGCTGGTGTTGCTGCTCACCACAGTGCTCGGAGTGGTCGGCTTCCTGGACGACCTGATCAAGGTTCGTCGGCAGCGGAACCTCGGCCTGAACAAGACCGCCAAGCTCGTCGGGCAGCTGGTCGCGGCGGTGTTGTTCGGCATCCTGGCGATGGGCTTCCGGGACAGTGATGGCATCTCCCCGGCTTCGATTCACCTATCCTTCGTGCGGGATGTCGCCGTGGTGTCCTTCGGCGTCGTCGGATTCGTGTTCTTCAGCTACCTGCTGGTATCCGCGTGGTCGAACGCGGTGAACCTGGCCGACGGTTTGGACGGGCTGGCGGCGGGTGCGGCGGCGATGGTGCTGGTGACCTATGTGATCGTCTCGTTCTGGCAGTACACCCAGGACTGCACTCTGCTGCCGGTCCCCGGCTGCTACACCGTCCGCGACCCGCTCGACGTCGCCGTCGTGGCCGCCGCCGCGGTCGGTGGGTGCATCGGGTTTCTGTGGTGGAACGCCCCCCCGGCGAAGATCTTCATGGGCGACACCGGATCGTTGGCCATCGGTGGGCTGCTGGCCGGCCTGTCCGTGGTCACTCGCACCGAACTGCTCCTCGTCGTGATCGGCGGGCTGTTCGTCGTCGAAGCGATGTCGGTGGTGATCCAGGTGGCGGTCTTTCGGACTACTCGGCGCCGTCCGTTCCGGATGGCTCCTTTTCATCACCATTTCGAGCTCGCCGGATGGCCCGAGACTACTGTGATCATCCGGTTTTGGCTCCTCGCGGCCATTTGCTGTGCGCTGGGCGCCGGAGTGTTCTACAGCGAATGGTTGACTGCGGCTGGGGGATGAAGGTGCGCTGCGTTGCAGACCTCGCCGGGGCCCGGGTGCTGGTCGCCGGAGCACGGACTACGGGCGCTTCGGCCGCCCGGGTGCTGGCGCAGCTGGGTGCCGAGGTTACGGTCACCGATTCGTCCCCGACCCAGCTACAGGCGCTGGCCGGTATCCCAGGGGTTGAGGATGCCGAACGCCGTCTCGCCGGATTGGTCGCGCCGCCGCCGGGCACCGATTTGGTGGTGACCAGCCCCGGTTTCCGGCCGGATGCTCCGCTGATGGTGGCCGCACAACGCACCGGCGTGCCGGTGATCGGAGACGTGACGCTGGCCCACTGGATCAACAGTGTGCGGTCGGAGCCAGCCCAGTGGCTGGTGGTCACCGGAACCAACGGCAAGACCACCACGGTGAGGATGCTTGAATCGATCCTACGTGCCGCTGGCATCGACGCGGTCGCGTGTGGGAACGTCGGGTTCCCGGTACTGGACGCGGTGCGCGCCGGGCACCGGGTGCTCGCCGTAGAGCTGTCGTCCTTCCAGCTGCACTGGTCTTCCGAGCTGAACTCGCGGGCCGCCACGGTGCTCAACGTCTCCGCTGACCACCTGGACTGGCACGGCGATCTGGCGGGGTATGCCGCGGCCAAGGGCAGCGTGTACGCCCGGACCGCCACAGCGGTGGTCAACGCCGACGATGAGTGGTCGACGCGGTTGGCTGGCGGGCCTGGCGCGGTTGAGTTCACCACGGGTGAGCCGGCAGCCGGTCAGCTGGGTGTTATTGGTGGCCAACTGGTCGACCGGGCTTTTGGCGACGGTAGTGGCGCCACTGTGCTAGCCCAGATCACCGACGTCCGGCCTACGGGGCGGCACAACCTTGCCAACGCGTTAGCCGCCGCGGCGTTGGCCCGCTGCGTCGGGGTCACGGCGCCGGCCGTTGCCTTCGGGTTAGGCGCCTTCACCCCTGGTGGGCACCGTGGTGTGCCAGTCGGCGAGCACGCTGGGGTCTGTTACCTCGACGATTCCAAGGCCACCAACCCGCACGCGGCGCGGGCCTCCCTGCTGGCCAGGCGCCGGGTGGTGTGGGTGGCCGGCGGCCTGCTCAAAGGCGTCGAAGTCGATGAGCTGATCACCGAAGTCCGGGATCGGCTGGTTGGTGCTGTGCTGCTCGGCGCCGACCGCGCAGTGATCGCCGCCGCGCTGGCGCGACACGCACCCAACCTCCCGGTGCGGGTGGTGGATTCGGGAGACCATGGAGCCATGATGGAGGCGGTGGCAGCAGCAGCGGAACTGGCCATGCCGGGTGACGTCGTGCTACTTGCCCCGTCGGCGGCGTCGATGGATATGTTCACCGACTACGCACATCGTGGCCGGGTGTTCGCCGCTGCCGTCGCCGCGCTGGACGTCCGGTGAGTAGCTCAACCCGGCGCGGTACGTCGATGTCTGATCGACGGCGGACGGATCGGCCGCGGGGTGCTCAGCCGCGGCGCACTCGGTCGCCCTCAGGCCGGTCGGCGCTGGCTCAATGCGCAGTCGCTCGGGACGGGCTCACCGCCTGGCTGGCCCGGCCGCTCACCTCGTTGCACCTGGTGCTCGCTGTGTTCGGGCTGTTGACACTGTTCGGTCTGGTGATGGTGCTCTCAGCATCGAACGTGGAGTCCTACACCAAGGTCGGCTCATCCTATGCGGTGTTCGTCCAGCAACTGGCGTACTGCGGGTTCGGGCTGGTGTTGTTCTGGCTGGGGCTACGGATGCCGGTGCGGATGTTGCGCGGCACCAGTGGGCTGTTCCTCATCGGGTGTGTCGTGTTGCTGGCCATGGTTCTCAGCCCGCTGGGCGCGGAGATCAACGGAGCTCAGAAGTGGCTCCGGTTGGGACCGCTTTCGCTACAACCTTCCGAGCCGACGAAACTGGCGCTGGCCCTGTGGGGGGCGCACGTACTGATCACCAAACGGGCCTTGTTGGACCAGTGGCGGCACCTGCTGGTGCCGTTGGTCCCGATGGCTGTCGCGATCTTTGCGCTGGTGATGTTGCAACCCGATCTGGGTACCACGATCACGCTGGCCGTCGTGCTACTCGCACTGCTGTGGTTCGGCGGTGCCCCACTTGAGCTGTTCGGCGCGATCGTGATCGCCGCCGTCGCCGGGGCGGCCGCGATGGCCAGCCTCGCCGGCTACCGATCGATGCGAATCCAATCGTTCCTGCACCCGGGCTCCGACCCGCAGGGCGCGGCCTACCAGGCTCGCCAAGCGATGTTCTCACGGGCTGACGGCGGCTGGTGGGGGGTGGGGCTGGGCCAGGGCAGCGCGAAATGGGACTACCTGCCCAACGCGCACAATGACTTCATCTTCGCGATCATCGGCGAGGAGTTGGGTTTCCTGGGCTGCCTGGTGGTGCTCCTGCTGTTCGGCACACTGGCCTACGTCGGGATCCGGATCGCGGCGCGTAACACCGACCCGTGGATCAAGCTGGTGTCCGCAACCGTGACCACCTGGCTCGTCGGTCAGGCCGCAATCAACATCGGCTACGTTGTCGGCTTGCTGCCGATTACCGGGATCCCGCTGCCGCTGATCTCCTCCGGAGGTACTTCCATCGCTTTGACGATGCTGGCCTTCGGGTTGCTGGCGAACTTCGCCCGACACGAACCGCAGGCGGTGTCGGTGTTGCGTCACGAGTTTGCCCGGTCCGGGCACCACGGTGTGCTATCGCGACTGTTGCAGCTGCGACCCCCAGTGCCTTACGTGCCCGCGCCGCGGTCCCGCGCCGCGGGTTGGCCCACCGCATCCAACCGGGGCAGGCGATGAAGGCGATATCTGTGGTGATCGCCGGGGGTGGCACCGCGGGGCACGTCGAACCAGCGTTGGCACTGGCTGACGCGGTGCGCCGGGCGGCGCCCGAGGCGCGGATCACCGCGCTGGGCACCCAGCGTGGGCTGGAGACCACGCTGGTGCCGCAGCGTGGCTACCCACTGGAGCTCATTCCCGCCGTGCCCCTGCCGCGACGCTTGAGCGCGGATCTGCTGGCGCTGCCGGTGCGGCTTCGCGGCGCGGTGCGTCGGGTCCGGGCAGTGCTCGACGCGGTCGCCGCCGATGTGGTGGTCGGGTTCGGCGGCTACGTCGCGCTGCCCGCCTACCTCGCCGCGCGCGGTCGGGTGCCGATCGTGGTCCACGAGGCTAACGCCCGTGCCGGGCTGGCCAACAAGGTCGGGGCGCGGTTCGCCGACCGGGTTCTCGCCGCAGTACCCGGCAGTGGGCTGCCCCGAGCCGAAGTGATCGGGATCCCGCTGCGACGTGCGATCTCGTCGCTGGACCGGCCGGCGTTACGGGCCCAGGCCCGGGAGCACTTCGGCCTGGACGCGGCGGCGCCGACCCTGCTGGTGACCGGTGGTTCACAGGGTGCCCGCTCGCTGAACACCGCGGTGTCGGGCGCGGCGGCTGAACTCGGCGCCGCCGGCATCGCGGTGCTGCACGCCCATGGGCGACGCAACACCGTGGACGTGACAGTGGTGGCGGGGGCACCGCGCTACGTCGCGGTGCCGTACCTGGAGCGGATGGATCTGGCGCTGGCAGCCGCAGATCTCGCGATCTGTCGGGCGGGCGCGATCACCGTCGCTGAGCTGTCCGCTGTCGGCCTTCCAGCGTTGTATGTACCGCTGCCGCACGGTAACGGGGAGCAGGCGCTCAACGCCCGTCCGCTGGTAGAGGCTGGCGGGGCGGTACTGGTGGCAGACGCCGACCTCACGCCGGCCAGGGTCGTCAAGGAGGTCGTGGGGATCCTCACCGATCCACACCGGCTCGCGGAGATGAGTGCGGCCGCCCGGGTAGCCGGTCATCCCGACGCTGACGATGTGCTGGCCGCGATCGTCTTGGAGACACCTCGGTGACGGCTGGAGCGGCCCCCTCATCGGCCACCCACCCTGAGCTGCCACCGCAGCTGGCTCGCGCCCACTTGATCGGGATCGGCGGTGCCGGGATGAGCGGGGTGGCTCGGATCGTGCTGGCCCGTGGTGGTGCGGTGTCCGGTTCGGACGCCAAGGACTCGGCGGCGATACCCGTGCTGCGGGAGTTAGGCGCGAAGGTGACCGTCGGGCACGCCGTAGCCAACCTCGACCAACTCGGTGCGGACCCCACTGCGATCATCAGCACCAAGGCCGTGCACCAGACCGATCCAGATAATCCAGAACTCGTCGAGGGCGCCCGGCGCGGTATCCCGGTGATCCACCGTTCGGCGGCGCTGGCCGCCTTGATGACCGGTTACCGCGTCGCCTGTGTCACCGGGACCGCGGGCAAGACCTCCACCACATCGATGCTCACGGTTGCGCTGCAGCATTGTGGCGCCGACCCGTCGTTTCTCATCGGTGGCGATCTCACCGATCGTGGCACCGGCGCCCACCAGGGTCGCGGCGACATCTTCGTGGCCGAAGCCGACGAGAGTGACGCCACCTTCCTGGCCTACTCGCCGGACGTGGCTGTGGTCACCAATGTCGAGGCTGATCACCTGGACCACCACGGCACCGTCGAGGCCTATACCGCCTGCTTTGATGCTTTCGTCGCTCGGCTAGCCCCGGACGGCGTGCTGATCGCCAACGCTGACGATCCGGGCTCCGCCGCGCTGGCCGACCGTGCCGCCGCATCCGGGGTGCGAGTGCGCCGCTACGGCCGGCTTGCTGGCGCAGCGGCCGACGCCCGGCTGCTGGCCTATACCCCAGACGGCGCGCGGGGTACTGCGGTCCTGGCGATGACCGGATCGGATGGAGTGTCGCACCGGGTGCAGCTGCAGATCGCGGCGCCGGGGGAACACATGGCGGGTAACGCCGTCGCGGCATTGTTGGCCGGCCTCGAGCTGGGTGCGCCGCTGCCGGGCCTGCTGGCAGGGCTGGCCGGATTCGGCGGGGTGCGCCGCCGGTTCGAGCTCGTTGGGCAGGCGGCCGGCGCGCGGGTCTACGACGACTATGCCCATCATCCGACGAAGGTGGCGGCCGCGCTGCGGGGCGCCCGCCAGGTGGTGCGGCGGGGGCGGCTACTGGTGGCGTTCCAGCCGCACCTGTACTCCCGTACCCGGGACTTCGCCGCCGAGTTCGGTGCCGCGCTGGCCCTGGCCGACGTGGTGCTGCTGTTGGACGTCTATGGGGCCCGGGAGAATCCGTTGCCGGGCGTCACCGCAGCGCTGATCGCCCAAGCGGTGCCCTTGCCGGCGGACTGTGTGCTCTACGAGCCGTGCTGGGCTGATGTGCCCGGACGGCTGGCCGGTCTGGTGCGACCTGGCGACGTGGTGGTCACCATGGGAGCCGGGGACGTGACGATGCTCGGTCCGCGGCTACTCGCCGAGTTGGCGGGCCGTGGACCGTCCACCGCCGGGGCTGGCACCGCCGGCTGCGCCACCGGCGGCGCGGGTCCGCCGTGAGGGCGTCGGGTCCCGGTGCCTCGGGCGCCCGCCGCCGATCCCGACCGGATACGCCTCGTCCATCAGACGTCGCGCGACATCGGGGTGCGGCGCGTCGCACCAGCGCTGCCGAAGAACCCCATGATCGCCGTTTCGGAAGAATCAACCGTGCCCAGCGCGGCTCTCGCTTCCCGAATCGCGCTCATGCAACGGTGGCGTCGCACCGCGCCGCTGCCCCGGTGACCGCTCGGCCCAGCGTCGAGCGTGCACAGCCGCCGGAGCCGGGCCCGTCCAGACCGGCCCGAACGCGGCTGCACTGGCTGGCCGCCGCGATGGTGGTGCTGGCCTTGGTCGGAGGCGGGACGTGGGTGCTGCTGGTCAGTTCGTTGTTCGACGCCCGATCCGTGGCGGTGGCGGGCACCAAAGAGCTTCCCGCCGGCGTCGTGAAGGCGGTCGCAGCGGTGCCGTTGGGAACGCCGATGTTGCGGCTGGACACCACGGCGATCGAGCGCCGGGTTGCCGCGGTGCCTCGGGTGGCCAGCGTGCAGGTGCGGTGCAGCCTGGACGGCACGGTGCGAATCGAGATCGCTGAACGCATCCCGGTTGCGGTCGTGCGTCGCGGCAACGGCGTGCATCTGATCGACGCCACTGGAGCCGACTACGCGACGGCGCCCCTCGTCCCGCCCGGCCTGCCCGAGCTGCGGTCGGATCGGGTCGGGCCCCGCGACGCCGCCACGGTGGCGGCACTGACGGTGCTCACTGGGCTGCCCGAGTGGCTGCGCGGCCAGGTGCGGTCAGTAGCCGCAAACTCTCCCGCCGACGTCGTGCTGCGGCTGGGCAACTCCCCGGAGGGCACTGGGCGCGGCGGTTACGGCCGGGAAGTGCGCTGGGGCGGCGTCGAGGACAGCGCCCGCAAGGCGGCCGTACTGGGCCCGCTCCTGACTCAACCCGGCAAGATCTACGACATCTCCAGCCCGGCCTTACCCACCGTCGCCTGAAAAATTCCAAGCCCGAACGCTCGCATCCTCGGGAACGGCAGAACGGCGCCCCGGTCACGCGACGGTGATACTGCTCAGGTCATCGCGACTGCTCGAGTCAATGGCGCCGCCGTGGCGCAAAACGGTCGCCGCATAGACTCGCGTTGCCGGATCGCCGACTCCTCGGCGTGCCTGCTGGACCCTGCGGGTGCGGGTGCCTACCGTCGCTCAGAGATAAAGCTGACATAACTCTAATCCTTTAGCTGAGGTTGAGGGTTCTGCCACGCCGAGGGGAGCAGGAATGTCCGGACGTCGGCAGGGTGCTGGCAGCGACGAGGAAGGCCGCACTGTGTGCGACATCGAAGGCGTAAGCGAATGAACCCCCCGCACAACTACCTCGCCGTGATCAAAGTCGCCGGGATCGGCGGTGGCGGCGTCAACGCGGTCAATCGCATGATCGAGGTCGGGCTCAGCGGCGTCGAGTTCATCGCGGTCAACACCGACGCCCAGGCATTGCTGATGTCCGACGCCGACGTCAAGCTCGATATCGGACGCGAGCTGACCCGTGGGCTCGGCGCGGGGGCGGACCCAGAGGTCGGTCGCAAGGCCGCCGAGGACCATCGCGAGGAGATAGAGGACGTTCTCAAAGGTGCGGACATGGTCTTCGTCACCGCGGGTGAGGGCGGTGGGACCGGCACCGGAGGAGCTCCCGTGGTGGCGAGCATCGCTCGCAAGCTGGGTGCCCTGACCATCGGCGTGGTGACCCGGCCGTTCACCTTCGAAGGCAAGCGGCGAGGCGGTCAGGCCGAGGACGGCATCGCTGAGCTGCGAACCGAGTGCGACACCCTGATCGTGATCCCGAATGACCGTTTGCTGCAGCTCGGTGACGTCAACGTCAGCCTGATGGATGCCTTCCGGTCCGCCGACGAGGTGCTGCTGTCCGGTGTCCAGGGCATCACCGACCTCATCACCACACCCGGTCTGATCAACCTCGACTTCGCCGACGTGAAAAGCGTCATGTCCGGCGCGGGCAGTGCACTGATGGGTATCGGATCCGCCCGCGGGGAGGGCAGGTCGGTTCAGGCCGCCGCTAAGGCCATCAACTCGCCCTTGCTGGAAGCGTCGATGGAGGGCGCGCACGGCGTCCTGCTGTCTATCGCCGGCGGCTCGGATCTGGGTCTGTTCGAGATCAATGAGGCCGCGTCGCTGGTACAGGAGTCTGCGCATCCCGACGCCAACATCATCTTCGGCACGGTGATCGATGACTCGCTGGGTGACGAGGTACGAATAACGGTGATAGCCGCTGGATTCGACTCCGGGGTGCCGTCACACAAAAAGCTGGACCCGACGCCAGTGGCCGCACGGACAGTCGCCAGGGCACAGGCCGGTCAGGTTGGGCAGGCAGCCGGGTCCGCTGCAGCGGGGTCTGCGTCCACTCGGTCCTACCCGGGGGCAGTGCCGGCACGCCATATACCACCCAATCCAGCGACCTGGCAGTCCGCCACCGGACCTCGCAAGCCGAGCCGGGCGGTTCCCGTAACCGACTTCGACGACGATGATGAGGTGGACGTTCCACCGTTTATGAAGCGGTGAGCACCATCCGCGTCCGGCGGGTGGTCACCACTCGCCACGGTGGAGCCTCAGCTCGGCCGTATGACTCGTTCAACTTAGGCGAGCACGTGGGTGACTGTCCTGAAGCGGTAGCCGCCAACCGCGAACGGCTTGCCACCGGCGTGGGATTGGCCGCCGAGCGCGTGGTCTGGATGGAGCAGGTGCACGGCCGCACCGTCACCGTGGTCGACGGTCCGCAGCTGCAGCCGATCCCGGCCTGCGATGCGCTGGTCACCACGCAGGCCCAGCTGGCGGTGGCAGCGCTGGTCGCTGACTGTGTTCCCGTGCTGCTCGCTGATCCGGCGGGAAACGTTGTCGCTGTGGTGCACGCCGGGCGGGTGGGCGCTCGGGCCGGGGTGCTGCCCGCCGCGCTAGAGACGATGCGGCGGCTCGGCGCGCGCATCGAGCGGGTGGAGGCGTTACTCGGACCGTCAGCGTGCGGGAAGTGCTACGAGGTGCCCGAGCAGATGCAAGCCGACGTGGAGGCTCGATTACCCGGCAGCGCCTGCCGGACCCGCCAGGGTACCGCGGGTCTGGACCTGCGGGCCGGGCTGTGGCACCAGCTTGCCGCCGCGGGCGTGGCCAAGGTCGGTGTCGACCCTCGGTGCACCATCGAGGACCCCGCGCTGTACAGCTACCGCCGCGACGGCGTCACCGGCCGGCTTGCCGCTGTGACCTGGTTCGAGCAATGACGGACCCGGAACACCGACGCCGCGACGAGTTGGCTGCGGCGCTGGCCCGGGTCCGCACGCGTATCACCACCGCGTGCACCGCGGAGGGACGCGACCCTGCGGAGGTCCGTCTGCTCCCGGTGACCAAGACCTTCCCGGCGCGCGACGTCGCACTACTCGTCGACCTTGGTCTGTTCGATGCCGCTGAGGCCCGGGACGTAGAGGCCGCCGGGAAGGTAGCTGAGGTTGCCGCGCTACGTCCGGCCGCGACGGTGCGCTGGCACATGGTCGGTCGTGTGCAGCGGAACAAGTGCCCGTCAGTGGCTCGATGGGCGGCGCAGGTGCAGTCGGTGGATTCACCGCGACTGGTCGAGGCGCTGCAGCGAGCTGTCTGCGCTGCGAGGGAGGCCGGCCGACGCCAGGGCTCCCTCGGCGTATTGGTCCAGGCCAGCCTGGATGGCGATCCCGAGCGTGGTGGCTGCCCGCTGGCAGAGCTCAAGGCACTGGCGGATCGGGTAGCGGCCGCGTCGCAGCTCCGGCTGGAAGGAGTGATGGCAGTCGCCCCGCTCGGGGTCGATCCCGGGGATGCCTTCGCACAGCTTGAGCTGGCTGCCCAGCGGTTGCGCCGTTCGCATCCCGGCGCGGTCGAGATGTCGGCCGGGATGAGCGGCGATCTCGAACAGGCCATCAGGCACGGCTCGACGTGCGTGCGTGTCGGAACCGCGCTATTGGGTGATCGGCCGTTAACCTCGCGCTGACCGGGTACGACGGTCCGTGGGCTGGAGTCGGATTGGTGGGCCGGGGTTGGGTTCGGCGGGTGGTGCGTCGAAGATGGCGATAGGAAGGCGAACGATGAGCGCGCTGCACAGGCTGAAGGCGTACTTCGGCATGGTCGGAGTCGAGGAGTTCGACGCCGCTGAGTTCGGTGCAGTGGAATTCGACGGCTATCACTCGAGCTACCGCGCTGAACACCCCGATTCGGGCAATGGCAACCAGGGTTATGGCCCAGCGTATGACCAGGGTTCCGACACGGTCGCAGCCAAAAGTGCGGCGGCTAACGGCCAGAGTGAACACGCTGAAGGACCGGGCGTTCGACGTCCGCGCCGGGCGGCTGCCGACGATTACGACGATGGGTTCGCGCTTCGGGCTGGGCATCACGCGATGCCCAGGGCACATTTCACCACCCGATCTCCTTCCTGGGCCGCTGGATCACGTTTCCCGGACTCTCGAGCCGCAGACTCCCGAGCCGCCGCTCCGTGGACGGCGGCGGCTCCGGTGCGCGGCTCGCTGGCGATCGACACGGCGACCATCGACGCCAGGTCAACGGTCCGCCAGCCGGTTGCACCTCAACGTGTCGCACCAGCGCCACGCGCCGGTTCGCTCGCTGAAGATGCGCCCGGAGACGGCGGCTCACATCCGCTGTCCCGCATCGTCACGCTGCATCCGCACAACTACAACGAGGCCCGGCCCATCGGGGAACGCTACCGAGAGGGCAATCCGGTGATCATGAATCTGACCGAGATGGACGACCGGGACGCCAAGCGGCTGGTCGACTTCGCGGCCGGGCTGGCTTTCGCGCTGCGCGGCTCGATCGACAAGGTGACCAACAAGGTGTTTCTACTCTCGCCGCCCAACGTCGACGTCTCCGCTGAGGACAGGCGCCGCATCGCTGAAGGTCGCTTCTTCAGCTAGCGCCTGGTTAGGCCGTCAAGGGGCCCCGGCTTACCGGCACTGGGGTACCGATGGCAGAGTGTCTCCGTGGACGTGGTCCGGTGGGTCGCTTACTATCTGCTCTTCTTCTTCTGGCTGCTGCTTACTGCGCGTATCGTGGTCGAGTTTGTTCGTACCTTCGCGCGTAGCTGGCAGCCAGGCGGGGGGGTGGCGATCGCCCTGGAGTCGGTCTATACAGTGACCGACCCACCGGTCCGGGCGCTACGCCGGGTGATCAAACCCATCCGGATCGGCGGCGTTGGTTTGGACCTGTCCATTATGGTTCTGTTGTTCGTGGTGCTCATACTGATGCGCGTGGTGGAGCCGACGAGATTTTAACGGCCGCCGGGTTCGGGGCCGGTGCCCCAGATGTCCCTATCTTAGTCGTCGAGGAGTGCGTGAGGTGATCCGATGCCGTTGACCCCCGCCGACGTTCACAACGTCGCGTTCAGTAAGCCACCGATCGGCAAGCGGGGCTACAACGAGGACGAGGTGGACGCGTTCCTCG
>JAVXWL010000122.1:0-3396 GCA_032230565.1 Pseudonocardiales bacterium | reverse complement strand
GGGCGATGACCTCGGCGTGGTGGACCAGGCGGTCGATCATGGCTGCGGCGACGACGTCGTCACCGAAGACCTCACCCCAGCGGCCGAAGACTTTGTTGCTGGTGACGATCAAACTCGCTCTCTCGTAGCGGGAGGAGACCAGTTGAAAGAAGAGGTTGGCGGCCTCGGCTTCGAAGGGGATATAGCCCACTTCGTCGATGACCAGCAGCGGGTAGCGGCCCAGCCGGGCCAGTTCGGCCTGCTGAGTTCCGGCGTGATGGGCGGCGGCGAGGCGGTCGACCCATTGGGCGGCGGTGGCGAAGTGGACTCGGTGCCCGGCTTGGCAGGCGCGGATGGCCAGCCCGGTCGCGAGGTGGGTCTTGCCGGTGCCTGGAGTGAGGGCGACAGACTGCAACATCTTCGTGCGGTTTTGCCGTGCGAGGTCAGAGTCGTCGCCGGGACGCATCCGTTGTTCGGGCGGTTGCTCGTGGCGACGGCGTTCAAGCGATGGAACGGCGTACTGCTGCTTGTGGTGGAGCTGCCGGATGGTTCGCCGGGAACGATTCGGGCTGACGCGACTGACGTGCTGGGGCCTGCGCAGGAGGCGGGCCCGGGTGGTGTGTTGGACCCGGCTGGTTTGGCTGAGCTGCACCGGTTAGTGCGCCAGGTCATGACGTCACACAACGTGAGCATCGGGTCACAGAAACGCAAGTAGGTTCGCCCCGTCCCTGATCGCGCTGACGACTCCGGAAGAGGCGAACCCACTTGCGTGCCATGAGAGTAGTGCCCCCATGCCAACTTGCCCTCGGGCTGGAGCCGACACCCACCCAGGAAGGTCACTGGCCGGATCTTCCCGAGGACACACGAGGACAGGTCCAGGGGCTGTTGGTCAGGCTGATCGTTCGGGGCGCGCTGACCGAAAGCCAGGACGACCCCACCAGCACCGGGGTGGTGAACAGTGAGCGGTGAGTCGATGGCGGGTGTCCTGGCCCCAGCCCTGTTGCTGTCGGTGCAGAAGATCAACGCGTCCCATCGTGGCCGGGACGCATATGTCTATGTCCGCCAGTCCACGCCATCTCAGATGATCCACCACACCGAGTCGCTAGCTCGGCAGTACGAACTGCGCGAACGCGCGGTCGCGTTGGGCTGGCCGGAACACCAGGTTGTGGTGATCGACGCGGACCTGGGCCGTTCCGGTGCCCAGAGCGCGGGACGGCTCGGTTTTAAGGAACTGGTCGCCGATGTCGGGCTGGGCAAGGTCGGGATCGTGCTGGGCATCGAGGTCTCTCGCCTGGCCCGCAACAACGCCGACTGGTATCAGCTGCTGGACCTGTGCGCGCTGACCGACACTCTGATCGCCGACGCCGACGGCGTGTATCACCCCGCTAACTTCAACGACCGGCTGGTCTTGGGGTTGAAGGGCACGATGTCCGAGGCCGAGCTGCACCTGATCCGCTCGCGGCTGACCGCCGGACTCAAGCACAAAGCCGCCCGAGGCGAACTGCGCCAAGGCCTGCCGGTCGGACTGGACTACGACGAGGACGACAAGGTCGTCATCACCGTCGACGAGGCGGTCCGAGAAGTGATCACGACCGTCTTCCGCCGCTTCGACGAGCTCGGCTCGGCCCGCCAGGTGCTGATTAGCCTGCGCGAGGACCACCTGCTGCTGCCCCGTCGCCGTAACGGCTGCGCTCGCATCACCTGGGTCGATGCGAGCTATCCGGCGGTGCACGACCTGCTGACCAACCCGGCCTATGCCGGAGCCTTCGTCTTCGGCCGCACCCGCACCGAAAAGCGTGTCGACCCCAACACCGGACAGGTGCTGTCCCGAGACCGGGTCGTGCCCCGCGAACAATGGGAGGTACTGATCCCCGACCACCACCCCGGCTTCATCACGTGGGAGAAGTACGAGGCCAACACCGCCAGGCTGCGCAGCAACTGGCGCGGTCCGCGCGATCAACCCGGCGGCGCGATCCGCGCAGGGCGGGCGTTGCTGCAAGGCCTGCTGCGATGCGCCCGCTGCGGACGAATCATGCAGACCGGATACTCCGGCACCAAGGGCAACTGCCCGCGCTATGTATGCGCCCGCGCCAAGCAGTTGTATGCCGGCGAGCACGTCTGCCAAAGCATCGGCGGTGTCCGGCTGGAGAACACCATCCTCGAGCAGCTATTCGCGATGTTGGCGCCGGCCGCGCTCTCGGCCACCGTCCAGGCCCTCGCCGAGGCCGACGAACACCACCGGCGCAACCTCGCGGTGTTCGAGCTCGCCGTCGAGCGCGCCCGCTTTGAAGCGCAGCGGGCACTTCGCCAGTTCAACAACGTCGAACCGGAAAACCGGCTCGTCGCCCGCACCCTAGAAAAGACACTGGAGGACAAACTCGCCGTGGTTCGCGCGGCGGAGTCCGACCTGAGCGCTCAGCGGGCCCGCCGCCCGGTCGCTCTGACCGCCGAGGAGCTTGCCTGGATCACCAGCGCCGGCGCCGACGTCCGCGCTGTCTTCGACGCGCCCACCACCACGCTGCGCGAGCGCAAACAACTCATCCGCGCGGTGATCTCCGAGATCGGTATTGCCATCCGCGCCCAAGAACGAATCGCTGACCTGCGAATCGTGTGGCAAGGCGGCGCAATTACTGAACTGTCCATGCCGATGAACACCCCTGGCGGGCACCTCCGCGCGACCGACGAGGAAACGCTCACCCTGGTCCGCCGGCTGGCCCAGCACTACGACGACCGCACCATCGCGGTGATTCTGGCCAAACAGAAACGACGCACCGCAACCGGCTTGACCTGGACCCGACCCCGGGTGACCGCCCTGCGAGCCAACCACGCCATTCCCGCCTACCAACCGCCGTCAGCCGCTGTCAGACCCGACTGCGACGATTCCGTCGTGGTCACCATCTCCGCCGCCGAGAAACTCCTCGGCGTCAGCAAGGTCACCCTCTACCGCTGGATCAAAGACGGCTTCATCACCGGCGAGCAGATCACCCCCGGTGCCCCCTGGCGGATCCGCATCGATCAGGCCCTGCGTGATCGGATCCGACCCGAGGCGCCTGACGGGTGGCTCGGCCTCGACGAGGCGGCTAAGGCTCTGGGGGTGGCCCGCCAGACGGTGTTACACAAGGTCCAACGTGGCGAACTCGCCGCCGTTCACGTCAACCGCGGACGCCGCAAAGGGCTGCGTATCCAGGCGCAACGCACCCAACCTGGACTGTTTGACACACCCAGATAGGAGGAATGCGCAGTGTTAACCAGCCTCGGAGTCACCGATCAAACACAGGGGTTCACCTTTGTTGACCCACTCGCAGCGGGCCAGGGTGTGGATCGTGGCGGCGTTGATGGCGGGGTTGGCGTCGAAGTCGAAGTCAGCGAGCCACTTCTCCCGGGGGAACCCGGCGGACTTGACCCGCCGAACGGTGC
>JAVXWL010000079.1:0-5690 GCA_032230565.1 Pseudonocardiales bacterium | reverse complement strand
GACGAGGTGTGGTTCCTGGCGCCCGACGAGCGCACTCGCCGCAACTGGCTCGTCGCCCGGCATCGCCGCTACGGCCGTACCGACCAGCAGGCGGTCGAGCGAGCCACTGGCAGCGACGAGAACAACGCCCGTTTGATCGCGCCCACCGCGGCCCGAGCCGATCTGATCCTCGACCCCACGCAGTGGGATTGCCTTCGGTAGCTCAGTGGGGACAACCTGACCGTCTTGTCTCCTGGACCAGACCCTCCATTATCACCATTGTGGTGCGTCTCCCACTCCGATTGGGTCTCGGAGTCGGCGGATACCCAGACCCTCAGTGTGCCGGTTGGCCGCCGTCTACGAGGTGGTGCTCGTCAGCACGCGAAGACGCGTTAAAGACGAACAGAATTTCTGCGTTCGCCGATCGGGCTCCGGCAGGTTGCACGCATGAGCGATATCACTCAGCACGACGGCTTCGATATCCTCGAAACCCGCCTCACGAAGCCCCGTTAGGATGTCGTCGCGGGTCCCCGCGTCGCGCTCGAAGCTTCGCCCACCCGTGGATTCTCTTCATCGCAGTGTCCACCACGCGGGGACGGATGCCCGGCGCGGTCTCCTCCTTCGTCGGTGTCGGGTCGACCGAATCGCAAGTCGCGATGGAGCAGCGAATGGCGCAGCGATGCGAACTTGTCATTGAACATCCGAGATGGCTCTAACACAGCGTTGTCGCGTCGAACTGCGTTTGGCATTTTGGTTCGCGAACACAGATGCGCGTGTGATAGCCCACCCCATACCCACACCTGCGACGTGTAGAGCGCCGTCACCGACAGGTCACCAGGCTTGGTGGTCACGAACAGTAGGCTAGGTTGCCTCTGGCTACTCTGCGTTTCCGGGCGGCACGTACGACCGAGATCGCACTCGTCTAGCTCATCTTCGCGATCACTCCGCACTCCTCGGACCGTCACCATGGCGTACGTCGGCCCGGCGTCGGCACCACCAAGGCCACCCGAAGTCGTTGCGTTGACCCCCGAGATGCTGCGCGGTTGCGGCTTAGACAACTGGCCACGACCGTCGTTGGCTCCCATTCGCGGGAGACCGAGCTGACCATGGCGGTCCTTGCGGGCCGTCGGCATCGCGCGGTCGGCGGCTCCTGCCACCAGGGTGTACGTGGACCGCGCTTGGTGTCAGGGGCGAGCCGACGTGGCCGACCGAGGCGAGGCTCGGCGGCGATGTCCAAACAGCTAGGTAGTGCGGATCCAGAGAGTAAGTATTAATACGCCATTCTGTCAGTAGCATGCCCCATCCGAGCATATTTAGCGTTGCTTGCGCCATAGGTATCACCTACTGTTACTATCGGCAGAGTCGGTAGCCCTGAATGAGGGCTCCGTAGCGGGGTGCGAAAGGCAGGGGGGCCTAGCCGTGCTCGACGTTGTGGTGGAAGTTCCACTGATCACCAGGTCAAGGTTGGCTATTGCTAACGGAGCTGCGCCCTAGAGCGCACTCACCGCATTCGCCACCTTCATGGGCAGCGCGCTTGCTGACCACCACACAACCTCGTCGGTTGGTCACTCCAGCTGTGCACATCGACTAGAGCCACGCCGGGGGCCAGGTCAGGGCCCCGCCAGGACATGGTGGGACCACCGGGCTAGCCCGCGTACGGGAGAAGAGGGCCGAGGATGACCATGCACAACCAGGAGCTGGTAGTTGGGATCACCCCTTTCGAGGAGCCCAACGCAGCTCTCGCCGTAGCGCTCGCGCGCGCTGGCGCGGTGGGCGTCCTCAACCTGGGCCGGGATGTGGGCCGGGCACGGGCCGTCCTGGCCGACGTCTGCCGATGGTGGGGGGGCGCGTTCGGGGTCCGGGTGCCGGCCGAGTGTCCCCTGCAGCCGATCGACCTGCCGGATCAGGTTGACCTGGTTGTGCTTGGACCCAATTCACCGTGGCCGTTCGCGTCTGGGCGGCGGACGTTGGTCGAAGTCGTTTCGCTTGCGGAGGCCCAGGCAGCGGTCCGGGCGGGAGCGTACGGATTGATCGCCAAGGGCGCCGAGGCCGGCGGCCGGGTCGGTACCACGACCACTTTCGTGCTGCTGCAGCAACTGCTGGCGGACCCGCAGATCACCATCCCAGTCTGGGCGGCCGGTGGAATTGGGCCGCACACGGCGGCCGCGGCGGTGGCTGGCGGCGCGGCCGGGGTGGTCCTGGATGCGCAATTGGCGCTGGTCGCCGAGGCCGATCTGCCGGACGAGGTTGCCGCGGCGATTGCGGTCATGGACGGCAGCGAAACTGCGGTAGTAGGCGGTCACCGCCTCTACACGCGCCCGGATCTGCCAGCGGTGGCTCCGGACTCGGTTGCGACCCGGCTGGGCGCCCGGGATCTTGGTGCACTGCCCATCGGCCAGGACGGCGCGCTGGCCGCTTCCCTGGCGCAGCGGTACGTGACCGCAGGTGGCGTCGTGGCGGCGATCCGCACAGCAGTCACCGACCATCTGCGTGCTGCCCTGTCGCAGACCGCGCACGGCGTACGGCCACTTGTCGTGCAGGGGCCGATGACCCGAGTCAGTGACCAGGCTGGGTTCGCCGCCGAGGTCGCCGCAGCGGGCGGGCTGCCATTTCTGGCTCTGTCGCTGAGCAGCGGTGAGCAGACCCGGGTCCTGCTCAAGCAGACCGCCACCCAGCTGGCCGGCCGGCCGTGGGGGGTAGGGCTCCTCGGGTTTTTCCCACCGGACATCCGCGACGCACAGCTAGCCGCTGTACTCGAGATGCGGCCGCCGTATGCGCTGATCGCCGGGGGCCGGCCAGCCCAGGCTTTGCCGCTGCAAGCTGCCGGGATCGAGACTTTTCTGCACGTGCCCTCCCCCGGCCTGCTGGACCGGTTCCTGGCCGAAGGGGCCCGGCGGTTCGTGTTCGAGGGTCAGGAATGCGGCGGGCACATCGGGCGGCAGGCCAGCTTCCCGCTGTGGGAAGTCCAGTTACAGCGGCTGCTGCGCTACGACGACGCGCACGGATGCGCCAGTCAGTTGCAGGTGCTGTTCGCCGGGGGTATCCACGATGAGCGATCGGCCGCCATGGTCGCCACGTTGGCCGCGCCGCTGGTCGAGCGGGGCGCCCAAATCGGGATCTTGATGGGCACTGCGTACCTGTTCACTGAGGAGGCGATCGCGGCCGGGGCCATTGCGCCCGGATACCAGCAGGCGGCGCTGGCCTGTGCGGGCACCGTGTTGCTGGAGACCGCACCGGGCCATGCCGTCCGCTGCGCGGACTCGCCGTACGTGCGCACGTTCGCTGAGACCAAGGCCCGGTTGGTGGCCGCCGGAGTGCCGCGAGACCAGATGTGGACAGAGCTGGAGCGGCTCAACCTGGGCCGATTGCGCATCGCCACCAAAGGACTTCGCCGCGACGGCGACGTGCTAGTGGCGGTGGACGAGCAGGTGCAGCGCAGCGACGGCATGATCATGCTTGGCGACGTCGCCGTGCTGCGCACCGCAACGACGACGATCGAGGCGTTGCATGCCGAGGTCACTGAGGGCGCGGTCAGCTTCCTCGCCGCGCGGGTCGCCGAGCTGGGAATCGAACCGGCACCCGCAGTCAAACAAGCTGAGCTACCGGAAACCGAGCCGCTGGACGTGGCGATTGTCGGAATGGCCGGGATCTTTCCGGGCGCCGGGGACCTGGCCAGCTACTGGGCCAACGTGCTGGCCGGGGTCGATTCGGTCACCGAAGTGCCTCCGGACCGGTGGGACCCCGCAGTGTACAGCGAGACGGCGAAGTGGGGTGGCTTCCTGCCGGACATCCCGTTCGACGCCCTGGCCTACGGCATCCCTCCAGCGGCGCTGGCCAGTATCGAACCGGTCCAGCTGCTGGCGCTGGAGGTGGCTGCCCGGGCCCTGAATGACGCCGGGTACGCGCAGCGAGCCTTCGATCGGGAGCACACGTCGGTGATCTTCGGCGCCGAGGGCGGCGCCGACCTGGGTTATGCGTACGCCTTCCGCTCGCTCTACCCGGCCTTCCACGGGACGCTGCCCCCCGAGCTGGACGAGCAGCTACCAAAGCTGACGGAAGACTCCTTCCCCGGGGTGCTGGCGAACGTCGTCGCCGGCCGGATCGCCAACCGGTTGGATCTCGGTGGCGCCAACTACACAGTGGCCGCCGCCTGCGCCTCCACGCTGGCCGCCCTCGACATAGCCTGCAAGGAGCTGCGGGCCGGTACCAGCAACATGGTGCTGGCCGGTGGTGCCGACGTGAACAACAGCATCCACCACTACCTGATGTTCGCCTCGGTGCAGGCGCTGTCACCGACCGGTCGGTGTCGGCCGTTCGACGCCTCCGCAGATGGCATCGCGCTCGGCGAGGGCGCGGCGTGCGTGGTGCTCAAGCGGCTCGCTGACGCGGAACGCGACGGCGACCGGATCTATGCGGTGATCCAGGGGGTCGGCTCGGCCAGCGACGGGCGCTCGCGGGGTCTGACCGCGCCGCGGCCGGAAGGACAGCGCCGGGCGCTGGAGCGCGCCTACCGGATGGCGGGGATCTCACCAGCCGAGGTCGGGTTGGTCGAGGCGCACGGCACGGGGACTGTCGTAGGAGACCGCACCGAGTTGGCAGTGTTGACCGAACTGTTCACCGAGGCCGGCACGCCGACCGGTAGCTGCACTCTGGGATCAGTGAAATCGCAGATCGGACATACCAGGTGCACCGCCGGATTAGCTGGGTTGATCAAAGCAGCGCGCGCGGTTTACACCGGGGTACGTCCACCGACGAGCCAGCTGCGCGAGCCGAACCCCTCCTGGGACCACACCAGTAGCCCGTTTTCATTCGACCTCGCCGCGCGACCCTGGGCCGCCACCGCGCGCCGAGTCGCCGCGGTGAGCGCGTTCGGGTTCGGTGGCACGAATTTCCACGCCGTGCTCACCTCTTACCAGGGGGCACCCCAGCCACGACACGGCCTGGACGCCTGGCCGGCCGAGCTGTTCCTGTTCGCCGGGGTGGACCGGGCCGCAGCAGTCAGCGAGATTGACCGCCTAGCCGAGTTACTCGCGGCCAACGACGCAGCTGGCCGCCCCTGGCAACTGCGGGATCTCGCTCGGACGGTGTGTGGCTCCCGTCGTGGTCGGGTGTGGGCCGCGGTGGTGGCCGATGACCTGGATGACCTGGCATCCAAACTGCATCGCGCCCGGGCGGCCACCGCAACGGATGGCGTTTTCATCGCGTCCGAACAGGATGCGACGGCTGGTCAGGTCGCCTTCCTCTTCCCTGGACAGGGCAGCCAACGCCCCGGCATGCTGACCGATCTATTCGTGGCATTCCCGAGGCTTCGCCGATTCCTGGAGCTCGGTGATCGGTGGGCCGGCGCGATGTTTCCGCCGGCCGCGTTCAGCAAAGAGGAGTCAGCGCACCAGCGGGCGACGCTGACTGACACCCGGGTCGCCCAGCCAGCGCTGGGAATCGCCGGACTGGCAATGCACGAACTGCTCACATCGCTCGGCGTGCAACCCGACCATCTCGGTGGGCACAGCTACGGGGAGTTGGTGGCGCTGACCGCGGCCGGCGCCGTCGAGCCCGCCGTGTTACTGGAACTCAGCGAAGCCCGTGGCCAGGCAATCCTCACGGCTGCGGGGTCCGATCCCGGCACGATGGCCGCGGTCACCGCAACCGTCGAACAGGTCCAGGCCGTGCTGGCGGACGGACCGGTCGTGGTGGCTAACCACAACGCACCC
>JAVXWL010000071.1:0-8442 GCA_032230565.1 Pseudonocardiales bacterium | reverse complement strand
GTACCCTCGCGGACCATGCAGTACACCGCAGCGGCGCCGGAGATCACCGCGGCCCGGGGGCTGTCATCCCGGAGCTGGTCGCGGGCGTTCGGTGATCTGCGGGCCGGGTGGCAGCAACGTCAGCTGTGGGGGCATCTGGGCTGGCAGGACATCAAGCAGGGCTATCGGCGCTCGGTGATCGGACCGTTGTGGATCACGATCAGCCTGGGCGTCCAGGCGCTGGGCATGGGACTGCTCTATGCCGCACTGTTCGGCCAGCCGATCGCGTTCTTCCTGCCCTACCTGGCCGTCGGGCTGATCATCTGGCAGTTCATGGCGAGCTGCATCAACGAGGGCGCCGAGGTCTTCATTCGCAACGAGGGCCTGATCAAGCATTTGCCCGCACCGCTGAGCGTGCACGTCTTCCGGCTGGTCTGGCGCCAGCTGCTGTTCTTCGGGCACAACGTGCTGGTCTGGGCGGCTTTAGTACTGATTTTCCGAACGCACCTGGGCTGGGGCAGCCTGATGGCTTTCCCGGCGCTGGCGGTGATCGTGCTCAACGGGGCCTGGGTGGCGGTCCTGATCGGGATCATCGCGACCCGGTACCGCGATATCCCCCCGGTGACCACCAGCGTCGTCACCCTGATGTTCTTCATGACGCCGATCGTCTGGAACTACCAGGATCTGATCAGCAAGGGTGGCCCAGGGGCGGAGCGGGCCCGGCTGGCCGAGCTCAACCCGTTCCTGCACTTCGTCGAGATCCTGCGACGCCCGATGATCGGACAGTCGTTCGAACTCCGGCACTGGGTGGTGACCTTGGCCATCACTGTGGTGGGGTGGGCGGTGGCACTGCTGATCCTGCGCAACTACCGGGCCCGAGTCTCCTACTGGGTATGATCAGGACTGGGTGTTAACGATAATGGTCTCCATCGACGTGCGCGGTGCCTGCGTTAATTTCCCGATCTTCGACGCGAAGACCCGGTCGTTGAAGAAGGCCCTGCTGGGCACCGTAGGACGGGCCGGCGGCAAGATCGGCGTCGACGCCAAGGTGCCGGTCATCGAGGCGCTGCGGGACATCACGCTGTCGCTGCGCCATGGCGATCGGGTCGGTCTGATCGGGCACAACGGCGCGGGCAAGTCCACCCTGCTGCGGCTGCTGTCCGGGATCTACGAGCCAACCATGGGCGTCTCCCGGATCGTCGGGAAGGTCGCCCCGGTGTTCGACCTGGGCGTCGGCATGGACCCGGAGATCTCCGGTTACGAGAACATCATCATCCGCGGGCTGTTCCTGGGGATGACCCGCAAGCAGATGGAGGCCCGCACCGAGGAGATCGCCGAGTTCAGCGAACTGGGCGACTACCTGTCGATGCCGCTGCGGACCTATTCGACCGGCATGCGGGTCCGGCTCGCGCTGGGCGTGGTGACCAGCATTGACCCGGAGATCCTGCTGCTCGATGAGGGCATCGGCGCGGTGGACTCGGCGTTTCTGGAGAAGGCCCGCGAGCGGCTCACCGCGCTGGTCGAGCGATCCGGAATTCTGGTGTTCGCCTCGCACTCTGACGAGTTCCTCATCGAGCTGTGCAGCTCGGGCCTGTGGCTCGACCATGGACAGATCCGGGAACAGGGCGACCTGCGCGAGGTCCTGGCCCACTACAAGGGCAAAGACCCCTACGAAAACCTCAGCCCAGAAGCCCGCACCCGCGTCGCGGAAGCAACCCGATGAGTCTTGTGGTCACCGTGGTGGTGACGCGGCACCGGCGGGAGTCGTTGGGCAAGTCGTTGGCGGTGATCGGGGCGCAGACCCGGGCGCCCGACCATCTGGTGGTGGTGGACAACGGGCCGGACGACCCGGCCGCGGACATTGTCGCGGACTGCCCGATCCCGTCGACGTACCTGCCCTCGCGGCGCAACCTGGGTGGCGCGGGCGGGTTCGCGCTGGGGATCCTGCACGCCCTGGCCTTGGGCGCGGACTGGGTGTGGCTGGCGGACGACGACGGCTGTCCCGCCGATGTCCGGGTCCTGCAGACCCTCCTGGAGGAGGCCAAGCGCCGGGACCTCGCGGTGATCTCCCCGGTCGTAGTCAACATCGACGACCCCGAACGGCTGGCGTTCCCGCTGCGCCGGGGACTGACCTGGAAGCGCCGCCGCAGCGAACTGGGTACCGACTTCCTCCCCGGCATCGCGAGCTTCTTCAACGGCGCGCTGTTCAGCGCCGACGCGCTGGACGTTGTCGGGGTGCCGGACTACCGGTTGTTCGTCCGGGGCGATGAGGTGGACGTGCACCGGCGGGTGGTCCGCTCCGGGCTGCGCTTCGGCACCACGTTGCGGGCCTCCTACGCGCATCCGGACGGCTCAGCGGAGTTCAAGCCGATGCTGCGCGGGCACTTCCATGCCCAGGACCCCTCCGACGAGATCAAGCGCTACTACACCTACCGAAACCGCGGCTACCTGCTGTCGCAGCCCGGCATGCGCCGGATCGGAATGCTTGAAGTGTTCCGATTCGGGTTGTACTTCCTGGGGACCAAACGGGATCCGCAGGCTTTCCGGCAGTGGCTCAAACTGCTCCGGCAGGGCCGCGCCGAACGCTTCTACCGGCACTGAGCTGTTTCTATCGACCCCGGGCCGAGCGCTCGGGCGTAACGTTCTGGTCAATGTAGAGGGACAGGCGGCATGGGATTAGTCCCCTTGGGCTAGCCTCCTGGCGTGCTGACCTCCGGGCACATCGAGATCTCGCGCCGTCGCTCGAATACTGGCGGCGACGCTACCGAGCCGACCGCTGACACTGGCAACAAGGCCAAGCGCGGTCCCCGGCTGCTCCGGTTCGCCGCGGCATTCTTCGGACTGCTCGGCGCGCTGCTCGCCATCGCTGTGCCGCTGCTGCCGGTGATCCAGGACACCACCGTGATCACCTGGCCGCGCTCGGGAGACCTCTCCCCGGTCAACGCGCCGCTGATCACTTACCAGCCGCAGAACATGACCGCCACGATCCCGTGCGCTGCGGCTGTCTCGTTGGATGCGCGGTCGCCGCAGCCGGCCTCGCTGCTGGCCACCACCCCGCCCGGGTCGACCGACGGTGCCGCGGTCGGAATGGTGCTGCAGGTCGACGCCGGGAAGTTGATTCTGATCAGCCGGGGCCAGGCGCTGGGTAACGTCCTGTTGAGCACCATCCCGCCGTCCCCACAGCAGTGCATGATCCGGATCTCCTCTGACGCCCGGGGCACCACGGCATCGGCCGGCGCCCTGCGGTTCGTCAAGGTGGACCAGGACGTCCGGCCGCAGGTGACCGGTATCTACTCGGCCTTGATCGAGCAACGCGACCCGGTACGTGGGCTGGCGGTGAAGATCACCGCGGACACCCGGTTCCAGTCCGTGCCACACCCGATCAAGCTCGCGGCCATCGCGGCCGCCGTACTGGCCGTGCTGATCAGCCTAGTCCTGATGCATCGGCTGGATCAGCGGATCGGGCGCCGAGCTCCCCGAGTACTGCCCTCGGGCTGGTGGCGACCCACTGGACGGGACGCCACGGTGCTCGCGGTGCTGGCCGTATGGGTGGTCATCGGCGGGATCACCTCCGACGACGGCTACATCCTGACGATGATCCGCACGCGTGCGGACATGGGTTACATCGGCAACTACTACCGATGGTTCAACGCCCCCGAGGCGCCGTTCAGCTGGCCCTACGAGCTGTATGCGCTCTGGTCGCAGATCAGCACAGTGCCACCGTGGCTGCGGCTGCCCTCCTTCGTTATGGGCGGGGTCAGCTGGATGTTGATCAGCCGTGAGGTGATGCCCCGGCTCGGCCGGGAGGTCCGGCGCAGCACCGCCGCGGGATGGGCCGCCGCCGCGGTGTTCCTGGCCTTCTGGCTGCCCTACAACAACGGCCTGCGCCTCGAGCCGGTGGTCGCCATCGGTTCGCTGCTCGCGCTGTGCGGGGTGGAGCGCGCCGTGGCCACCCGCCGGGTGCTCCCACTGGCGTTGGCGCTGCTGGCGGCAGCGTTCACGGTCGCTTCGACACCGACCGGTTTCATCGCGATCGCACCGTTTTTGGTGTCGCTGCGCCCGCTGGTGCTGCTGGTGCGCCAAAACATCGCGGTCTCCGGCCGGGCCGCGGTACTCGGGCCGATCCTCGGTGCCGGCCTGCTGGTGCTCGTGGTGTGCTTCGCCGACCAGACGCTGTCCGGGGTGCTGGAAGCGTCCCGGATCCGCACCGAGATCGGCCCCAACCTGTCCTGGTTCCAGGAGCCGCTGCGCTACGAGGAGCTGTTCAGCACCCTGCCCGACGGTGCTCTGGCCCGTCGCTTCCCGGTTCTGCTGTTGCTGCTGTGCCTGGGCACCACCGGGGTGGTGCTGTTGCGCCGGGGCCGCATCCCGGGCGCCGGTCTGGGCCCGAGCCGCCGACTGATCGGCACCGCGGGGGCGTCGCTGGTGCTACTGGCGTTGACTCCGACGAAGTGGACGCACCACTTCGGGGCGTTCGCCTCGATCGGTGCCGCGCTGGCCGCGCTGACCGCGTTGGCCACCAGCTCCACTGTGCTGCGCTCGGCGCGCAACCGGTGGTGGTTCCTATCCGGCCTGCTGCTGATCCTGGCGATGTCCTCGACCGGGCCGAACGCTCCATGGTACGTGTCGCAGTACGGGGTGCCCTGGTATGACAAACCGCCCTCGGTGCATGGCATTCAGGCGAGCACGCTGCTGATCGTCGGCGCCGTGCTGGCGGGGTTGATCGCGGTGATCGAGGGCCTGCGGCACGAGCCGGGTGAGCCGGCACCATCGCCGCCGCAACGGCGCAATGGGCGGCGCCGCGCGCTGCTGATCGGGTCAGCCCCACTGGCGGTGTTCTGCGGCCTGCTCGTGCTCGCCGAGGTTGGCGCCATGGCCAAGGCGATTTACAAGCAGCGCCACGGTTACAGCATGGGTGCAGCGAACTTCGCCGAGATCACCGGGCACAGTTGCAACCTCACCGACGCGGTGTTGGTGGAGGCCGACCGGCGTGCCGGTGCGCTGCGCCCGCTGCGCACAACGCTGCTCGCCGACATCCCGCTGCAGCGCGGCTTTGAAAACAACCGGTCCCCGCTGGAGCAGGCGTTGCCCACTAGTCCCCCTTCCCGGCTCACCGGCTCCGCGACCAACGACCGGGCGGACAACCAGATTGCCAGGGGCGACCGCATTCCCAAGCCGGGTGACGATGGGACCAACCCGGTTGACAAGCCGCCGATCGGGCTCGGTGGTACCGAGATCCCGATCTGGAGCAGTTTCTCCCCCGACACTCCCGGCACCGGCATCCTGCGCTCCACCTGGTATGCGCTGCCCGACGCAGGCCGCCAGGGCACCGCGCCGGTGGTGGTCTCCGTCGCCGGGAAGCTGTCGCCCACCACGCCGCTGGTCGCCGAGTTCGCCCGCCGCACCGAGCATGGTTTCCGCGTCGTCGACCACATGACAATCGGTGGGCGAGCCACTGGCGACGGGCCGGGATGGCGGGACTACCGCCTAGGGCTGGCCGGTCGCCCCTCTGCTGGGGCGGACGCCGTGCGCCTGGTCGCCACCGACGCCGACGTCACCGATGACGGATGGCTCGCGTTCTCCGCCCCCCGTGTGCCGGTGCTGAGCTCGCTGACCGATCTGGTAGCGCCGACACCCCCGGTGTTCATGGACTGGCCGGTGGGGTTTGTACATCCGTGCGTGCGCCCGTTCGCAATCCGCGACGGCATCGCAGAGATACCCCAATATCGGCTGATCCCCGACAAGCTGCTGGCTGACGAAAGCAAGAGTTGGTCAGCGGCCGATGCGGGTGGTCCGATCGGCTGGCTGCAGATCCTGGCCACCCAGCAGGAGGTACCGACCTACCTCAAAGAGAACTGGGACACCGACTGGGGCAAGCTCATGGTGATCCAGCCACGGGTACCTGACGCTGAGGCGCCTGTGCTGCAGACGGGCACCGCCGTGCGAAGCGGCTGGTGGTCTCCGGGACCGCTACGCAGCGGGGGTCAAACGGCCGAAATCACTCAACTGGGCCGTTGAGGCAACCGGAGATGACGTAGGAATCCCGGGCCCATATGGGGCCCCTCGCGGAAACGAGGGGGAGGTGTTCCGCGAGGGGCGGCGGATCCGGCTGGGGGTCCCGAACCCGCATGTCTCATTGTGCCACTATCGGTATGCTCCATGCGAGTGATACACCGGCGTGGCGCGTACGTTATGGTGCGGCGTGGCGCCGTTCCCACCCATCTGGGCGTTCTAATTGATCAATTTCGGAAGATCACGGTGCGCTGCACGATGAAGTTGATACTCGTAGCGATGCCCTGCGCCACGATGAATGCGCAAGTGATCTCGCCGCGGATCGGCGGCAGCAGCGCCAGCATCACCGCGTTCATGCCCACTTGAACGACAAACGTGATGCCGTACAACGCCATCACCGAGGCGAACTCGCCGCGCCCACCCTTGCCCTGGAACGTCCACCTGCGGTTGATCAGATACGCGGTGGTGGTGCCGGCGATGAATCCCAGCGCCTTGGCCAGGTGCACCCACAGGCCGCCGGCCAGCAACGCCTGGTAGCTGCTGTAGTCCACGACGGCGGCGACCCCGCCGACCAGGACAAATCGGGTCAGCTGGGTCGAAAGGCGCGACTTCGCCTGCAGCTGCGGTGTGGCCAACCGCGATCTCCCTTCAGGGTTCTAGCCGGGCGTGACCCGGTCCGAGCAGGGTACCGACAGGAGCGGCCGGTTACCCTCGCGCGGTGGTTGCGACCGCCGACTTGCAACGCTCCGTGACGTCTCGGGTTGGCGTGCTCGCCGGACTGGCTGCGCTGACCCTTGTCGCGGCGGTCGGGCTGTTGCTGGCCCCGGTGACCGCCCAGGACCCAGTGGTCAGCTGGCCACCGGCTGGCCAGCCGGCGCGCTCCACGGTGCTGCCGCTGGTGCCCTACCGACCGTTGAGCCTGACTGCCCGGGTGACGTGCGCAGCGCTGTCCGCGCTGGACCGGCAACCCGCCGGCGGCGACGCACTGCGCACCCTGCCCGCCACCGCCGGCAAGCCGGGCCAGCTCAGTCAGGGTCTGGTCGTCGCGGTGCACGGCGGCGCCGTGCAGGTGACTGCATCGGGTGTGACGGTGTTGCGCGAGGTGCTGCCGGTTGGCGGGTGTACCTACCGGGTACTGGCCGACGCCGGCGGCGTGCGGGTACTGCGCGACGGGGTGCGGCGCGGCTCTGCCTCGGTGCAGGTTTCGGAGGTCAGCGAGCTGGCCACCGAGCTGGACGGCCAGCCGGCGGCTTCGGGGTTGGCGGCGTCGTTACACACCGATGCTCGGTATGAATCGACCCCGACAGCGCTGAAGACCGGACTGCTGGTGACCTGCGCCGCGGCCCTGCTGATGCTGCTCGGGTTGGCCTGGCGGTGGTGGGGCGGACAGCCGATAACCGCTGCGCCCGCCCGACCTCGACCCAGGATCGCCGACGCCGTGTTGGTGGTCGTCTCGGCGATGTGGGTGCTGCTGGCTCCGACCAACTTCGACGACTCGTGGTACATGCAGATGGCCCGTGGTGCCAACGCCTCCGGCTCGGTCGGCAATGCGATCTACATGTTCAACGTCTCCGAGAACCCCTTCGTGGCCAGCCAATACGTGCTGCAGCTCTGGGGTTCGCTCGGGGGGTGGGGGCTGGCGTGGATGCGGCTGGTGCCGCTGGCCTACGGGCTGCTCACCTGGTTGGTGCTGCGGTTGCTGCTCGTTGCTGGTTTCGGTCGCGAGCTGGGCACCAGCCGGGCTACCTGGGCGCTGCTGGTGTCCTACCTGCTGTGGTGGCTGCCCTACGGGATGACGCTGCGACCCGAACCACTGATCGTGCTGCTAGCCGCGGCGACGCTGCTGCTGGCGGAGCTGGCCCGGCAACGCCACTCGGTCGGCGTGCTGGCCGCCGCCGTCGCGGCCGCCGCGCTGGCGATGGCCGTCTCCCCGTCCGGGCTGGTCGCCATCGCGCCGCTGGTGCTGGCGCTGCCGTGGCTGTGGCGGTGGTTGCGCGCCCAGCGCATCGCGGCGCGGGTGACCGCGGTCGCGCTGCTGGCCGCCGCGAGCACCAGCCTGGTGCTGGTGGGATTTGCCGACGCCACGCTCGGCGACGTCCTGGAGTCCGCCGCAGTGCACCGGCACTACTACCAGACGTTCTCCTGGTTCCAGGAGAACGTCCACTACAAGACGATCCTGAGCTTCGAGGACTCCAGCCAGTGGGCCCGCCGAGCCCCAGTGGTGCTAACAATCGCGGTCCTCCTAGTCCTCGCCCTGAACAGCTCACCTGCACTGCGCCTCCCGAACTCCACAGCAGCGCTGTTTACCCGGCTGCGGACAGCACTGCTGTGCAGTTCGGGAAGCGCAGAGTTAGGCGCAGACGGCGGCGGCGATCCGGTGCGGCGGATGCTGGTGGCCAGCGCGGGGTGCTCGGCGTTGGCGTTGGCGCTGCTGGCACCGACCCCGACGAA